>JBBSCM010000007.1:0-34531 GCA_038250295.1 Anaerolineales bacterium | reverse complement strand
TGTGAGTCTACCCTGAATGTTAATCATCTGTCTTTGGTCAGGCGAGCGTAGAGTCCGCGCACGGGGTCGCGGTCCGCGTCCCACAAGGGGATGATATGAGCGTGGCAGAGGAAGACTTTGAGAGGGCGTTTGTTCATAATGATGAATTAGGAATGATGAATGATGACGCAACCTTTACGACGCGTCGTTTTGACTTTTAGGCATGTGCGTAAGACTTGTTCAGCACTCGAACAACTGTCTGAGGCAATTCAATAGGGATGAAGTAATCAGCAGGGAAAAGATAATCTTCTCCGCTTTCATCAATCACCCGCATATCGCCGTCGGCTTGAGCCTCTTTGTCGGGCAAGACGCGATAGATTTTATGCAATTCCAGCGAAGCAGGATATTCGCTGTTGTTTACGCAGATAGCAAAACGAGAAGTAGTTTTCATAGGTTTAATCCAGGTAACTTTTGCGCTTGTACTCTTTTCGTCCGATGCCGTGCGCTTCGTACCAGTGAATTTCGGCTTTTCGGACACGTCCGTTTGAAAGTTGGATGGTAGCAATTCCTTTCATCTTTCGCCAGCGCCCATCGCCATATTGTTCTCGAAGACGCTCCAGATCACAAATCGACCTGCCAATGGCTATCACTTCTTCGTCTGTGATGCCGTTGATGATTTCGAAGGATGCCATCCCATCTATCTCCCGTGCAAATTATACACTCTCGCGCACAGCCTTGCGGATTTCCAATTCCCAATCCTAATCTAGATGCTGTACCTGCACGAAAAAAGTATATATTGATCCTGTAGCGATATATCTATCAAGCGAATAAAAAGCATCTTGATTAATTCATGAAGCTACCATATTCATAAACCAACCCTAATGCAAATTATTTTTTCTTCTTTTCTTTTTGTATCTTAACTAATTCTGCCTTTGCCAATCTCTTTTCAATGAAGGTAGAAGAAGTGGAACCTTCACGTTTGGTGTTATTTAGTTGGCCATTTAAGACAACTAATTCATTTTTTACATCTCCAAGACTAAAGTGTATATTCTCAAGTTTTTCCAAAAGGTTTAGCAAAGTTTCTTTTTCCGCGTCAGATTTAGAACTATCAAAAACCCCCTTAAGTTGATGGATTTGCACAATATAGGGAATCGCCGTTATTCCATCTTCTTCTGACGAAAATATTTGTGATTTTAGTTCCTGCCTTGCGCTTTCAGCCTCACGCAAATCATCTATTCTGACAGGTATAACCCGTATATCTCTAACATCAAAAGGAATCTTGTCACCTTTACGAATTATATGAACAACAGGTTTTTGTAGTGCATGCCTGATAGCGAGTTCATAAAACACATTAGGATTACCTTCTGTTAAATCAGCAATTACAAGAGTATCCTCAACCAAGCTTCTCATTATTTCAAACGAAATTGAACCTGGTCTAGGAATCAAATCTGAGCGCTTTGGACTTTCATATTCAAGTTCTGTTACCACTGGAGTGATTATATATTTTAGAACTTGATCTGACCAATCTCGTATCGGTGTTTTGTCATCGCCAATCGGTCCAATGAAGAAACATGTCTTCTTCATAATTATCCTCGTTTGTTATATATTGAATATTTATAGTTGTAATATTTACGTTGAAAATTGAAAAAAACACAACAATATCAATACTGATTAAGAATATCAGTACTACTGATCATCCCGACAATATTCCCATTTCGATCCATTACAGGTAAATGTTTAACGCCAGAATTTATCATTTCATCCCTAGCTTTTTCAATCGTCCAATCAGGACGAGCTGTATGTGTTACTGGAGACGCATATGACCCTACAGGAATATTATTTGGATCATTTCCTGAGTCAACAGCAATCAAGAAATCCGTGTCTGTAAAAATGCGCCACATACGTCCACCATGCGGTGGACGTATTAATACACTATGCATTCCCGCATTTCTCATAACCCTGAGTGCCGATTCAACACTAGCATCAGGCTCCACTGTAGATAGGCTACTTCTCATGATGTCTCGAACATACTGCGCCATATTGCATCCTTAACTTCATCAATAGTACAGCCTTAATTACGCAGGTCAAATTATATGCCAATATCCTGTTTCTCAACAGGTAATCTCATGCACAGCCTTGCGAATCTCCAATTCCCAATCTGGTAGGTTGAGCCTGTCGAAACCCTGTCCTGGGAGTAGTTTGGCTTTGTCGAACCACGCGTAGCGGTCCACGCCGTCTTTGGTCAGGCGGGTCCCTGCGGCGAGTCCGCGCACATCGTCCCCTTGTGGGATATCATCCCCTTGTGGGACGGGGTCACGGTCCGCGTGAGCGTGGCATAAAAATACCTTCAAAGGTCTCTTATCTGTGGACATGCTACAGCAACTTCTTAAATTCTTCGATAGTCAGCCCCGCGTCCTTGATAATTCCGCCCATTGTGAAAGCATTGATTGGGTTGTTGCGCGGGATGATAATAATACGGTTGTCTTTCGCCATAGAGATATGTTTTCCTTCGCGGATCACGCGAAACCCTGCTTTCTCAAAGGCTTTTACGGCTCGCTGGTGTTGAATTCCCGCCAATTTCGGCATAATTAAACTGGAACCTCAACCATGCGAGTCTGTTGATCTTTAAGCAGGATTTCAACCGTTTCAAGATAGGTCACGATTGCGTCTTTGATATTTTCAAGCGCTTCCTCTTCTGTTTCCCCTTGCGACCAGCATCCTGGCAAACCTGGAACCCAGATGGCAAAACCTTCTTCTGTTTCTTCAAGTCGGATTTTATATTTCATGTTAACTCTCCTAAACTATGCCGCTATTATAACGCCTTGCGGATTTCTAATTCCCAATCTGGTAGGTTGACTAGCGAAGCTGTGTCGAAACCCTGCCCTGGGAGGAGTTTCTCTTTGTCGAGCCACGCGTCCACGCCGTCTTGGGTCAGGCGGGTGTAAAGTCCGCGCACGGGGTCACGGTCCGCGTGGGCGTACCCTACGGGCATGATATGGCATAAAAATACTTTCAGTGGTCGCTTATCTGGTGGCATACCCATCCCATTTGTGGCAAAAAGAAATTATGCCTTGTCAATTTCCTTGAGCAAGGCGGGGATTTTCTTTTCCATCTTCTTGGCTTGTTCGCGGTAAAAAGCAATCCGCTCCGCGTGAGATTTGCCCGCCAAACGTTTAGCGTGTTCATCGCGGATTTTTCGGGTCATTTCAATGGTATTAATCTTCTTCGCGTCCATAAGTAGTCACCTCTCGAGGGCTGTATATCTGTAAAGGTTTGTATCCGAATTCAATATTGACCGCATTGAACAAGCGGATTTTGTCAAAATGAACAATGTGCTTGAAATTCCAACTCACGAGCAGGTCTGCCTGGGCAACTGTTGCAAGAGCGATATGCAAGCCATCATCGTAGAAATTTGGCGATAGAATGCCGCGCTTTTGATATTCGTCTGCCAACTCTAATGAATTCTCTTCAACAGCCAAAATCTCTGCATTGAATGTCACCAACTCTGCATAAACAGATTGCACATTCTCAGGCGCGTCTCCGATTTCAGCGGCAATGACTTCAGATAACAAAGGCTGAAAGATTCCATATAGATGCGTTGGGTTTTCATATTTCAATTATACATCCCTCACACTGCCTTGCGGATTTCCAATTCCCAATCTGGTAGGTTGACTAGCGAAGCTGTGTCGAAACCCTGCCCTAGGAGGATGGTTCGGCTTCGCTCACCATGTAGTTTCTCTTTATCGAGCCACGCGTCCACGCCATCTTCCCTGGCACTGTCCGCCAGGACAAGTGTGGTCAGGCGGGTCCCTTCGGGGAGTCCGCGCACATCGTCCCCTTGTGGGATATCATCCCCTTGTGGGACGGGGTCACGGTCCGCGTGTGCGTACCCTACGGGGATGATATGGCAGAGAAAGACTTTCAATGCACGTTTTGATTCGGTCATGGTTGCAAGAATCAATTACCCAAACTCAGCAAGAATCTTTTTTATCTTCGCGGAGGAAATATCAGATTGTTCAGTCTTTGAATAAATCGTTACCAGAATAACGGCGGTTGCCGTTTTCAAGTAATAAATCACGCGATAGCCGCCGCTCTTGCCGCGAGCAACGTCACTGTTGCGAATGCGAACTTTGAAAATTGTGTAACCTGTCCCCTGCACCTGATCCCCGATAAATTCCCCATGTTGAATCTGCTCGATAATCGGTTGAACATCTGAACGAATATGAGGGTACTTCTTTGCCAGCCCGCGCAAGTTCCGCTTGAACTCTGGCGTGAAAGCAACCCCAATCGCTGGTTTATGCGGCATGAATGCCTTCCCAAAGTTGATCAATTGGGAGAAGTTCGTTGTTCATCGCTTCCTTCCAGCCTTGTGCAAAACTTTCGTCGGCAGGTTTGAGAGTCACGGTTTCGCGGAACAAACGCACCATCTCCAACAAGGCAGGCAAATATTCATCAGGCGTTTTGTGGATTTCCTGAGAGATTTTCTCGGTATAAGTTGACGGATAGGTAGTCATTGTCTTTCTCCTGAACAATACCGTTATTATACCGCCTTGCGGATTTCCAATTCCCAATCTGGTAGGTTGACTAGCGAAGCTGTGTCGAAACCCTGCCCTGGGAGAATGGTTCGGCTTCGCTCACCACAGGGTTTTTCCTTGTCGAGCCATGCATCCACGCCGTCTTTGGTCAGGCGAGCCCATTCGGGGAGTCCGGCACGGGGTCACGGTCCGCGTGGGCGTACCCATACGGGCATGATATGGCATAGGAATACTTTGAGAGGGCGTTTGGATTCAAGCATGAGTATCACTTATTTTTTCAATTCAAAGTTGAGGAAGGTCCCCTCAATTCGATATGCCCCAGTCAAGCCTTTATATCCCAAAAAGAGCCACTTTTGTGCTGATGGAATCGAAACTGAATTCGTCACGAAGACACTAGGATTAACAATACTCGTAACGGAGAGGTTTGTGAATGTGAATGAAATCGAATAACCGTTTTCTTGAGTAACTGCCTGGCTCCCTTGAATGGTTTCATAGGTAAAGGGGTCCTTTTGCACAAACGCACGCCTATTTACATCACCGTTTAGGATCGTCATCAATATGCCTTGTGATTCTATCTCTGGCTCGGCAAAGACTCCCATCCAGAGATCGACATTACTCAACTCCTTAAGACGAATTGTAAATGTTACAGTCCCGTTTTCTGGCAGAGGCGCAAATAATCCGTATGTTTCAGTAGTCCCCTTTCCACGTTCAGCTAGAAAATCCAGATCACCATTCTCCGCTGAAAAATTGTGCAGAGGCTCCTTCCAACAACCATCCCCTCTTTCAACCATTGGGATATTTGAAGGATATATCCTCCACAGTGTGCTGATGCAACCAGCCAGCCAATCCTCTCCAATACTTACAGGAACGGGGGTAAAAGTAGGCACAGGCGTATCTGTCACTGGTACAGGTGTGAAGCTTGGTTCACCCGGCAGAACCGTATCCGTTGGAATAACGGTTGGCGTGATTGTCTCAGTAAAGACAATCGCGGTGGCAGGCGCGGGAGTTGGACTTGGAGTGACCGAAAATCCTTTTCCAAACACACTTATGAGTGCGGCTAAAACCGTCGCAAAAAAACCAATCCAAGCCACAACAATTAGCACATTAGGTTTTTTAGGTTTTCTAGAGTGAGTTTTCTTTTTTGCCGAATCTGAAATGGTATTTTTCCCACCCACATTGATCGTATTTCCATCACCTTTGATGATGAAGCTGTCAGAAACATTTCCTCCTATATCGTCATCAGAGGATGGTTGAGATCTATTGGTTTTGGGTTTTTGATTACTCATAATCTATCCGCCATTCATGAAAGCAAATCAATTTAGAGCACGGCCTTGCAAATTTTAAACTCCCAATCTGGCAGGTTGCGGCCAAAAGGAGTGTCGAAACTCCAACTAGAGGAGGATTCAGGCACTTCAGTTCCGATTTATCGGGTTAACGAAATTATACAACCAAACTTCAGGAAATTCTGCTATCTGCTTATTCTTGTTTATTCTGTTTTTGAAGAGCACGAACCAGCTTTTTATACCCTCCCGCTTCAAACAAATCCACGCGGTGAAGATGACCTAAAGATTTGGGCACGTCACATTCCTCCAGCCGAACAGGGATGATAAAGAGCTCGCCCTCAGGAATTAAATCCGTTTTTTCGAGAGCGATCTTTAATTCCTCGTGACGGAATCCTTTTTGTTTATTGAATCCGCGTGAAAGACAGGCGATGACCACGTCACTCTTAATGATCGCTGTGCGGATCTCACGTTCCCAATTCTGCCCGGGCTGTAGGTTTTCCCTATCCAGCCACACATCCACGCCATCCTTTTTCAGGCGTGACCAAAGAGCATGCACAGCCGTACGATCACTGTGGGAATGGCAAAGAAAAGTCTTGAGAGAAGTTTTTTTCAAGATTTGATCTTCTGAAAAATTATTCATCCCGCTAGAGTAGATCAAATTCGAAAAATTAAAAACCCCTTTCAAGGGGTATCCATTGGGGGACGTCTTAAAAGGGGAGGCAAATATAGTAAAGGAAATTTAAACCGTGCTAGCGGTAGGGGCTTCTACGTTCCCATTCATCAAAATCCCATCCAGCAAAGAAGACGCGTAAATCTGCTTTCGTCTCAAGTCCCAATTTATTCAAAACATTTACTAAATATGTACGCACCGTCTCAACTGATATTCCCAAACGAGCAGCAATTTGTCGGTTTGTATATTTCAGACAAGTGAGCGCAGTCACATCCTGTTCGCGAGGTGAAAGGCGGATCCAGAGTTGATGCCGTTCATCCTGGTTCAAGATCTGAGGCAAGTCTTCAAGTTGAGAATCAGAAGCACGCCTCTTTTGTTTATGTTGTTCTTGAAGAGCCGCAACATAAGAGTAATTCCTCTTTTCCTTTTGGCCTGAGTTTGGCTGCAAATATTTTTTGATAAATTGCCAGATAGACATAGAGATAAAGTGTAATGGAACATCTGTTCTAAGTCAAGAAATTATCAACCCACTATGACAACCATTCCCCCGCTCAGTTGGATATTTACATTGTGCCTATAAACAGTTCTATGGTTAAATAGAAACTTATGGAAAAGAATATGCTAAAGCACGATGTTCTCATCCTTGGCGGCGGCCCAAGCGGACTCTCCACTGCCTTGCATCTCGCAAGAGACTACCCGCATCTGGCTCCCCGCATCCTGATTCTCGAAAAGGCGCATTATCCACGCGTCAAGCTTTGCGCAGGCGGCCTGGTCGCGGATGCAGAAGTGATCCTCGAACGCCTCGGCCTGGATGTAACCGAAATTCCGCACGTGGACGTGGACACGGCCCATTTTGATTTCGCAGGCAAAGGTCTCAGTTTACGCATGCCAGGGAAACATACCATCCGCGTGATTCGCCGCAATGAATTTGATGCCTGGATGGCTGAAAAAACAAAAGAAAAGAGCATAGAGATTCGAGAAGGCATCACGGTCAAAGATATAAAAACTTATGACGACCACGTAAAAGTAGAGACAGATGCCGGCACATTCATCGCACAAATTGTCGTTGGCGCAGACGGCTCAAATGGAGTGACGCGGCGTTGTGTGTTGCCGCATGCCCCCGTCTACACGGCGCGCGCGTTGGAAGTGATCACCCCGGCCTTCGACTATGCTGAAACCCCACAAAAATCAAATCACAAAGAAAATCATGCCTACTTTGACTTCCTCCCCGTGCCTGATAATATTGCAGGCTATACATGGGATTTCCCCACGCTCGTGGATGGTCAACCCATGCGCTGTTGGGGTATCTATGATACCAACCTGCTTGCAAATGATTCGCGGCCCGCGCTAAAAGAATTACTCGCGCAGGAAATGGCGAGACACGGATTCGACTTGAATGCTGTGGAATTAAAGGGACACCCCATCCGCTGGTTCAGTCCTGGAAATCAAATGTCGGTGCCGCGCGTATTATTGGTGGGAGATGCCGCCGGTGCGGACCCAATTTTTGGAGAGGGGATCAGCATTGCTTTGGGATACGGCGCCGTCGCAGCCCGCGAGGTCGGCGAGGCGTTTCAGCGCAACGAATTTTCATTTAACGGATACAAACGCCGGGTAATGAGAAGCGCCCTGGGCCAGACGTTATTCGTCCGTTGGTTCCTCACACATACTGTATATCCGCTTAAATGGCGATGGTTTCAAATCCTCTTATGGCGGTTTCTTAAACCATTTGTGGTCGTCATCTCATGGATATTCATTTTGAATTGGGGCAAGCGGCTCAAATAAAACCCGTTGATCTATGGCTTACTCAAAAAATCCAAAGGGTCTTCGCCTCTTTTAATACTTAATCCATGCAAAAACAAACTGAACTGGGAAAACCCAAACCAAATCAGAAAGATAGTCAAAATGATCGAAGCGCGGTCGACCCAAACTGGAAGAGACGCCACCAAAGATTTAATCTGAATGCGCCAGTCTGTTACTTTTAAATCGTAATCGCCCAGCACCTTAAGGAGTTCTTCGAGATGCTGTTTAGTCTCCTTGAAGTCACCACCCAGCAAGTAGGAATTATCGCTGATAAAAGTAGATGCTCTTTGAGCCAGGTCCTGTACGCTGACAATCTCCGCGTCCAGCGAGTCAACACCGGCGATGATGCTCGCCAGCAGCTCATCACCGGGCAGGTTCAGATCCACAAACGGAAGCTTATTGACCTGTTCCAGCGCGCCGCGCAAATCTTCCAATGTGTTTCGCACGCCATCAATTTTCTCGCGGGTCGTTTCCAACCCGGGGATGAGGTCATCATCCAGTGCGCTATTGACCTCTTCCAATAATTGCTCCGCATCCATACTTTGCCGGGTTAATGACTCCAGCGCCTGCTCCGCCGATTCCATAATTCGCAAAGCACGCTCCACCTCCAGCTTGGCATTTTGGAGGTCACCTTGTATCTGAGCCAACTGTGTATCGATCTCCTGAAGACGACCGGTCGATTCCTGGGTGAGCGGCTCGTTATAGATCCATGCCATGCAAATTCCAACAAGGCTTAATATCACGAAGATCGAACTCAAACCAATTAATGCACCTGCGAAGATTTTGCGTCTCATTTTTTTCCTTCCACATGAACAGGGTTTCGGGTTATTCAAATTGCCAAAGAGATGCAAAAATTATAAAGCCAAAAGCATAACATCCGAAACCAATTGGTTTCGGATGTTATAAAAGATTTGTTATTGAGATTACGGCACAACTGGAGGGTCAGTCGGTGGAGGTGGAGGATCAGTTGGTGGAGGTGGTGGGTCAGTTGGCTGCACGGGAGGGTCGGTAGCAGTCGGCACGGGGGGATCAGTTGCAGTCGGCGCAGGAATATCAGTAGGGACAATGGTTGGAATATCAGTAGGAACAACAGTCGGAACATTTGTTGGTGGAACATTTGTTGGGGGAACGCTAGTTGGTGGAACATCCGTTGCAGTTAAAGCAACTGACGTTGCTGTTAATGCGGCCTGGGTGGAGACAGGGGTTGCCGCTGCCCCTCGATTAGCATTAGTAGGGGTCGGCGAGAAGGCTGGATTAAACGCTCCTGTAGGAGTAGGAGAAAGGGAACCAGTTGCTGTGGGAATCCGAGTACTACCAGTAATAGGAATAATATCTTCCTGTGGTTTCATTGCCAGGGCAAAGATCGATAAATGATCGGTCTGGCCGCACAACTGGTGTCGGTCAGGGTTGGCTGACATGGGCAACGTTACCCAACCAGGCGGACTCTGTTCTTCGGCATAGTATTGCACCAGATATTCATCCGGATGTTGAGTATAGTCCTGCCATAATTCGTTGATCATGAAACATATCAAGACGGGCTTGGGGAAGGTTACATCCTGATAAGGCAGGCCCTGCCTGTTCAAATATTCCACCTCAACCACCTGTGAACGGAACCATTCCGCTTCTTCGCCCGCAATGGAATGTACGTTTGATTGAAGCGATGAAATGGAAATAACGCCATCTAAAATGGCTGCATCCTTGGGAACATAAAGAGTCGCCTTGTCAATACCAATAACCAATTCCTTACCAGGGACAGTTACTTGCAAACTCTTGGGCCTCAATACCATATAGACCACCATGCTGATCACACCCACCATCAGAATGGCGATGGCCGCCACGGCAAACTTTGGAACAGGCGGTGGCGCCTGCGGTATTACGTATAAGTCGTCATCAACAGACATAGCAACCTCTTCTGTTTATACCTTCATGCACTAACTTCATCTTTTTCATCACTAATATTATACAACCAAAATCATGGATTATTAAACTGATTTCGAAATCAATTTCACGTTCAAATTATCTGTTTGGAACAAACTATCGGCGGAAAAAGAAGTGGATTTGCCCAGGATTTGAGCTGCTAAACCCGCTTCAGATATGGCCTGGATGTGATTACGGCGGCGGATCACGACGATATTCGCGGTTCACTAGAAGCCCGCGACCGGGACGATACTTAACATCAGAAGATATAAATCAATTTTTTGATTTGACTCGTTTAATAAATCCCGGTGTATTCAATTCACGCTCCAGCAGATAAGTAAAAAATCCCTGCATCAAAATTTCCGCTTCTTTCTGGACCTCCGGACTGGGCTGCGCACGAGAGGCATCGCGGTAGCTTGATCTTTGAAAGTGGCGAAGGTACTTAAGTGTCTCAACGGAAATTTTCGTCAGGTTGGGCAAACCCAGCCCGCAGCGAGGGCAGATCGCTCCGCCCGCAGTGAACGAAAAATATTGATCCTCAGGCAAAATTTCATTGCCGCAATTCGCGCACTCAAACAACTGCGGGCGAAAGCCTGTGTAATCCAGCAGGCGCATTTCATAATACCGCACCGCCACCCATGCATCCGATTCTCTTTCGAGTCGGTCAAGTGTTTCAACAAGCAGTTTGAATAATGATGGATGCCCGCCTTCCTCTTCATAGGTAAAACGATCCAGCAGCTCGATCACATAGGATGCATAACCTGTCTTTACCAGATCCTCCCCAATCGCCAGAAATGCATTGACTGTTTCAGCCTGCGTAACGATCAGCAGGTCACGCCCTTTGGCGAGCTGCAGCGTCACATAAGTAAATGGCTGTAGATGTCCCGCTTTGCGTGAGGTGACTTTGCGCGCACCTTTTGCAAGCGCACGCACTTTGCCTTGCTCACGCGTATAAAGGGTGAGCAAACGGTCAGCTTCGCCCCAATCTTTATGGCGAAGCACAACGGATTGAGCGCGAAAGGAACGGAATTCAGTCATAATGGGATTCGTTATAACTTATTGCAAATGCTTCGGCGTAAAAGCCTCAGGCAATAATTCTGCTACTGTCATTTCTTTTTGTAACTTTCCTTCCCCATTTGCAATTAAAACGATCGTATCCAAACCAAACTCAGCCATCACCTGTCTGCATCCGCCGCAGGGAGAACCGCCATTATTTGTAACCACAGCAATTGCATCAAACTCACTTTCGCCATCTGATACGGCCTTGAAGATCGCCACCCGTTCGGCGCACATCGTATGCGGATAAGCGGCATTCTCCACATTCACACCAGTGTATATTCGGCCGGTCTTCGTCCGCAAAGCCGAACCAACAGGATACCTTGAATACGGCACATAGGCGTGCTGACGGGCTTCATTCGCCAGGTCAATCAGAGACTGGCGTTCTTCTTTGGTAAGTTTCACCATATTAGTTTCCTTATCATAACAAAAACTCAAATTACTTTTTCTTTCTTTCCAACTTTTTTATGGCGCGCGCGGGCATGCCCACTACAAGCGTATCCTCAGCCACATTTTTCGTCACCACCGCGCCCGCCCCGGTCCGTGCGCCGGCTCCGATCTTTAGCGGCGCAATCAGCATTGTATCTGAACCGATAAACACATCCTCGCCAATTTCTGTGGCATGTTTCTTTTCGCCGTCATAATTACATGTAATTGTACCTGCGCCGATGTTTGTGTTCGCGCCGATCTGCGCGTTCCCAATGTAGGAGAAATGTCCCATCTTCACACCGTCAGCCAGATGCGAATCCTTCACCTCTCCAAAATTCCCCATGTGCACATGGTTTCCCAAGTGCGCGCCTTTTCGTAAACGGGCAAATGGTCCCATCTCCACATTATCTTCCAATAATGCGCTTTCCATAACAGAAGCAAGCACTTTGCAGCGATTGCCGATCTTCGAATCATGAATGATCGTATTCGGACCGAGAACATTACCTTCGCCGATCTCTGTTCTTCCATGAATAAATGTATTCGGCATGATCACAGTATCCCTGCCAATACTTACGCCGATTTCAATATATGTGGAATTGGGGTCCGTCATCGTCACACCATTCAACATGTGCCGCTGATTGATACGCCTGCGCATGGCAATTTCCACTTCTGAAAGATGCACGCGCGTATTAATACCAATGGTTTCCTCCACATCGTCCATCACGGTGGCTTGAACCGGCAGGCCTTCTTCGGAAGCCAGCTCAACTGTGTCGGTTAAATAATATTCACCTTTTTTAGGATTCTTTGGGATGCGATGCAATGCCTCCCAAAGCCAGTTTGCATCGAAACAATATCCGCCCACGTTCAATTCTTTGACCTGTAACTGCTCAAGCGTGGCGACATATTCCTCCACGATGGCCTCCACCGTCCCATCTGCCTTGCGGATGACGCGTCCAAACCCACGCGGATCATCCGCAAGGACTGTCAACATGGAAATGGGTCCTTTGTTATTCTTCTGTGTTTCGACAAGTTTTTGTAAAGTCTCCCCGCGCAATAATGGCATATCGCTATAGCAAACGACAACCAGATCTGTTTTCCCTTTTAATAAAGATTCCGCCTGCATGACCGCGTGACCCGTCCCCAACTGCGGTTCCTGCAAAACAGTGTGAGCAGAATCACCAAGATATGTAGTTACCTCGTCCGCACCATGACCGACAACCACAATGGGTTTCCCGGTTGTGGATTGTTTGATGGCTTCCAAGGCATGCCAGATCATGGGCTTGCCCGCAACAGGGTGCAAAACTTTTGGGAGGGACGATTTCATACGTGTTCCCTGCCCTGCTGCCAGAAGGATGGCGGTTATCTTCATAATGGCACCTCGATAAAAAAAGAAATTTCGTCATTGCGAGGAGGGTGTACTTCCCGACGAAGCAATCTCATCACTATGTTGAGGATTGCTTCGGGCAAGAGCAAGAACGCCCTCGCAATGACGAATATACGTAATCTAATAACAAAACAGGATTTGTGCGGCGGTGTATTGCTCCGCGACAAATCCTGTTTTTGAAAAGAAACCCGCCTGCGCGGGATGTGTCAGGCTGGGGCACCTGGATTCGAACCAAGATCCACAGCTCCAAAGGCTGGTGTGCTGCCGTTGCACCATGCCCCAGTGCGGGCAAAATTGTATCACAAATTTTTTACTTTCCATCGCCTGGAATGATGCCAAGCTTACGCGCTTCTTCAATGGACATTACTTCTGAACTGACCGGTTTATTGCCATGTTTTTCGGCGGCCTGACTCCAGAAATCATCGGCGTCGTTTGCCCTGGCTTTCCCTTTGGCGGCATCTTTCAAGAGCGCTTCCATTTCCGGGGAAGGCGGCGCATCCGCTGGCTTAACTGCTGTTGGAATAGCGGCAGGCGTCAGATTTGGATCTGAAGCGATTCTTTCATCATGAGCAGGTAAATGCAGTTCACCAGTCACGCCCATGGACTTGAGGGACCTCTCCACCTGAGTCCGCAATGCGAGTAATCCACTGATAGTTTCCAGAATACGATCTTCAGCGGCCAGGCCATTGCCTGCAACAAGTAATGCATACAGAGGGGTAACGGGAATGAAGAGCAGATCGTGATCGCCGCCGCTAAAGACATGGTACGAGTCAAACGATTCCTGATGGTTGTGGCGCGCAACTTTCAAGCTGCTGCCGTGGATCGCCATCAATGTGGAAATGAGCGAAACTTCCATGCTTGCATCATGCAATTTTCCAGTGCGTGCCTGCACGAGGCCGCGATCATTGAGCAGAAAAACCGCTTCGGCTTTAATATCCTGACGGAAGTTGGCAAGCAAGTCCGAAAGTCTGGAGTGGCGTTTTTCTTCTTTAACCCCCTCTGCCTTTTCGGGAGGAAAAATGGTTTGCACCAGGCCAAGCCCGCGCTCAACAACATCCAAAAAATCTGCCAGTGGAATGGGTTTATCAAAGATCGCAAGCGCCCCCGCATTAAGCATTTCTTCACGCACCTTGCGCTCGTTCGTGCCGGTGATGAGGATCACCTTGGCTTCCGGGTGGCGCGCGCGAACTTTATGCATGAGTTCAACACCGCTCATGCCGGGAAGTTTGTAATCGGTAATGAGCAGGTCAACTTTATGACGCGAGGATTCAAGCAGCGCTTCTTCACCCGATGGAGCTTCAAATATCTTGATCTCCAAATTCTTCAATGTATCAAGCGTGGAGTGTAACAGCCGCAGAATATCACGCTGGTCGTCAACAATTAAAATATTACGATCCATGTTAAACCTACTTTACCATCCAACACGCCACCCAATGCATGGGCGCGGCTTCACGGAACTCAGGTTCCTGTTCCGAACATATCTTTTCTGCAATGGGACAACGCGGGTGAAAGCGGCAGCCTTTTGGCGGATTAAGCGGGCTGGGCACATCGCCTTTGAGCACTTCGCGCTCACGCTTGAGTCTGGGGTCTGGAATGGGAATTGCGGTCATCAAAGCCTTTGTATATGGATGTAAAGGCTGTCTAAAGAGGTCTTCGCGCCCGGCCAACTCCACCATCTTTCCGAGGTACATTACCGCCACACGGTCTGAGATATGTTCGACCACACTCAGGTTGTGCGCAATGAAAAGATAGGTCAGGCCAAATTCCTTTTGCAGGTCTTTCAGGATGTTGAGCACCTGCGATTGAATGGACACATCCAACGCAGAGACAGGCTCATCACAAATAATAAAGTTGGGACGCAAAGCAAGCGCACGGGCAATACCGATACGCTGACGCTGACCACCGGAGAATTCATGCGGGTAACGGCGGGCGTGATAATCTTCCAAGCCCACTTTCTTGAGCGTGTCGATCATAAGATCGTAACGTTCCTGCCGCGTGCCGATATGATGAATATGCAAGCCTTCCATCACAGACTCACCGATGGGCACACGCGGGTCGAGCGAAGCATATGGGTCCTGAAAAATGATCTGCATATGACGACGGACGTCTTTCAATTCACTGCCGCGTAACTTCAATACATCCTTGTTGTCATAATGCACCGACCCGGAAGTCGGTTCCACCAACCGAAGCATGGATCGCCCAATGGTAGTCTTCCCGCAGCCTGATTCACCCACCATGCCGAGGGTCTCGCCTTTTTTTACGGTGAAAGAAACATCATCCACAGCTTTCACCCAATTCACCACGCGCTGCATCAACCCGGCGCGTACCGGGAAATACTTCACCAAATGCTGAACTTCCACCAAATCTTCCGTTTTATGCGGTTCTGTTATCTGACTCATGCTCATGGGCTCCGAGACGATTGATAATTTATTTATGATTCGTCATTGCGAGGGCGCTCTTGCTCTTGCCCGAAGCAATCCCCTTCAATGTCGTGGAGATTGCTTCGCCGCCAAAGTACAAGAGCGGCGACTCGCAATGACGAATATCATTCATTTTGCCTTCAATGGCGCTTGATGGCCTTCTGCGCTCTGATACAACCAGCATCGCACCAGATGTTCAGAATTAGCTTCCACGAGGTCGGGTTTTACATCTGTGCAGATCTTCAAACCAAACTTCTCGCGCGCTGTACAACGGGGCGCAAACCGACAACCAACCGGTAGATTCACCAAATTTGGTACGTTGCCGGGAATCACATCCAGCCGTTCTTTGAGCTTCCCCAAAACGGGAATGGAACCGATCAAGCCCTGTGTATATGGATGCAAAGGCTGGTCAAAGAGCGAATTCACATCGGCTTGTTCCACGATCTCACCCGCATACATCACAGCCACGCGTTCAGCCATTTCAGCCACCACGCCAAGATCATGGGTGATCAAAATCACAGACGTGCCCATCTTGGTACGCAAACCGCGCATCAGATCCAGAATTTGCGCTTGAATGGTGACATCCAAAGCAGTGGTAGGTTCGTCTGCGATTAATAATTCGGGGACACATGCCAGCGCCATCGCGATCATCACACGCTGCGCCATTCCACCTGAAAGTTCGTGTGGATATGCTTCAGCGCGGCGTTCTGCATCGGGAATTCCCACCATCTTCAATAATTCGACGGCGCGTTTCCTGCCAGCATCCTTGCCGAAGTCCTTGTGGATATTCAGTACCTCGGCAATTTGATCACTCACCTGAAAAACGGGATTCAATGCTGTTTGCGGCTGCTGAAATATCATGGAGATCCTGTTGCCGCGCACTTTGGTCATTTCATTTTCAGAAAATTCCAGAAGATTCCTGCCATCCAACAATATCTCACCTTCAGTTATTTTTCCGGGCTGCGCGATCAGGCGCATGATCGAAAGAGATGTAACGCTCTTGCCGCAACCTGATTCACCGACAATGCCCAACACCTCGCCGGGATACACCTCAAAATTTACGCCATCCACGGCACGCACCACACCATCTTCGGTATAAAAATAAGTCTTAAGATTGCGTACTTCCAATAAAGGTTTTTGATCGGTTTTTATCACTTCCGACTCCTGAATTTTGAATGAGTGCATTATACTGCCTCTCGCACTAATCTTCACTAAAATTTGGGAGTGGCTAAAAAGACGGGCTAAGAAAACCCTTCACCACGGAGCGCACAGAGAGCACAGAGATTCTAAAAGGCCTTCTCCGTGGACTCCGTGATCTTATTACCCTGTGGGCTGTGGTTAAATCTCTAGGCAAGCCCACAAGATTAGCCACTCTCTAAAATTTCCGATATTACACAACGTCCCGAAGGTTTGAATTACCCGGCACGGTCTTTCAAACCTTCGGATGTTCTACTTAAGATGAGTTAATTAATTCTTACAGGCGTCACCCGTATCAATGGCTTCAATATTCCAGAACGGGTTGGCAGTCGGGTCAAGGTCAAAATGGCAAAGATCTGGACGCGCCACAGCAACACGCAAACGATAATAAAGCGGAATGGCTGGAAGCTCGCTCAAGAAAAGCACTTGCGTATTGCGATAGGTATCGATATAGCTTTGCTCTCCAGGCAGGGTAAACTGCGCTGCATGGCAGGCTTCATCATATTCCTTATTTTTATATCCTGTTATGTTCGTGCCGATCCATGAATTGGATTCGGACGGAATCTCTTCAGTTGTGAACCAGCCGCATGGAGGTTCAATGCTGTTAACACCCAATGCATATTCGATCAAGTCAAAGCGGCGGCCAAAGAGTGAGCCGCCAGGACCGGGTGCATAGAGATCATTCTGTGAAAAATATTCCACATTAAGCCCAATGCCGCATTCAGCCAGGGACTGTTCAAGAATTTCCACCACCTGCCTCCGTTGCGTGGCGGTTGTAGTGTAGTAATTGAGTTGCAGGGGTGTGCCCGCCTTAACATTGACAATATTTACTGCAACACGCGGCGTGGATGGATCGCCATCGATATTCCTCCAGCCAGCTTGTTCGAGCAATGAAATCCCCGCTCGGGGATCATAAGGAATTACTTCAATATTAGAATCGTATAAGGGATGTTCAACAGGAATATAGGTAGTGGGGACTGTTGTAAGTCCGAATAAAACATTGTCCACAACGGATTGGCGGTTAAGACAATAAGCAATCCCCTGGCGTGTGTGGGCATCTGCAAAAATATCCTGGCGGTCATTTTTATCATAACCATCATCATAGGAGGCAGGCGCGATACCAAGCCCAAGCCATTCAATGGTCATGCCGGGAGTGACGAAAGCCTGCACCTGTTCGCCCGCCTGCATCTCCTGCAACAGCCCCACCTGACCATCGAGGTTGACCGTTGGGTCGAGAATGTCGCAGCGGCCAGCCACCAATTCGCTTAGCGCCGTGTTCGGGTCAGGAATGAAGCGGAAGGTAAGGATGTCAAACTTTGGATTCCCATCTGCAGAACGAAAATAATATGGATTCTTCTTAAGCGTAATATGATCGCCTGCAATCCAATCCTCGATCATGTATGCGCCCCATCCAATTGGTGAACGCGAAGCAATATCAATGGTCTGCAATTCACCGGGAGGGAATTGACTCCACAAGTGTTTCGGCGCAGGCCCCCAAAAGTTGGTGAAATAAGTTGGGTCAATAAATCCAGGCTTGCCCCACCATTGAAGGGTCTGCGCATCAGCGGCTTCATAAGTTTGTGTGCGTTCAACCAAATAAGCATTCGCGACCGCGCTCGGGTCAGATGCAAGCTCAAACGCATATATCGAGTCGTCTGTGGTCAGAGGTGTGCCATCCGCCCAGGTTAGGTCTTTACGCAGCCGAAATGTGACGACCATCTGATCCATCTCAAGCGAGGTCGTGCCATCGTAAGTGATGACGCAATCATCCCCGCGGCATTCAGCAGGGCGGACTCGCACTCCCTCTTTCAGCACAACCAGATTCCCATCCGCATCCACAACCTGACCTCCGGCCTGCACCGGCGTTCTGACAATTTCCGCATCGCCGTTTTCAAGCGATGGCAGTTGTGTGAGGATGACCGGTTGATATTCATATCCGATCATGTCAATCGGGCCGTCATTGACCGCGGCCAACACACTGCGCGCAGCGGCATTCGGTCCGCCGAAAGGATAGAGGGTGTTCGGTTCATCGCCCAGGCATACCGTCAACGCGCGCGGCACGGATATCGCGGTGGGAATAGTGATGGGCGCTTCTGAAGGCGTGGGAGTCACTTCAAACTGTGGGGATGAAAATCCGCAAGCAGTGATAGTAAGGAAAAAGATGAAACATACAAATCCAACAAGCTGTTTTGAAGATGACATGGCAAAATCCTTTTTTGAGGAAAGCATAGGCCAATTATACAAGCAAGCCGCCCATATGGGCGGCTTGTGAGGCGAGTAGTTTATTTCTTAGCCTGTTTTGCTGGAGAATAGCCATTCAAGTGATGAAAAAGAATACGCCCTGAGCTTTGGGTGGCCGTTGAGCTGGTCGAGACGTTTGCTTGTAGTTTTGCAAAGGCGTTTCCTTGCCTTCTTTCTCAAGCAGGTTTTATCAAGTTGTCAAAGGTCCAAGAAAGTGTAAGCGCCTAATTATTGCCCACAGCTATATTGCAGGAAATGGGTTGACTATAAAGTACATTGCAGTCCACCCATTGGTCATCAAACTTAACCAGTATATGAAGATCACCAAGAGATTCATCGTAACTACTGACAAATAAATACCTTGATTCCCGAACATATTCTCCCACGGTGCTGAGCGACATCGTGTGCGCCTCTCGTGAAAGGGCTTTGTCTACATTTTCGTTATTTTTGTTGTCCCAAACAAACTGGATTGTATTATCAAGAGCTGCAATGCCGGCTCGAAAATGTGAGTTGATCAGGTTATCTGTGATCACTCCGCCAATGCTCATCACAACGATACAAAACAAAAGGGGAGCAACTTTGCCGAAAATAGATGTGGAAAACACTGCCGGCTCCGTAATGGGTAATTGCGTCACTCCAACGATCAACGTGAACGGAAGGACCCATGCAAGTGAAACGCCAAAGCGGAACGCGAATTCAATATTTTTTTCGTAATCCAATAATGCGCCCAGTTGCGGGTCGAGTTTTGAAGCAATGAATGGATTGATCTGCAGGGGCAAAGCAACGATCAGCCACGCAAAGAAGAACGAAGAAATGACCCAGAAAACAACACCCAGCAGGCTGCTATCTGACCGCGCAGTCAGCCAGCCGACTATCCCACCGAGAATGACGCAGAAAATCACACCCACAATGAGCATGGTCCATGGTAAGTAGGCATGTGACTTGCTCAGCATATAACCATCCCAGCCCCAGGAAGAGGCTGCGAAGGCAAATCCTGCTATCATGCCGTAAAACACCCCAAATTTTTGCCTTAGCAAAATGATCTCAAGGCGCGAATTTAATTTGTCGAATTTGTTTAATGGTTTCATTTTAGCGAGTGATCTCCATATTCAAAATCCGGTAGTGGCTAAATCGAAAGTGATGGTCTAAGAATCGCATGGCAAAGTCCTTTTTAAGGAAAGCATATGTCAATTGGGCGTGTTTCATTTCAGTTGAAACCGTCCCGAAGGTTGGCACAAACGACCAAATTTTCTCGACAAAACCTTCGGGACGTTCTTTTTGTCAACTCATTTGAAACACACCCATGTCAATTATACAAGCAAGCCGTTTTTATGGGCGATGCGCAACACAACCCTTATTTTTTTCTTAAGCGTTGGAAGATAAAAAACAATACAAGTATAAGCACTCCACCCATCATAATAATAGGCACTGTTGTATTGGTCTTGACATCGTATTCCTTAGCGGGAGAAACAACAGCAGTCACAATGAAAACAGAGCGCGCTGTTTCCGCATTAAGTTCTGCACGAGAATCCCACATATTGTTCTCGCGCAAAAGAAATGCCGTCACCTGCCAGGATTCTTCTTCAGTCAGGCTGGCGGGTCTCCAGTAAGGCATTGCGGCAAAGATATAGGAGCGCAAAACGAGCGCAGTGGGAAATTTCTGTAATGTTCCAGCGCCACTAACTGGTGGTATGGTGGTTGGCAGGGTAAATCCATTATCATACGGACGTTTCCCATGACAGCCTGAATTCCAGCAGTTGCGGTCTTCCGCAGGATATGTCTGTTTGAATTCTTCGGTCAGTCCCTGGCCGCGATCACCATGACAGGGAAGGCAGGAAAGCCAGTAAACTTGAGCGCCCTTATCCGCCTGTGATGGGCTGGCGGGAAGCGTAGGCTGCGCGAGGCGGTCAGGGGTGGGTGTGGATGCAATTTGTGAAACTGCGGTACTTGTATCGAAAAATAGCCCTGCAAAAAGCAGGGCTATTCCAATACTTCCCCAAATTAATTGAAAAAAGAATCTTTGTGGCACAGGAATTAAGTCTTGCCGCGCATACGTGGATCAAGAACATCGCGCAAGGCATCGCCAACGAGGTTCCAGCCCATGACGAAGAGTACCAGTGTGAGGCCCGGCCATACGATGATATACCAGTACGTATTCAAGCTGGTGATCCAGTTACGTGCAAAGGAAAGCACCTGGCCCCAATCTGCGTAACCAACTTCTGTTCCGATACCGAGGAATGAAAGCGCCGCAAAACTGAGCACTACATCACCGATGGCGAGAGACGCCAATACCAAAGTGGGGAAAATCGCGTTTGGAAGAATATGGCGGAAGAGGATACGACTATCTTTTACACCGATAACTCGCGCAGCAAGTACATAGTCACGCTCTTTGACCGACAGGATATCACCGCGTATGATACGCGAATATCCCATCCATCCAAACGCAATTAACGCCACCATGGCTGGAATCAGGCTTTTTCCGATCTTGGGAGTTAAAACGGAAGCCAGGATGAGCACCGCCAGAATACTGGGCAGAACCAGCAAAATATCCACTATGCGCATCATGATGTTGTCCACCCAGCCGCCATAATATGCTGAGATGGAGCCATAAATAATGCCAATCAGGAATGTAGCGATTGTAACGACCAAACCAGTCTTGAAAGCCGTGCGTGTACCCCAGATAATCCCGTAGAAGATATCGTACTGACCTTCGGCTGTGCCTAAGAGGTGAACCCATTCATCTTTTCCGGTTACGGCCTTATACCAGAAGGGAACATCGGGGACATTGCGTGTCCACTCAGAACCCATTGGACGCGGGTCGGATCGGAAACCATCGCGCGGGATTTTAAAAGGATCATTGGGAGTGACTGGCGGAATGATTAACGGGGCAGCGAGAGAAATAAAGATGAAAAAACCGATCAGTACAAAACCGGCAATAGAAGCGGGTGTTTTCAGTAAGCCGGTAAGGATACGGTAGTTTTCAGGCCCAAAAAAGCGCTCAAGGCGACCGATCTTGCGGGTTGCGACATTTTCACCTAATAAAGTATTATCGCCGGTAGGAGTAGTTACAGTCATGATAAATCTCCTTATGATAAACGTACGCGCGGGTCAACAAAAGCGTAGAGGACATCCACGACCAGGTTCGAAACGATCAGGATCAATCCATTGAAAAGGGCAAAGCCAAGCATGGCAACCACATCCAAACTGGTGGCTGCGCGTGCGGCGGCTGAACCAATACCAGGATAGTTGAATACGGTTTCTGTAATTAACACACCGCCAAGCAGACCGACGATACTGAACCCGGCCAATGTCAGCACTGGCAGCATGGCATTTGGCTGGGCATGTTTGAAGATCACATCGCGCTCAGGCAGGCCCATGGCACGCGCTGTTGTAACATATTCCATGCGAAGAGTTTCGAGCATGGAGCCGCGTGTTACGCGCAGGAAAGTGGCCCAACTGATATAAGAAAGGGTCAAAATGGGGAGGAACATGTGCCGCAAGGCATCGAGGAATATATCAAAACGGCCATTCAAAAGGGCATCGAAGGTCAGCAGCGAGGTATAGTGCGTGAAGGCGCTTGAGTCAACAACCTGAGTGTAAGCATCTGATAGACGACCGGGAGAGAACCATTGTAAATTGGCATAAAAAATAAGCAGCATCAATAAACCAAACACAAATGTCGGAAAAGAAGTGCCTATGATACTGAAAACACGAGCGGCTTGATCTATAAAACCGTTATGATGCACAGCAGCCTGCACTCCCATCCATATTCCTATCAAGATCATCGGGGCAATCGTCCAAATGGTTAGATCAAGCGTATTCGGAAAACGACGCGCAATCAACTCAGCCACAGGCTGGGAAGCTGAGCGGGAATAGCCAAAGTTCCCAAAGAGAATGCCGCCTTCGCGTTCCCCGGAAGCCTTATCCACTTTGCCCACCAGCCAGGTCCAGTATTGAACATAGACCGGTTGGTCAAAACCATAGCGTTTGATCAACCCCTCGATCGCCTTGTCATTTTTAGGGAAATCGCGTACATACAATGCGGTTCGCTCTACCGGCGACAGGAACTGCAACATGCCAAAGATCAGCAGTGTCACACCAAAAAGGAGGACAGGTACAAGTAACAAGCGGCGAATAATATATGTAGTCATTAAACAACCTCTTTCGAGCTAAAAGTTTTATTCTGGCTTCCGAAGTATAAAGAACTTGACGTTATTTACACTCCGCAAATCGGAATTCTGAAAAGGTTTGGGGGCCTATTTCTAGGCCCCCAAATTTATTTCAGATGGTTCGACAGACTATTCTTTGTACATTGGGTAGTAGTAGAGACCAGACAAAATCGGGTTCAAAACGACACCCTGGAGCCAGCGTTGTGAGAAGCCATGGCTGGTTATTACTTCCAACGGAATACCAACAGCCAGATCGTAGTACAAGGTGTTGGCTTCCTTGTAGATCTCAGCGCGCTTGGCAGGATCTGTTTCGGAAACGCCGCGTTCAAGGATATCGCGGAACTGAGCCTTAACATCCTCGGGCAGGGATTGGCGGCCACCGTAAGTACCGGTCGTGTAAGGCTGGTACCAGTTGTGTGGATCGTGAATATCTTCCTGCCAGCCACCGGTCATAATCGGGATCTGCTTGGCGCGCTGTGAGCGTAAGTAAGCGGGCCATGGCAGACCGAGGGTCTCGACCAGGAACAGTTCATTGACAGAAGAGAGATTGCCAGCCAGGATTTCAGTGATTGTCTGGCGGGTATTGTTGCCCTGATTGTAGGCCATCTGGACGCGGAAGCCGGTAGTCCAAACATCGCCTTCAGGATCATCACCAGCCGCGATACCATCCTTGTCGACATCGGCGAGCTTGAATTCAGCTTCGCATTGAGCGAGGTCGTAGGTGTAGTGTGGGGTATCTGGGAAGTAGCCAGGCATGCCGGCGAGAGGCAGTTGGAAGGATTGAACCGCTTCGCCGCTAAACACATCATTAAGCAGGGTATCAAAATCGAAGCAATAGGCAAAGGCCTTACGGATGTGAACATCGCTGAAGAAATCAGCTGGAATACCATTACCATCAAGTTTGCCGGAGCCAATATAGGGGTTCGGGCTTTCTTCGGAGGTGGCGATATTCCAGTTCGTCAAGAGCACATCCATCGAAATAGCTGGGCGGCCAATGCGTAAGCGGAACGCTCCGCCATTACCGGCCTCGCCTGCAGCACAGGCTGTGAACTTGGCAGCCCCCAAAGCTGCGTCATCATAACCGCAGACTTCCTGCTCAGATCCATAAGCATTCGATTCGAGATCGAAGACCGAATAAATACCAACCAAAGCATCCATTTGGGAGCGGTTGGCAGAAGGCACAGTGGCTAAATCGGCATCACCGGCTTGCATCATGGCAAAGCGGGTACCCCATTCAGGAACCTGCTTGAAGATCACGCGCTCAAGCTTGGCAGGTTCGCGCCAGTAATCGGGGTTCCTGAGCAGGACAATTTCTTCGCCGTTGGCGAATTTGTCGAGTGTGAAGGGACCAGTACCATTGGCAATAGTGCTAAATGGATTATCGGCAGAGGACATACCGTAGAAGTTCTGCCATGTATCGCAGGAACCATCCCAACCACCGTTTTCAACAACCCATTTCTGGTCCATAACAGAACCCCAGGTTTGGGCGAGTGTGGCAAGGAATGGGCCCCAGGCCTGTTTCAAGGTCATGGTAACGGTGCCAGCGGCATCGTCAGCTACGATTGCAGCCTGGGTTTGTTCACAGGCAGCTACGAGTGTAGCAGGATCAGCGGCAGAGAGTAATTCACGGTCATCATAGAGACCGCCCTCAGGATCAACCAGGAGGGAGATGTCATCCGTACCAACGCCGAAGAACGGCTCGGTCAACAACCATTGCGGGGAGGAAGTACCCCCCTGCAAAAGACCACGTTGGAAGGAGTATGCGACATCAGACGGGGTCATGATATCGCCGTTGTGGAATTTCACATCGGAGCGGATCTTGAAGGTTAAGACTGTGCCGTCAGCGGAAATAGTTGGCATTTCAGAGGCAAGCTGTGGAACGAATTTATCAGTCGCATCGCCATCGTAGAAAACCAGGGTTTCGTAGACGTTCTGGACGATTTCGCCCGAGGCGGTATCATAAGCCAATGCTGGATCGAGGGTATCGATACCAACTTCGGATTCAGCATTTACGAGAGTGGTTGGATCCGCAGAATTGAAACCAGCAGCAGCAGGAGCCTGAGTCGCATCGCCACCTGTAGGAGCCTGAGTCGCATCGCCACCGGTGGCAGGAGCCTGGGTGGGGGGTGTACCACCGCAGGCAGAAAGGGCCATGCTGGCGATGACAAGAAGGCTTAGTAAAGCAAACATTTTACGCATTTTTCTTCTCCTCACAAAATATGGAAAGTATTGATTTACGAACTTACATTAGCAGTCAATGGATCATTAATGATCCTATCTTTACTTGCAGGCAACCACCTCCTTTTACATTATTAAAACTTGCTACTTAACCAAATGACAAGCCACAAAGTGACCTGGTGAAACTTCACGAAAATCAGGCCGCGACTCGGCACAGATCTTTTCGGCAATTGGGCAGCGTGTGCGGAAGCGGCATCCTGAAGGCGGGTTAATCGGAGAAGGAACATCCCCTTCCAAGATCGTGCGGGTACGTCTGGCATCTGCAATAGGGTCAGGAATGGGGACCGCTGAGAGCAAAGCCTGAGTATAAGGATGAAGAGGATTGAGATAAAGATCATCACGATCCGCCAATTCCATGATCACCCCCAAATACATTACCGCTACGCGTTTACTGATATGACGAACCATGGACAAATCATGGGCAATGAACAAATAGGTGAGGTTGAATTGATCCTGCAACTCTTCCAACAAGTTCACCACCTGCGCCTGAATGGATACATCCAAAGCAGAAATAGGCTCATCACAAATAATAAAGGAAGGCTGCAGAGCCAAAGCTCGTGCCACACCAATACGTTGACGCTGGCCGCCTGAAAATTCATGCGGATAACGACTGGCGAAAGAAGGATTAAGCCCAACCACTTCAAGCAAATGCTCCACGCGTTCCTGTATCTCTTTCCCCGTGGCTACATTGTGAACCATGAGTGGTTCGCCAACCGTATCAGCGACGGTCATGCGCGGATTCAGGCTGGCATATGGGTCCTGGAAGATCATCTGCATCTTGCGGCGCATCATGCGTAATTCTTCGCCTTTTAATGTAACAAGATTAACTCCATTAAAATGCACCTCACCAGAAGTCGGTTTATATAATTGTAAAATAGTTCGTCCCGCGGTGGATTTACCACAACCAGATTCACCCACAAGACCAAGCGTTTCACCACGATAAATATTAAACGAAACCCCATCCACAGCATGAACCGCTCCCACCTGCCGCTGAAAGACACCGCGATAGATCGGAAAATGCATTTTGAGGTCTTCTACCTGTAA
Source organism: Anaerolineales bacterium (assembly GCA_038250295.1). Classification (GTDB taxonomy): domain Bacteria; phylum Chloroflexota; class Anaerolineae; order Anaerolineales; family Villigracilaceae; genus Villigracilis. The sequence continues at coordinate 8,169 of JBBSCM010000007.1, read as the reverse complement.
TAAAATATCATCATTATTATTAGTCGTAGTCATTAGCGGCTTCTCCCCGTCTTGATATCAACCCAACAGGCAATACGATGTTCACTGGCAACAGTTTCAAGAGTTGGGTTCTCTTTCCAGCATTTTTCCATCACCCACTTGCAACGCGGCGCAAACGGACAGGCTTGCGGCTTCTGGTAAAGGACAGGCGGCTGACCATCAATGGAAAATAAGCGCGAATGTTCTGTCTCATCCACACGCGGCAAACTGCCTATCAAACCAACCGTATAGGGGTGAGATGGATTGGCAAACAACTCATTGACTGGCGCTTCTTCAATAATCAAGCCGCCATACATAACGATCACACGCTGGGCAATACCAGCCACCACGCCCAGATCATGTGTGATCCAAACAATGGTCATGCCAAGCTCACTTCGCAAACGTTTAACCAGATCCATGATCTGAGCTTGAATGGTCACATCCAGGGCAGTGGTTGGTTCGTCTGCGATCAAAACCTGAGGGCTGCAGGAAAGCGCCATGGCAATCATCACGCGTTGGCGCATACCACCTGAATATTGATGAGGATAATCATTCAAACGATCCTTGGCATTCGGAATTCCCACCATGCCAAGTAACTCAGCTGCACGTTCCTGCGCCTGCTTCTTCGTCATCCCAATGTGCAGCATCAATGGCTCTTCTATTTGACGGCCGATGGTCAACACAGGATTAAGCGAGGTCATTGGATCCTGGAAGATCATTGCGATCTGCGCGCCGCGCACATGACGAATTTCCTCTTTCGACATTTTAAGAAGATCCTGGCCAAAGAAAAACGCTTCCCCTGCAAGAACTTTTCCGGGAGGTGAAGGAATAAGCCCAAGCACAGAAAGCATCGTTACGCTCTTACCGCAACCACTTTCCCCTACGACCCCTAGTGTTTCACCCTCCTTCAATCCAAACGAGACACCATTTACCGCATGGATAATTCCATCTGGAGTCTTGAATTGTGTCTCAAGTCCTTTAATATCTAATAAAAGATCAGGCATCCGTGATGGTCCTTTTCTACATTGAGATAATTACTACTTCAGAACTAAACCATGCCATGAAGCAGGTGGAATTATACCTAATTCTTTAGGGGCGTCAACAGCACGACCACAAGGGTAACACACATAGTCAGGTTTTAATAAAAAATCCAACCGCAGAATGGTTAAATACCCCTCTATAGGACTGTTTTTAAGCGGTAAAAAAACCAAAAATTCGACGAAGTATCGCATCGCTATAACCCGACACCTGCCCAAAATCAAGCGGCAGATTCGTCCCTTCCCACCGTACTCATCTCTAAAATATATGAAAGCTCATCCTATCGTTGACAAGCCTTCTTTCCTAACATAAAATCCAAACGCTATCATCATCACCAGGAGAAAATCATGCTTAAAGAATTCAGAGATTTTGTAATGCGCGGCAATGTACTGGATCTCGCCGTTGCAGTGATCATCGGCGGCGCCTTCGGCAAGATCATCAGTTCACTTGTGAACGACATTATCATACCCGTGATCGGACTTGTCTCTGGGGGAGTTAATTTCAGTGAACGATCCCTGCCCCTCCAAGGCGGCGAATCCGCAATTACATGGGGGGTATTTGTACAGAGTATTATTGATTTCCTGATTATCGCCTTCGTTATTTTCCTCATTGTGAAAATTGCAAACAAATTAAGAAAGGCCCCTCCACCCGCTGACCCCACAACAAAAGACTGCCCCTACTGCTTCAGCGTGATTCCGATCAAGGCCACACGTTGCGCACACTGCACATCCGAATTGAATTGATCGAAAACGGGCGGGCATAACCCGCCCTTATTATTAGTGGTGGCGTTTATAATAACCTCATGGATTTTCTAGACAAACTCAACGCACAACAACGTAAAGCAGTCACAGCGGCGGATGGACCTGTTTTGGTAGTGGCAGGCCCAGGCTCAGGAAAGACGCGGGTACTCACACAGCGTATTGCGTATCTCATTGCGTCCGAAGGAGTCCGCCCGTGGCAGATCATTGCGGTCACATTCACCAATAAAGCCGCGAAGGAAATGGACCATCGTGTCAAAGCGATGCTGAATGACCAGGCCACCGAAGGACTTGCCCAGAGCGCAGTCGAAGGATTGATGCTGGGCACCTTCCATTCGATTTGTGCCCGCATCCTGAGAAGGGAAACAGAGCACCTTCCGCTTGAACCAAATTTTGTGATCTTTGATTCAGATGACCAGGAACGCATTGTCAAAAGCATCATTAAAGAATTGAACTTGAATGATAAGTTATATCGCGCCGCCAGCATTCACGCCGCCATCTCTCGCGCAAAAAATGAACTGATTGGGCCGGATGGTTATCCGATCAACACTTATCGCGATGAAGTGGTCAAGCGTGTATATGTTGAATATCAAAAGAGGCTCATCGCCAGCAACGCCGTGGACTTTGACGACTTGCTCGTTTATACAGCGAAACTTTTAGAAGATGTACCAAGCGTCCGTGATAAATACGCGCAAAGATTCAGGCACGTGCTGGTGGATGAATTCCAGGATACAAATCTGGCGCAATATGCTTTGGTCAAGCATCTTGCTTCATATCATAAAAACATATTTTGCGTCGGGGATCCGGACCAATCAGTGTACGCATGGCGCGGTGCAGACTGGCGCAACGTCCATCGCTTCGAGCAGGATTTTCCAGATGTACAGGTGATTCTGCTTGAACAAAATTACCGCTCGCATCAAAACATTCTGGATGCCGCCATGAGCGTAATTGACAAAGCGAGCAATCGGCGCAAGAAAAAATTATTTAGTGACCGCGGAGCGGGCGAAAAGATTTTCTTTTACGAATCGCGCGATGATTATGGCGAAGCTGCCTTTGTTGTGGATACGATTGCGCAGCTTGTATTGAGCAAACAATTTGAACCTGGTGACTGCGCGGTGATGTACCGCACCAACGCCATGTCACGTTTAATTGAAGAAGCATTTCTGCAAGCGAGGCTTCCCTATCGTTTGGTCGGCGCGCAACGATTTTACGGACGCCGCGAAGTAAAGGATATGATCGCCTTTATGCGCCTGGCACACAACCCGGCAGACGAAGCCGCGCTGGGCCGCATCATCAACGTCCCGCCGCGCGGGATTGGCGATAAAACATTGACCACGCTTCATCTGGTTGCACGTCAAAATGAAATGAGTCCGGGCGCCGTTCTGCTTGACCTCGCGCGCGGCGGCGATTCGCCATTCTATAAATCTTTCACAGGCCGTGCTGCTTTGCCGCTCGCGGATTTTGGCGGGATGCTCGCCAACTGGCACAGCGCCGCCAAATTATTTACAACCGCTGAACTCTTTGACCGCATCATCCGAGATATAAATTTCAAGGCGCACATTCTCGAAGATGAAACCGAAGAGAGCGCCGAGCGCTGGGAAAACGTGGAGGAATTAAAACGCCTCGCCCTCGAATATTCCACTCGCACATTGGATGATTTTCTTGAGAACGTTGCGCTCGTCGCCGATCAGGACACCATCACAGATGCAAACGCGCCCACGCTGCTCACCCTCCACGCCGCCAAGGGACTTGAGTTCGGCGCGGTCTTTATCGTCGGCCTCGACGATGGCATTATTCCGCACAGCCGCTCATTCGATGAACCCGAGCAAATGGAAGAAGAGCGCCGCCTTTTTTATGTAGGCATCACGCGCGCGAAAGACAGGCTTTATTTATTGCGCGCGATCCAGCGTGGCGGGCGCGGCATGTCTGAAGAAACCTACCCATCACGTTTTCTCGAAGACCTGCCAGCTCAATTACTTGTCGGAAAAACCCGCACGGGACGTCCTGCAAGTTCATTCTCCTCCTCTCAAAGTTTTTACAGAACCCCCAGCCCATCCGAATCAAAGTGGACGGTTCCCTCTCCGCTGAAAGCTGCTCCTGTCACGACCAGTCAATTCCGCGCCGGGATCCGCATCAAGCATCAGCTGTGGGGTGAAGGCATTGTATTGGATAGCAGAATGCAGGATGGTGACGAGATCGTGGATGTTGTATTTGAATCAGTTGGGATTAAAAGACTCGCAGCGAGTCTGGCTAATTTGACGATTATTTGATTCTGGAGTTGGACAGCTTGCTGTCCAATATGTGTGGCAGCAAGCTGCCACACTCCAAAATGGAGGAACCATGCAATATGTAAACCTCGGCAAAACCGGATTAAAAGTCTCACGTCTGTGTTTGGGAATGATGACCTACGGCTCAAAGAAGTGGCGTGAATGGGTTTTGGATGAAAACGAAGCCAAGCCGTTTATCAAACGCGCATTGGATGCAGGCATTAACTTTTTTGATACAGCAGATGTATATTCAACGGGGGAAAGTGAACGCATTACAGGCAATTTATTAAAAAATATCAAACGCGAAAATATTGTAGTCGCCACCAAAGTCCATGGGCAGATGAGCGATGACATCAACGATAAAGGCCTCTCGCGCAAACACATTCTTGATTCAATTGACAACTCCCTCAAACGCCTGCAAATGGATTATGTGGACTTGTATCAGATCCATCGCTGGGATACCAACACGCCCATTGAAGAAACCATGGAAGCGTTAAATGATATTGTCCGCGCGGGTAAGGCGCGCTATATCGGCGCATCTTCGATGTTTGCATGGCAATTTATGAAAGCCTTGCACACCTCTGAGGTCAACGGCTGGGCGAAATTCGTGTCCATGCAGAATCACTATAACCTTGTCTATCGTGAAGAGGAACGCGAAATGATTCCGCTTTGTAAAGATCGGGGCATTGGATTAATCCCATGGAGCCCGATGGCGCGCGGATTTTTCGCAGGCAACCGTAAACGCGGCGGAGGCGGTGAAACAGCCCGCGCACAGAGCGATCCATTTGCCGATGAGTTATATTTCCGTGAGGAGGATTTTATCGTTGCGGATCGCGCCGCTGAGGTGGCTAAGGAACATAACGCAACAGGTTCACAGATCGCGCTTGCCTGGGTGTTGAGCAAACCGCATATCGCCGCACCCATTATCGGGTCCAGCAAGATCGAGCATTTGGACCAGGCCATTGCCGCTTTGGACATTAAATTATCGGACGAAGAGATCAAGCGTCTCGAAGAGGCATATCAACCGCATCCCATTTTGGGACATTCATAAATGCTTTTTCGTTTGCTTTATCTTGGCTTTCGGGTTTATTGTTTTATCTTTCGGCCGATCCGAATTGGCATACGCACCATGATGATCCAAAAAGATAAAGTGTGGCTTGTACGTCATACCTACATCACAGGCTGGTTCATGACGGGCGGCGGGGTGAAGCGCGATGAAACTCTTGAAGGGGCCGCACGGCGTGAAGCGTTTGAAGAGACCGGCGCGCAGTTGGGCGAAGTAAATTTGATGGGAGCCTACACAAGTTTTGCGGATTGGAAGACCGACCATGGAATCGTATTTATATGTAAGGACTTTACAATATCAGGCCGGCCTGATGGCGAGATCGCCGAGGTAAAGGCTTTCTCATTAAATGAACTGCCCCGTGATCTTTGGCCATCTCACCGCCTGCGCCTGCAGGAATATGCGGCGGGCCTTCCGCAGCCTCAATTTGGAGAATGGTAAAAATATGAATATCCTTTGGAGCCTTTTCGTTGTATTCTCGCGTGTTGCATTATTTTCATGGGGCGGCGGACCCGCATCCATGGGACTCATGCAGCGCGAGTCTGTTAATATGGGTTGGGTGACCCCTGAAGAGTTTGCAGATGCGCTTGCGATAGGTAATGCTTTGCCCGGGCCCATCGCTCCGCAGGTTTCTGCATATATCGGCTATAAATTGGCTGGCACATGGGGCGCCATTGCGGCTGTCTCCGGCACGATCATACCGTCAACTCTTTTGATGCTGGTGATGGTGATTTTCTTTTTTGGGATCAAGGACAGCCCGACGGTGATTGCCATGCTAAAAGCCGTACGCCCGGTTATCGTGGGCCTGCTATTATGGACAACCTACGTGATGGCATATTCAGTTTTCAGCGTGAGCAAATTAGGCTGGGGAAATGGATTTGCACAAAATTGGGACAAGGCCATTATCGCGATCGTCGCATTTTCCCTGCTCACATTAACCGAAGTCAACCCGGTCTGGCTGGTCATCGCCGGGGCGGTTTTGGGTTTTGTCGTCTACCGCTGACGCGCTATAATATGCAACATGAAAATCAAATCACTCTCTTCGGTGCTTAACATATGAAATTTGACACCCTCAAAGTTGTAATCCCAATGGCTGGCTGGGGCACGCGCATGCGTCCGCACACCTGGAGCAAGCCCAAACCGCTCGTCAGCGTGGCGGGCAAGACATCTCTTGAACATTTGCTGGATATGTTTAAGACTTTGCCTGAACCTGATAATACGGAATATATCTTTATTTTAGGACCTTTTCTCGGTGAATTGCAAATTCCCGCATTCATCAATGAGTTTTACCCAAATCTAAAAGCCCATTATGTTGTGCAGCGTGAAATGAAAGGGCAGTCTCATGCGCTTACGTTGGCACGTGAATATTTGTTCGGGCCCATGATGATCTGTTTCTCAGACACATTGATGGAAACAAATTTCTCATTTCTCGCAAAAGAGGAAGCCGATGGCGTGGCGTGGGTGATGCCCGTTGAAGACCCGCGCCGATTCGGGGTGGCGGAGCTTGGCGCAGACGGCTGGGTGAAGCGCTTTATTGAAAAACCCCAAAGCATGGATAATAACCTTGTGGTAGTTGGGTGTTATTACATAAAGAACGCCGAACGATTAATGACTGCAATAGATAATCAAATGCAGCGCGGTATGATGCTCAAGAATGAATACTTTTTGGCCGACGCCATCTCCATTATGATTGTCGAAGGCGGCGCGAAATTTCGCACGAAAGAGATCAGCACCTGGCTTGATACAGGCACCATTGAAGCGACTTTGGATACGAATAAAGTTTTATTGGAGAAGCAAAAGTTAAAAACTCAAAGGGTTAGAAGTCCAAATGTTAGGATCGTGGAACCCGTAGCCATTCACAAAAGCGCGAAGATCTCGAATTCAACCATTGGGCCCTATGCATCCATTGGCGCAAACTGCAAAATAGAGAACAGCCAGATCGCAGACAGTATCGTCGAAGCGGGCTGCGAGATCAAAGATGCGGCGCTGAGTCGCTCGTTGATCGGCAAACAGGCAATCGTTAAAGGAAGAAGCGATGGACACGTCATGCAATTGAATATCGCTGACGACAGTTCCGTCATTCTATAAGTCATGGAAATTGTCGAATGTCGTTCCGAGCCTGGGGCTCGTACGGAATATGCAGAGAGGCCGCTCGCGCTCATGTGGAGGGGACGTCATTATGAGGTGGCCGAGATCCTTGCGCGCTGGCGCGGTCCCGGCGAAAAAGGATTCCGTGTAAAAACGATTGACGGTTTTGCATTTGAATTAACGTATCAGGAAATTTCAGATGACTGGCACGTACAACCCATTTACAATAGTGCCGCATAAATGACAAAACCAGAATTATAATTTCTGTCTTCAACACTAATGGTAAATTTGACAGTTTATTTAATAAGCGGTAGGAGGCTCAATGCAGGAAGTTACTAATACAGCACGATTGGCCCGGCGCGTGGCTGAATTAAAGCCGAGCGGCATTCGCAAATTCTTTGATATTGTTGCGACAATGAAGGATGTGATCTCGCTGGGCATTGGCGAGCCGGATTTCACCACACCCAAACCGATCCTTGAGGCGGGTATTCGCTCATTGCAAAACGGGGAAACACATTACACATCCAACCACGGCAAGGTGGAATTACGCCAGGGTGTTGCGGACAATTTAAAAAAATTATATAAAGTAGATTACAACCCCACAGATGAGATCGTTGCAACGGTTGGAGTTTCTGAAGCGTTGTATCTAACCTTTACTGCGATCCTTGAACCCGGTGATGAAGTCATCATCCCCACCCCATGCTTTGTTTCTTATCAGGCCGAAGTGATACTCGCGGGCGGTGTGCCAGTTGAAATTCCCGCGCGCCTTGAAAATAATTTCACCATTGATCCCGATGATATTCGCAAGGCCATCACACCGCGCACAAAAGTTATTTTTATTGGTTATCCATCCAACCCGACAGGAGCGGTCGCTCCGCGTGAGGTGATGCTCGAGATCGCGAAGATCGCGGACCAACATGACCTGATCGTTGTTTCT
>JBBSCM010000006.1:0-34876 GCA_038250295.1 Anaerolineales bacterium | reverse complement strand
TAGGATGAAACCAAATCGCGTAAGGTGAGTGAATAATAAAAAAACTCCCGAGCCTCTCGGGAGTTTTTTTATTCAGAAATTATATTTATGCAGGCTGGGCGGCTTTTGCAACCACATCTTCCAGCATTTTCGTGGTTAACGATTTGGGACGCTCAAGCGGCATACCCAATGCACGCGCCCACACGTAATTGGCTGTCACACCCAGGGCACGACCCACACCGAATAACACGGTGTAGAAATCGAAATCGCGCACGCCATAATAGTATTGCAGAGTACCAGAGATGGCGTCCACATTCGGGGCTGGGTTCTTGGCTTTGCCCTGCTCCTTGAGAACGATCGGCACAACATCGAAAACCATATCTGCCAGGCGGACAAGGTCGTCATCCGGGAAGCGCGCTTTTGCAAATTCCAACTGCGCCATGTAACGCGGATCAGGCACACGCAAGACGGCATGTCCATAACCAGGGATCACGTGACCACCATTGAGCGTGTCCCATGCAAATTTATAAAGATCATCACGCGAAGGAACGCCGCCGAATTGCTTGTGCACTTCCAACAACCAGCCGAGGCACTCCTGGTTTGCCAGACCATGCAAAGGTCCAGCGAGACCGTTAAGCGCGGCGGAGAAGGAAAAGTATGGGTCAGCCAGAGCGGACCCAACAAGGTGCATGGTATGGGCGGAGACATTTCCAGATTCATGATCTGAGTGCAAAATAAAATACAGGCGGGCAAGTTCAGAATAGCCTTTCCTGTCAGCCACACCCATCATGCGGGAAAAGTTTGCACCATAATCGAGCCTGGGATTATATTTCGGTTTCTTGCTCTCGCCAAAATATTTCATGCGATAGATGTATGCGGCAATGACCGGAAGCTTGGCGGTTAGATCAAGGCTGTCTTCCAATGCGGCTTCCCAATACACATCTTTTTTCATGCTGTGATATTTGTGCGCGAAGACCGAGCCGTTTTGCAAAGCCAGAACAGCCTGCGAGAAGAGAGTCATGGGGTGAGTCTCTTTCGGCATGGTCTTGAGCATTTTATAAACATAATCGGGAACAGCGGAGCGCTTTGCCCACTCGGCTTCCACTTCCTGAGCTTGTTCCTTGGTTGGCAATTCGCCGATCATCAGCAGGTAATAGAAACCGCCCACCAACGGCATCTTGCCGCCGCGCGCCTTGGGCAATTTCTTCAACACCTCGGGGATGGGCATGCCACGGAAAAGAATGCCGTGCGCAGGGTCAACAAATGAAACATCAGTGAGCAGGGATTTGATATCACGCATTCCGCCAACGATCTGACCCACGGTAACGTCATCCACTTTCACATCGGCATGTTCCTTTGCAAGGGACTTAATGCGCTCACGCCACGCAGGCAACTGAGCTGAGATTTTTTCGTGCAGGATCATAATGATACTCCTTTGAGTGGAGAACGGGACACGCAACACGGTGATTGGAATTCGTGTTGCGTGTCCCGCGTTCCGTTTTTTTAAATTTTCACCAAACTCTTAAGGGCTTCATGCGTCTCTTTCACCGACGCCGCAGATTTTTCAAACATGGCTTTTTCAGCATCATCAAATTTGTATTCGATGATCTTTTCCATACCGCCTGCGCCGAGCATGACAGGCACGCCAAAATACATATCATTCAAGCCATATTCACCGTTCATATACGTGGCACAAGGCACGATCAATTTCTTGTCTTTGAGGATCGCTTCTGCCATTTGCACACAGGCCATGGAAGGTGCATAGTACGCAGAACCAGTCTTGAGTAAATTCACGATCTCGCCGCCGCCTTTGCGCGTGCGGTTCACAATTGCTTCAAGTTTATCCGCGGGAAAATAGTCGCGCAGTGGAATACCTGCAATATTGGAATGACGCGTAAGAGGAACCATTTCATCCCCGTGTCCGCCCAATACATAGCAATCCACATTCTCAACACTTACACCAGCTTCCATCGCGACGAACGCGCGCATTCGTGCCGAGTCCAAAATGCCCGCCTGGCCGATGACACGTTCGCGCGGCAATTTGGTCATCTTCATGGTGAGATACGCCATCGTATCCAGCGGATTGGTCAACACAATAAAGATGGCATCGGGTGAATGCTTCAATGTTTCAACGGCAGCTTTGCCAACGATATCTGCATTGGTCTTCAACAAGTCATCACGACTCATGCCGGGCTTGCGTGCAATACCCGCAGTAACAATGATGATATCGGAGCCTTTGGTCTCTGCATAATCATTCGTACCGATCACTTTTGCATCTTTGCCGATAATAGGCATCGCCTCCAGCAAGTCCAGGCTTTTGCCCTGCGGCATCCCCTCCACCACATCCAACAAGACGATATTCGCAAGTTCGCGTTCAGCCAGCCAGTGAGCAGCGGTTGCGCCCGTATTGCCTGCGCCAACAATGGAAATTTTCTTCATACATCCTCCAAATCATGATCAAATTTGATTAATTCTATCCGAAAGTATTCCAGACCAAAAGTACAAAATGTCACATCTTTTACGCACAAAAAGGACTCGACTGGTACCGAGTCCTTTTTGTGGAATATTTCTTCGATTGGACTCTGCCCATTAATCAGGATCAGCCAACCCGTCGGAGGTGCCGCGCGATCTTCATCGCATCCTTCTTAACTGTGAACTGCTTCGGCTTGCTCGAGGAATCGCGTCGCCTGTATGGCTGCTGCCGCGCCCATGCCCGCCGAGGTGACCACCTGGCGGAAGTGCGGGTCGGCAATTTCACCCGCCGCATATACACCCTCCACACTCGTTTCCATTTTGTCGTTCACGATGACATAACCAAGATCACTCATTTCCAATTGACCCTTGAACATTTGCGTATTCGGCACATGGCCAATAAAGATGAACAAACCATCTGTATCAAAAGTGGATTCGGCGCCTGTTTTTACATTCTTCAACTTCAGCGTTGTGACTTTATCCGAACCAACAACTTCTGTTACTACTGTATTCAAAATGAAGTTCATCTTTGGATGTTCTTTGGCGCGTTTCTGCAAAACAGGACTGGCTCTAAATTCATCGCGTCGATGAATCACGGTCACAGAGGATGCGTAACGTGTAATAAAGAGACCTTCTTCAAGCGCGCTGTCGCCGCCGCCCACGATCACAACTTTTTTATCTTTGAAGAACCAGCCGTCACAGGTGGCACAGTATGAGACGCCGCGGCCTGTGAGCTCTACTTCACCGGGAATCTCAAGGTGAGTGGGGTTCGCGCCGGTTGTGAGGATTAATGTGTCGGCCCTATACTCGCCGCTATCCGTTGTGACTTTGAATGGCCGCTGTGACAGATCCACCTCATGTGCCGTATCAAACTCAACCTTCGCGCCAAAATTTTCAGCTTGCTTTTGGAATAGCTCCCCTAATTCCGCCCCGCCAACGCCAGTTGGGAAACCAGGATAATTCTCGATAGCGTGAGTCAATGCGGCCTGACCTCCAAGCTGCATGCCCGTCAAGACGACAGGAGCCAGCTCCGCGCGCGCTGCATACAAAGCGGCTGACAACCCCGCAGGACCCGACCCCAGAATTAATACTTTTACATGCTTTTCGTTACCATTTGTAGGCATTATATTTTCCTATTAGGTGAATATCACCTGTATGTATTATTTTCAACCATAGTCAGGACGACGCTTTATCTCTGGTTATTACCGTCTCGCATTGTATCAGATGCTTACAGGTGTGAAAAGTTGCAGGCAGCAATGCTTCTCTTACGCAACATTAACAATCTCCACAATCTCTGACACACTCCTCCACAATTCATCCACAATGAATTGATACATTAGGAGCGAAACAGCAAACTAAACCAAATCAAACCAATCCTGGAGGAATACTTATGAAAGCAATTGTATCTGAAAGATATGGTTCACCCGATGTTCTTGAATTAAGGGAAGTAGAAAAACCCACCCCCGACGAAAATCAAGTACTGATAAAAGTTCACGCAGCATCCGTAAATGCATATGACTGGCATATGCTGACCGCTGACATATTTTTGGTCCGTCTGGGCGCCGGGCTGTTTAAACCAAAAAACACGAGACGCGGAGCCGATATCGCCGGGCGGGTTGAAGCGGTTGGCAGTAACGTAAAACAGTTCCAAGCGGGTGATGAGGTCTTCGGATGCATCGGTTCGGGCGGTTTTGCCGAGTATGCCTGTGCCAAAGAAGATTTACTGGCGTTGAAACCGGGCGGGTTGACATTCGAGGAAGCAGCAGCCGCACCGATGGCGGCGCTCACCGCCTTGCAGGGCCTCCGTGATATGGGACAGATCCAACCAGGGCAAAAAGTTTTGATCAATGGCGCGGGCGGCGGTGTGGGCACATTTTCGGTACAGTTCGCCAAATACTTCGGCGCTGAAGTCACGGCTGTGTGCAGCACCAGGAATTTGGATGTGGCGCGCTCCCTTGGGGCGGACCATCTCATCGATTACACCCGCGAAGATTTCACCAAAAACGGACTGCGCTATGACTTGATCCTTGCAGTCAACGGTTATCGTTCAATTTTCGATTACAGGCGTGCATTAAACCCCAAGGGTATTTATGTTGTCGCTGGAGGCTCTCTGGCTCAAATCCTCCAAGGCATACTCCTAGGGTCGCGGCTTTCAAAGAACGGGGGTAAGAAGATGGGTTTCTTTATGGCGAATTTAAACCAAAAGGATTTAGGTTTCATAAAAGAGCTTATTGAAGCTGGCAAAGTGAAACCGGTCATTGACCGGTGTTACCCGTTACGTGAGGCTGCTGAAGCTCTCCGCTATCTGGGAGAAGGACACACCAAAGGGAAAGTCGTCATCACAGTGAATATAGAATAAGAGGCGCAAAATAACTGCCGAATTCTGATGCTCCTTTTACACAACCTCCACAAACCTTCCCGCGCTTATCCACAATTCCTCCACAATGGATTGATAAAGTAGAGCCGAAAGAACAAACCAAATCATTTACCAATGGAGATAAAAATGTCTAATAAAGGTCCTTTCATAGTTTTAAGAGTGATCGGCTTGGTGCTTCTAGTCGGCCTGATTGCTGGCGGCGGATTCATGGCTTACAAAGCCGGTGTCGCCCAGGGTGTTTCCCAGGCTCCTGCAGTTGCAACTGCCATATCGCAAGCCGCTGAAAATGGACAAGGCGCGCCCATCCCGCCGATGATGTATAACCACGAATTTGGCTACGGTTACGGATACCCGACGATGTATAACCGCCATCACTTCGGATTCTTTCCCGGCGGCATCTGCCTCTCGATCTTCTTCCTGTTCCTGTTCTTCGGGTTGTTGAAGATGATCTTCTTCCGCGGAATGCGTCACGGCGGCCATCACAGGCATGGACCTTGGGGCAGACATTGGGAAGATGGCGTCCCGCCCAGGTTTGACGAATGGCACAAGCGCGCTCACGGTGAGGCAGCGCCCTCAGACTCAGAGTCCTCAAAAACAGAATAAGAATAAAAACAAAAATCATGAATGCCGCCAGACAAGCGGTATTCATGATTTAAGGATAAACTTGGAACCAGCATGAACACCATCCTCGTTGTAGATGACGAACCCAAGGTCGCCCGCCTCGCGCGGGATTATTTGGAAAAGAACGGCTATCGCGTCCTCACAGCAGGCGACGGTCAATCTGCGCTGACAACTGCCCGCCGCGAAAAACCAGACCTGATCGTCCTCGACCTCATGCTCCCCAACATTGACGGGCGCGAAGTCTGCAAGATTCTGCGCCGCGAAAGTGACGTGCCGATCATCATGCTGACCGCGTTGGCCGAGGAAGTGGACCAGATCACGGGGCTCGAGATCGGCGCGGACGATTACATCGCCAAGCCTTTCTCGCCGCGCGCGCTGGTCGCACGAGTGCGCGCTCTTCTTCGCAGAACACGTGGAGATATTAAATTACCATCCATCATTCGCATCGGCACACTCGAAATTGACTCGGCTAAACATTCCGTCACTTTCAACGGTGTCACTGTCAAACTCACGCCGAATGAATTCAAACTACTTTTCATTTTGGCGAGTCACCCAGGTCAAACCCTTACCCGCGAGCAATTACTCGAAGACCTGCACGGAGCCGCATCCAGCGTGGATCGCAGCGTAGACTCGCACATCAAGAATCTCCGCAAAAAACTTGAAGCCGAATCAGACCGCCCAGCCATCGAAACAGTTTATGGCATCGGCTACCGCCTCATTGAAAGTTAACGACCTTCAACTCTTTATCATGAATCACGATCACGACCATTCATCCGACTCATCACCGCGCCAGCGCTGGCGCGGCGGTCGTCGATTTTTTCCATTTGTTATTTTCTTCTTCGGTGTCATCTCGCTTTTTATTGGAGGCACCGCCGCCATTCTTTATCTGATCTTTTCAGAATATTCGGGGGTCAGAAATATTTGGCTGCTCGTGTGCGGCGCCCCGTTCGCAATCATTCTCCTTGCAATCATCACCATCTTCACCTTATACTCCCGTTTCGGCAAACCACTGGGACAGATCTTCAACGCCATCGACTCCGTGGCCGAGGGCGACCTCTCGGTACGCGTACCCGACGATGATTCGCCGCAATTTCAAGAGTTGATCAAACGCTTCAACAAAATGGTCAGCGAACTCGAACGCGCTGAGCAACAACGACGCAATCTCACGGCTGATATTGCCCACGAACTCCGCACGCCTCTGCACATCATTCAAGGCAATCTCGAAGGTATCATTGACGGCGTTTACAAACCCACCAGTGAACACATCAACAACACATTGGATGAGACCAAACTGCTGGCGCGCCTCGTCAACGATCTGCAAACCCTTTCTCTGGCGGAGGCAGGACAACTTCCGCTTCACCCCACCCGCTTCCTGCTTGCCGATCTGATGGAGGATCTCACTTCGAGTTTTTCCGCCCACGCCGCATCCCTTGGCATTTCCCTGCAAACGAACACAAGAGACTCTTCACAAGAAATTATTGCTGATTACGACAGATTGAATCAAGTGCTTTCAAATTTAATATCCAATGCGATTCGCCACACACCTCAAGATGGGACAATTTCCCTCGAAACGGAATCAACTGTCGACGGAATCCGAATCGCTGTCAAAGATACAGGCTCGGGCATCTCCGCGGAGGATATCCCATTTATCTTCGATAGATTCTGGCGTGGGGATAAATCCAGGACAGAACGGGTAAACAGCGGGCTTGGCCTCGCAATTGCCAAACAACTTATCCACGCGCATCACGGAACGATTGAAGTACAAAGCGAAATCGGTGGCGGTACAACATTTATTATTGAATTACCAAACAATACTCGTAGGCAATGATTCTGGAGTCCATCAGCTTGCTGATGAGTTAAAAAACAAAAAGCGCGGAAGTTATCCGCGCTTTTTGTTTTTTGCATCAAGAATTTATGATATTTCCTGCTCTGCCTTTCGCATCGACTGGAACGATTGTATCGCCACTTCCAGCATGGATAGGTCAGGGGTGCGTGTGGTGAGGTGCTGCAAGGCCAGATTGGGTTTGATCAATAATTGAACGATGGGATTACCCAAATGATTGGCTGTCCAGCGGATGTATTCAATGGCAATGCCTGCGAGGATGGGAATGAATAAGATACGGGTGGCAAGCCGCCATAAAATTGGCATAGGTCCGAGCGCTGTGAAAACTAAAATGGAAAGCAAAACCAGTGTGAGCAAAAAGGCCGTCCCACAACGCGCATGTTCAATGGGATATTTCGCAACAACCTCGGGAGTCAACTCTGCGCCTGCTTCAAAGGCATTAATCGTCTTGTGTTCCGCGCCATGATACATAAAAAGCCTTTTCACATCGGGCATGAAACTGATCGCCCAGATGTAGCCAATTAAAAATAATAGGCGCAACACACCTTCAGTTAGATTATTCAGCCATGAACTCCAGCCGAGATAATGTTCAGCCAGTCCGCCAATGCCCGCGGGAAGCAAAAAGAAGAGTCCAATGCCGAGGGTTAGTGACAGGCCTACGGTCAAATAAAGAGCCGGGCCCTCCAATTTTTCATCCTCGCCTGTTTGGGTGTTGGCAGAAAGTGTCAGTGCGCGCATCCCCAAGCCCAGCGCATCCCATAAAAGAATTGAGCCGCGCAAAAATGGGATCTTGGTAATACCCGAACGATATACAGTTGCGAGCTTTTCAGTATGAATGGCAATCGTGCCATCGGGCGCGCGCATGGCAACGGCATATGCCTTTTGCCCGCGCATCATTACGCCTTCAATAACTGCCTGACCGCCGTAGGTGATAATTCTATCTTCCATTGAGTCCTTTGTACTCCGTCATTGCGAGGAGGATGTTCTTTCCGACGAAGCAATCTCCTAAAGAGTTGGGAATTGCTCACCTGCACTGCAACAAACGCAGTGCGGCGCAAGTGTCGGGCAAGTGCGCCCTCGCAATGACATATCAACGCTTATTTCATATTGAAAAAGAAGTGGATGAACGCATCCATATTTTTGTGCCAGGTCGGCAGATGCATTCGTTCATTCGGCGAGTGGATATTGTCATCAGGCAAGCCGCCGCCGACGAGTCCCGATTCCACGCCGCAGATATTTTGCAGCATGGACACCACACCAATCGAGCCGCCTTCGCGACGGTATAAAGGCCGTTTACCCCACACCGTTTCCATTGCGGCGGCCATTGCGCGAACACCATTGTTGTTTACATCGGTGATTGCCCACGGGCTGTCATGCAGGGGCTTCACTTCCCAGGTAATTGTTTTGGGTGCATGTTCTTCAAGATAACGAACCAGTTGCTTTTGGACTTCAGCGGGATCCTGATCGGGCACGAGGCGGCAGGAAATCTTTGCCATGGCCTTTGCCGGCAAAACAGTCTTTGAACCGGGACCAGTCCAACCAGAGAGTAAGCCATTTATTTCAAGTGTCGGGCGGGCACCTGTGCGTAATGCGGGTGTATATTCTTTTTCACCCCATAAAGCGGGTACGCCTGTCTGTTGTAAATAACTTTCAGGTGTTGTTGGAAGTTTCGCCGTATCTTCACGCTCCTGGTCAGTTACAACCCGCACTGAATCATAAAAGCCCGGCAAAGTAACCGTTCCATTTGCATCGTGCATGCCCGCGATCAATTCCGCTAGTGCTTGCGCCGGGTTATGTACTGTGCCGCCAAAAAGACCCGAATGCAGATCACGTGGAGGGCCATAGACATATACTTCGAAATACGCGAGTCCGCGCAAACCAAAGGTGATGGTTGGCTCGTCCGCAGAGAGGGCGCCCGCATCGGGATTCAAACAAAAATCAGCCTTGAACAAGTCTTTATGCTTGGGTAAAAAATTCCCCATATTAAGCGAACCAATTTCCTCTTCACCTTCGAGCATAAACTTTAGGTTCAATGGGAAATCACCTGTCTTCATAATGGACTCGACGGCATTAAAAGTTGCCGTCACCTGTCCCTTCATATCAGATGTGCCGCGGGCAAAAACATAATCGCCTTTTACGGTCGCCTCAAAAGGCGGGGTCTCCCACAATTCAATTGGGTCAACAGGCTGTACATCATAATGCCCATAGATCAAAACAGTTGGCGCGCCGGGCTTCTTTAACCAATCGCCATACACAACGGGATGTCCGCCGGTTGGCATGAGCTTTACATTTTCAATTCCAATTTTTCGTAAATGATCAGCTGCCCACTCCGCAGCTCTTTCCACCTGTGATTTATATTCATCATCAGTTGAAATGGATTCGATCCTGATAAATTCAGATAATTCTTTGGTAAATCGCTCACGGTTTTTGTGAGCATATTCTATAGCTTTTTCCACATCAGACATGGTCGCTCCTTCAATATTCCATTTATATAATCAGGGCTTTCGCCTGTACTCAGGCATTTATGTGACAGGGCCGCTATTATTTAGCGTGAAGCGACATAAATGTCGCGGTACGAAATAAGTCGCCACTACGGATTTACGGTTGGCTCAGGTGTTTGCTCCAGGGTGCGACGCGTAACAAGATACCATTCGTTGATCAAAGCCAGGCGGTCACTGACATCGTACATGGTGTTAGCGACTTGCACGCCCTGTACCTGCGCATCCACTGCATAGGAGTAGACAGGGTAGTACAAAGGCAAGGATGGCATATCCTTGGCGAATACCACCTGAAAATTACGGTATAAACGCGCACGTGTAGCAAAGTCCGCTTCGGTGCGGGCGGTCTCGAGGAACTCGCTTGCGGTGCGATTATCCCATTGTGAGTAGTTCTGTCCGCCCGTGGCTTCAGATTGATGCCAGAAAAGATAAGGGTCAGGGTCTGGGGTTCGTGCAGTGTTCAAATCCGCAAGCGCGGCTTGATAATTACGCGGGGTGAGAAAATCATTTACAAGGGAATCATAAGGAACTGGCTGCAGGTCTACCTTCACACCGATCAATGCCAGGTCTGACTGGATGGCTTGCGCAATCTGGGTGTGGACGATGTCATCGGGGTGAACCAGTGTAAAGTTTAAGAATTGACCGTCCCTGGCGCGCACCTCTCCACCGCCGGCAGGAATCACATATCCTTCATCTTTCAATAAAGCGGCGGCGGCGTCCGGGTCATAATCAAAATGTTCGATCTCGTCATAGTAAGCCCAAGAGCCCGGAAGGATGGGGCCGTCCGCGATAATAGCTTGACCCTGCAGGATACGTGAGATGATATGGCCGCGGTTCACGCCTAGCAAAAGTGCGCGGCGAATTTTTTCGCTTTGTAGAAATGCCACGCTGGGATTATTGAGATTTAAAAATACCAATCCCATTTGCGGAAGACGGCTTGTATGAACTGAGAGAGTCGGCTCTAATAACGCCTGCTGTAATATATCAACGGTAAGCTGGCTGATACCGAGAACTTCACCTTGTTGATAAGCGTCAAGAGCCGCGGCAGAATTCGGATAATAGCGGAAAACAATCTGCTCGATAAACGGCCGGGGCAGGTAATAGTCTTGATTTACAATAAGCACCACACCGGTAATTTGCCCGCCGCTGATTGTGAGCTGATCGAATTTATACGGCCCTGTGCCAATTGGCTGCAAATTAAAATCTGCATTGGCAATTTGATCTGCAGGTACCGATTCGAGCAGGTGCTTTGGCAATATACCAAAGGTGGCGTAATCTAAAAATGGGGCGAACGGTTCCGGAAGTTTAAATTGCAAAGTCTTATCATCCAACCGCTTTACCTCAATTTGAGACCACAGGTCTTTTATATCCTGTGGGAAAAGTGAACCAGCGCTCTTAATAAGCTCTATCGTAAAGATAACATCATCACTGGTAACGGGCTGTCCGTCGTGCCAGACTGCATTTTTTCTGAGCGAGAAATTATACAAAGTACCATCAGGCGATGTCCCTGTGGCTTCGGCCAGATCAGGTTGAGGCAGGCCATGAGAATCGAAGCGCATCAATCCGCTAAAGATCAGACGGTTGATGTCCCGATCCGCAGGGTTGTTCCAATCCAGCATGGGATTAAGGCGCCCCATGGAACCTATCAGCGCTTCGGTATAAACTCCGCCGGGCGCGGCTTCGGGTAAAGAGGGAGTGCCTGCAGGTTGTTGTTGGCTGAGCAACAGCAAAGCTACGATCACAACCGTAATCGCTACAACCAAAATCTGCCAGCGTAATCTTTTCATAAGGATATGGAAATAAAGAAAGGCCGCCGCCACCCCATCTTGAGTCAGGGCAATGGTACGACGGCCCTTCGCAGGCTAGTGATTCTTAACGTCCGAGGATGATGATGGTGATCACAAGACCGAAAAAGACTACACTCAGCACGATCGTCACCCAGAAAAGAACGCGTTCAATGCCGCGGCGGGCGGTGAACACGCCACCCGTGTCTGCACCGGTGAGACCGCCCAATCCTGCGCCCTTGCTCTGCAGGATGACGCCAAGGATCAAACCTACTGAGGTTATAATCAGCGCAATATCTAAAAACTTATCCATACAATGTGCCTCCTTGAAATTAGCGGACAGATTATACCTGTTCAAGAAGTGAATCGTCAACAAGGGTTTGGGCTCAAAAGAGGAAATTCATGCACGAAGTTGTCGTCAATTTGCACATGCACACGCGCTACTCCGATGGGAGCGGATTACACCGCGACATTGCCCAAGCAGCATTTTCCGCAGGTGTAGATGTGGTAATCGTCACCGACCACAATGTGCTGGTGCAAGGCTTTGAGGGATATTACAAAGAGAAGAACAAAAAGGTCTTGATGCTGATTGGGGAGGAAGTACATAATCAGGCGCGCGACCCGCAGAAAAATCATTTGCTTGTATTCGGTTCGTCCCGCGAACTAGCCACGTTTGCAGAGAATCCGCAATTGTTAATTAACCAGGTCCGCGATGCTGGAGGGCTGGCTTTTCTGGCGCATCCTGATGACCCTGAAGCGAAAGCCTTTAAAGAGACCGATATTTCCTGGGAAGACTGGTCGGTTCAAAACTATACTGGGATTGAACTTTGGAATGCGCTGAGTGAATTGAAAACGGTTGTGCCATCAATGCTTCACGGCGCATTTTACGCTTTCTTCCCTGCACTGGTGGCGCATCAGCCGATTCCAGCCACGATTGAAAGATGGGATGAACTCCTTGCACAAGGAAGACGTATTGTGGCAATTGGCGGTTCGGATGCACATGCCTTACACATGAGCCTCGGGCCGGTCAGCCGTGTGATCTTTCCGTATGAATTTCACTTCCGTACAGTGAATACGCATGTAATACTCACCGAAGCCTTAAGCGGCGACGTACACAAGGATAAAAAGTTGATCTACGAAGCGCTGGCAGAGGGTCATTGTTTTATTGGATATGATTTACCCGCCCTGACAAAAAACTTCCGCTTCACTGCGCAGGGGAAAGATGCTTCTGTTTCGATGGGCGATGAAATCCCCGCGAAAAGCGGTGTGACTTTACAGGCAAAGATTCCATCGCTGGCTGAAATCCGCCTGCTCAAAGATGGGAATGTGATCCAAACATGGAAGAATCAAACTGCCTGTACACATATCACCACGGAACCTGGTGTTTATCGCGTGGAAGTGTATCGCCGTTATCTAGGAAAACTGCGCGGGTGGATTTATAGCAATCCGATTTATGTGAGATGACAAATGAGTCCCCATACGGGGTTGATATGCGACGCCCCCCTTCGAGCTTATAATTGATAAGGATTTAATAACGAGGCTCGCTTATGAGTAGAATTGCCCAAATTCAGGCTTTGGTTAGAAATGGCCTTTATTATTTGACCGAGCATGCAGATGATGAGGCTATGCAGGACGGATTCAATAGACTTTATCGGAAATAACATATAAGCACCGTCCCGAAGGGTTGTTACGAGTGGTTTGAGCGTCTGAAAGCAACCTTCGGGACGTTTTTTCTAATTACCGATAAAGTCTAATATCTACGATGTTGAAAATGGGCTGTTATCAGGCAGGATAAGGAAGACGTGGCCAAAAGAAGGAAAGTTGGAAGTTGTTGGCAAGTCTTTGGATGGCCGCGTAATTGGAGCAATTTGCCGCATCACGAAAGGCGATAAATTGCGTGTGATCACAGTTTATGAGGATCAAACAAAATGAGAACCATGGAAACCATAAATTTCTGGCAGGGTGAAACCTGCGAATATTGCAAGGGTCAAATTGTGGAAAAAAAAGTGACCCTGCATCGCAAACTAAAAGGCGGGTATGTTTTGATTGAGAATGTTCCCGCCGGCGTATGCACTGAATGTGGGACGCGCTATTTTAATGCAAATGTGCTAAAAATCGTGGAGGAGAACATTCGCCGACGAAAAAATGTAGACCGCAAGATTGTTGTACCCGTGTACGCGTTTCAATGAATCGAGTTTGACAATACACAGCAGTAAAACAGGCGATCACTTCCATGAAATGAAAGAAGTGATTGTCTCTTTTTTAAATCACGCAAAGACATCGTAATTGCTCAAGAGATGCAACCATGAGAAAAAATCAATTCCTCGCAATCGTTTTTGTAACATCTCTTTTATCACCCTGTTCGGGCAAGAGCCCGAACCTACTTCGACAAAGGGCGTCTCTGCCAGCGCAACATCTACATCTTGAGGGTTAAAAAATGCTTTTCGGATAGAATCAGACAGCAGTTAAGTGCGAAGCGGGTTCTTCATCCAACTGGGAATGTTTTGTGGTAAACTTCGCCCGCTCAAATAGTGCGTAATCAATAACGTGCTTTCCGTTCCCAACAAAGCCCACGGCTTGGATAGGAACAAACCCATGGAAAGGAGGTTTTCCCTATGCGTAATTATGAATTGGTTTGTGTGATCCAGCCTGATCTGGATGAGACTGCTTTTAACGGCGTGGTTGAAAAAGTTAAAGGCTGGATCAGTGACTCAGGCGGCACGGTAGATAAAGTGGATGTTTGGGGCCGCCGCAAGCTGGCCTACATCATCAAGAAGCAGCGTGAAGGTCAGTTTGTATTGTTAAATATGACCATGAATCCAACTGCGACTGCCGAGCTTCAACGCAATTTGCGTTATCAAGAGACGCTTCTGCGTCACATGCTTTCTGTAGTTGGTTAGTTTATTGTTGCATTGCCCGGTAATTTAAAAATAAGGAGATTCACATGAGCCGAGGCCTTAATAAAGTTCAGATCATTGGTCATCTTGGAAAAGACCCCGAGATGCGCTACACACCTTCAGGGAAACCTGTGACTACTTATTCTGTGGCAGTCAGCCGTTCGTGGAACAGCGCGGATGGAGAACGTCATAGCGAAACGGAGTGGTTCAATGTGGTGGCCTGGGGTAACCTGGCGGAGATATGCAAACAGTATCTCGTGAAGGGACAACAGGTTTACATTGAGGGACGTTTGCAAACCCGCCGCTGGGACGATAAAGAAGGCCAGAAACACACCAGCGTGGAGATCGTTGCAAATGAAATGATGATGCTGGGCGACCGACGCGATGCGAACAATAGCCATACCCAGGAAGTCGAGCCTACTTCTGCCGACAATAGTTCTGCCGCGGCGGAAGATGAGTTTCCGTTTTAGTTTTTGGAGTAAATCATGAGTGAAGATCGAAACGATCGAAGTAGTTCGGGCGGCGGCGAAGGCGGTGACCGCAGGTTTTTTGCCAAGCCCAAGTTTTGTCAATTTTGCGCGGATAAGCTGCTGGTCATTGATTATAAGAAGACCGACCTGCTTCGCAAATACATAACTGAAGAAGGCAAGATTCGTCCGCGCCGCCAGACGGGCGCATGCGCAAAACACCAGCGTGTGGTGGCGGCGGCTGTAAAACAGGCGCGCCATGTGGCATTTCTGCCTTTCAGCGGCAGATCACTGGACGATGGCCGTTCCTAGTTCCTAGCTGTAAAAAAAATCATTCGGGGCATGGGATTGCTTAGTATCCATGCTCCGAATTTGCGTAAAAAATATTTGCTGTTATTTCTTCGCAATTGCAGCAGTTAAATTAATCAACTGTAGCCAACGGATGTTCGCTACATTCATGAAGGAGTACGAAAATGGACAAAGAAGCGGGAAAGAAGCCCGTTATACACAAGAAGCACGTTGCCCGCCTTGAACGTGAGCGTCAGCAAAGCCGCATCATTCTTTATGTCTTCATCGGCATTCTCTCTGCCGTTGTTTTGTTGCTCATATATGGATTTTTGGATATTAATTACTTGCAACTTCAACGCCCAGTCGCAAAAGTTGGAGAGACCGAAATTCCTGCGAGCGAGTTTGAGCCGCGTGTGCGCCTGCAACGCCAGCAATTAATTGGTCAATACAATGCTCTGGCAGCGCAATACGATCAATATCAACAATTTGCCCAATCCCTGGGAATGGATCTAAGCCAACAATTACAACAACTTTCAACTCAGGCGCAACAAGTTAAGGAGACGTTGGATTCGCCTGCATCTGTAGGACAATCCGTATTGGATCAAATGATCAACGAAGAGATCATCCGCCAGGAAGTGAAAAAGCGAGGTATCACGGTCAGTGAAGATGAAGTGAACGAGGCACAGCAGAGCTCGTTTGATTTTTATCCGAACGGCTCCCCCACACCATCGCCAACTGCTACCGAGGTGACGATGCCTGAAGTACCCGCAGAAGCGTTTGCAATCGTTTCCCAAACCCCGAGAGCTAGCGCCACTTCTGCCGTGCTAACTACAACTGGCACACCCGGGGTTGATGTAACTGTGGAACCGACCATCACGCCAACCGCCACACTTGAGCCAACGGCTGAGCCGACTGCAGGTCCAACTTCCACCCCGGAACCCACCGCCACACCTTACACACTGGAGGGGTTCCAGGGCGAATTTAGCGATGCCAAAGACAGAATGGTGAAACTTGGCTTCAAAGAAAAGGATTTTCTTTCCCTCTTTGAGACGCAGATCCTGGAAAAGAAACTCAAGGATGAGATCACAGTTGACGTTCTCCACACTGAGAAACAGATTTGGGCACGCCACATCCTCGTCAGTGACCCGGCCACCGCACTTACGATTATCGAACGCTTAAAAGGCGGCGAAGACTTTGCTACGCTGGCAAAGGAACTCTCCGAAGACACTGGTTCTGCTGTAAACGGCGGTGACCTTGGCTGGTTTGGAAGCGGGGCCATGGTAGCAGAATTTGAAACCGCCGCCTTTGCTTTGGAAAAACCAGGTGATTTCACCACCGAACCTGTCCAATCGCAATTTGGATACCATATTATCCAGTTGATCGCCAAGCAGGACCGTCCTCTGACGCAGGAACAATACGAGGCTGCACGAAATAAGGTTTTCCAAGATTGGCTCACTGCCGCCCGCGAAGAATATGGCGTGGAAACGTATGATGATTTCTGGAAATCACGCGTTCCTGCCGAACCAAACTTTATTACCATAGCCACTGATTCTGCCAACTCACAAAAAACAGCAATAGCAGAGGAAAACGCAAAAGCAACGGATGAAGCAACTGCAACACCATAAATACAACATCATATCGTCATTGCGAGGAGGGCGCTCTTCCCGACGAAGCAATCTCCATGATATTTAGGGGGGATTGCTTCGGGCAAGAACAAGAACGCCCTCGCAATGACGAAATAAAAAAACGCCCGCCTCAAATCGAGGTGGGCGTTTTACTTTATTACTTCTTGCTTTTCATACACAACGCGTTATCCCCTCTTCAACATGTCATCTGTAACTTGATCGAGGCGCAAGCTGATAATCTGACTGGCTGAGTCGCGGCCCATGGTGATGCCATAGATCACATCCGCGGCCTGCACTGTGTTGCGATTGTGCGTGATGATGATGAACTGCGTATCCTTGCTCAGATCCACAAGCAGGTCACGGAAGCGGCCGACATTGGCTTCATCGAGCATCGCGTCCACTTCATCCATCACGCAGACGGGGGTGGGTGAAACTTTGAGCAACGCAAAAACCAACGCAATCGCCGTTAAACTTCTTTCACCACCGGAGAGCATTGCCAATCCCTGCTCACGACGGCCAGGCAGACGCGCTTCGATCTCAATACCGGTATCAACAAGATTCTCAGGGTCGGTCAATGCGAGCCGCGCCGAACCACCGCCAAATAAACGCACAAAGGTCTCGCGGAATTGTTTATCCACCGCATCAAACGTGCGGACAAATTCTCGTTTGGTGATCTCATCCAACTCGGCAACAACCTGCTTCAAATCCAACTGGGCTTTTCGCAGATCTTCCACTTGAGTCTTCATAAACTCATAGCGTTCTTTTTCCTGATCGTATTCCACTTTCGCATCAGGATTGATCGGCCCCATGCGGCGAAGCTGTGCGCGATAATGGGTCAACTGTTCTTCGATTTCGGGCGCAAGCTCGGTCACAACAGGCAGTTGCTCCACCATGCCATCCAACGGCAACGGCACAGGACCAGAGACTTCATCTGCATAATCAAACATCACCAAACCAAAATCATCTGTGATCTTTTGATGCAAATTGTCCAATGCTTCCTGTTTGCGCATCTGCTCCAACTGCACCTGTCCATAGGAACGCTCAGTATTTGCAAAAATGCGCTGGGCATTGGTTTCCGATTCTTGTAATCGCTTTTCTTCCTGCTCTGCAGTTTCCAAATCTTTTTCAGCAGGCTCGATCAATACACGCATCTCTTCTATTTGACCGTGCAGCAGAGTTTCATTTTCCCGCAACCTGGCTTTTTCATGATCCAAACTGTGCAGTGAATCTTCAGCTTCCTGCAACCGACCAGCCAAATCAACGCGGCGCGAATCAAGTCTTGCAATTTCCTGCGAGCGTTCATCCTTCTTCGCGCTCGTGGCCGCCACACTTTGTTCAGCCACAGCCGCGCGCGTACTCCAATATGCGGCCTGCTCCTGCAATTCATCCGCGGCCATTTCAGTCAGCTTGACGTTAATTTCTTTTGATTGCGCTTGCGCTTCCGAAGAGAGGTGTCCCACTTCAGTTTGAGACTCGATCAATTTCTGTTGGATCGAAGCAGACTCGTGCGCCTCGGA
Organism: Anaerolineales bacterium; assembly: GCA_038250295.1. Lineage (GTDB taxonomy): Bacteria > Chloroflexota > Anaerolineae > Anaerolineales > Villigracilaceae > Villigracilis. The sequence continues at coordinate 16,508 of JBBSCM010000006.1, read as the reverse complement.
TTCCAACTGAGTCAATTGATTTTTCTGCCACTCAAGCTGACGCTGCGTCGACTCTGACTCCAGCCCGGCCTGCTGCTCGGTCTCCTGGCATTCGCCTAATCTGACACGGGACTCGCGCGCATCGGTTTCGGCTTGCGCCAGCTCTCGTTGCGCGCCCGCAAGTTGATTTGACAATCGCTCCACCAAATCATTGGATTCAGCAAGCCGTGCGAGGAGTCCACTTATAGCGGATTCGAATTCCCGTTTTTGGCGCGGCCTGCTCAAGGCAGAGGAAGAGGCGGTCTTCCCAGCAATGACAAGTCCATCGCCGCGGAAAACTTCCCCACGCAGAGTCACCACGCGCGCGTGAGTCGGCAAATCCCGAATCAGCCTGCGCGCGGAATCTCGGTCACGCACGATCAAGGTCTGACCCAACATCAGCCGCACTGCGCCGCGCAAGTCATCAGGCACGTTGACAAGCTCAGATGCAACGCCGAGAAAGTCATCGGAGACCTCCGAGTTCTTAAAGAACTCGGAGGTCTGAATTTCTATAAGGGGCAACAAAACCGCACGTCCTGCATCATTTGATTCCAACAAATTCAAAGCATCTTCAAATTGATTCGCATCAAGCAGAACCGCATCGAGGGTATCACCCAATGCAGCGGCAATAGCGGCCTCAAGCTCAACTGGGACATCGAGCGCGGCACTCAGAGCGCCTCGCGCGCCCGTCAGTTTCGATTGCCGCGCAGCATCCAGCAAATAACGCGCGCCCTCGGCATAGCCTGCCAGTGATTGTTCGGATTGTTCAAGCACTTCAAGCTGAGCCTTCAAACGCGAATGATCTGACTCTTCTTTTGTGCGTTGCTCCAAAGCATTGCGGCGTTCGTGTTCAATACGATCTGCTTCGTTCTTCCTGTTGACGACTTTTTCTTCGGCTTCCTGCAAAGCAAGATTGGCTTGTTCACGCGCCGTGTGCGCAGTTTCAAATTGAGTCTTCGCCTTTGCTGAAAGCGACTCGCCGTTTGCGATGACATTTTTGGTTTGCTCGATCTTTTGGGTCTGCGATTCGATGCGTGATTTCAATTCATCCAATCGCGCATTGTTCTCGGCACGCTGCTGACTGAGATTTTCAATTTGATCACGGATGAGCGTAAGCTGTTCTTCCAACGACGCGCGCTCCGATTGACGTGTTTGCAGGGAATTCTGCGCACTGGCAAGCTGCGACTTTGCTTCCTCGTATTCACCTTGAACACGAACAACATCCTGCTCAGCTTCGCCATAACGTTCGTTGGCGAGATGCAATTCATCCATTGCGTGTTCCTGATCGGAAAGCGCTGAGGCTTGCGTATGGGTCAATGCACGGCGTCGTTCTTCGAGCACGGCCAGCCCGCGGCTGATGGCCTCGCGTTGATTATGCAATTCCGCCGATTGACGATGCCATCCATTGAGCTGGGCGCGCAGCCCGGAGAGTCGCTCACGGAAGGATGCAAATCCTGTCTGTGTCTTTTCATAAACCAAACGCGCTTCGTTCACACGCGCTTCCTGCCCGCGGACAGTCTCACGGACATCCGTCAGATCCCGTTGGGCGCGATGCCAATGAAAACCATACCATTCGCGCAGGATCATTTTCATATCGGCCTGGGCACGCGCGAAATCAATGGCGCGTTTGGCTTGCCGCTCCAAACTTCTAATGCGCGGTTCAAGTTCCGCCATAATATCAAGCACGCGTTCGAGATTGCGTTCAGTATTTTCCAGTCGTTTCAAAGCATCGTCACGGCGGGCACGATAAAGCCCCACACCTGCGGCCTCTTCAAATAAGCGGCGGCGATCATCTGCTTTCAAGGCGAGAGAGGCATCCACCAATCCTTGACCGAGGATCGTATAAGTCCGCTCGCTTAGGCCAGCTTGCGCAAGCAGCTCGTTCATTTCACGCAAACGGACATGCTGGGCATTGATCAAGTAATCATTGTGACCATCACGATGCGCGGTCCGTGATAACGCAACTTCGGAGAAATCCACAGGCAGCCATTGCTCGGTGTTATCGAACGTGATCGTGGCTTGCGCCATACCCGCACGGGCGCGATGCTCCGAGCCGGAGAAGATCATGTCTTCCGTTTTCTTGCCGCGCAAAAGTGTGTAGGATTGTTCACCCAACACCCAGCGCAGTGAATCGGCAATATTCGATTTACCTGAGCCGTTCGGCCCGACAATCGCGGTAATTCCGCTTGCGAATTCAAAGACGGTGCGCGACGCGAAAGTTTTGTATCCTTGCAGTTCGAGTGATTTTAGACGAAGAGGCATAATTTATTTACGATTTTCGATTTCAGATTTTGGATTTACGTGCTACGTGTTGCGTATTCCGTGTTTACGTGTCTACTTGTTTACCTGACCCAGATTCCTCAGCGCGTCTTGCGCGGCGGCGTGCTCGGCATAACTTTTGCTTGTGCCTGTGCCACGCCCTTTGACTGCACCTGCGATTGACACTTCCATTTCAAAGATGACGGCGTGGTCGGGTCCACTGGTGCCGATGACATGATAGCGCGGCGCGCCGAGTTTTTGTGACTGCGCCCATTCCTGCAATTGACTCTTGGGATCGTGGATCTCATTCAGAATGGATTCGCGTGCTTCTTCCAAAATCGGATTTACAAACGCATCCACCGCGCCGAGGCCTGAGTCTAAATACAAGGCGCCGATCAGCGCCTCGAAAGCAGAGCCAAGCAAATTGTCACGATCATGACCACCCGAGGAAGCTTCTCCTCGTCCCAACCGAAGAGCAAGGCCCAGATCCAACTTGCGGGCAAACTTTGCAAGCTGTTCGTTGCGGACCAACGCCGAACGCATTTTCGTTAAGTCGCCTTCGGGCATTTCGGGAAAGCGGTTATATGCCCATGCTCCGACACTGAAATCCAAAACGGCGTCGCCGAGAAATTCAAGGCGTTCGTTATCTTCCACCGCCTGGGCATGCTCATTGACATAGGATCTGTGGGTCAGAGCACGCGTCAGCAAAGATAAATTGGAAAAGGACAGACCCAGCCGCCGGCCTAGGTCAGACGCGGATTCCACATCCCGTTCATTTGAATTGGACATCGCAGGGAACCTCCCGGAACTCAGGGAGCGCCAAACCCGGCCCCCTCCCGACCTCCCATTTTCTTCGAAAATTGGGGAGGAGAAAGTGCAGAGTCTCGCGTTCCATCAGTTCCAAATTTTGAACGGGCTGAATTGTAACCTGTATTTTTTTGGAAGGCAGTTTTTTAAGATAAAATCGGGGGGATATTTCAGGAGGCACTGTGACCGAAGTCAGCAACGCAACACGTTTTTTACACGCCATTGAAATTGGACTTGGGGCATGGCAATGGGGAGACCGGGTGATATGGGGATACGGGCAGGGCTATACCGACAAAGAGATCCGCGAGGCGTTCGATGCTTCGCTTGATCTCGGCGTTCGCTTTATAGATACCGCCGAAATTTACGGTTCAGGTTATTCAGAGCGATTGCTTGGAAAATTTTTAAAGGAAATAGACCAGCCCGTATTGGTGGCGACCAAGTATTTTCCATGGCCGTGGAGAATTACAAAAGGTTTTCTTCCACGCGCATTGAAAGGAAGTTTGGATCGAATGGGTCTGGATGCAGTGGATTTATATCAAATTCACATGTCTTCTTTAACGATGAGCCCCGAGACCATGATGGAAGGCATGGCTGAATGCGTGAAGCGCGGATGGGCGCGCACGGTGGGCGTATCCAACTTTGGGCAAAGCCGCATGCTGCGGGCGTATTCAACACTCGCGCAGCATGGAATTCCGCTGGCGTCCAACCAGGTACATTACAGCCTGTTAAGCCGCGAGGTGGAAAAGAACGGTACGTTGGCGCGATGTAAAGAACTTGGCATTCGCCTGATCGCTTACTCACCGCTCGAAAAGGGCTTGCTGACAGGAAAATACTCCTCTGAGAATCCCCCGCCCGGTGTACGCAGAAATCAATATGCCGAGATGCTCAAGAAACTTCCAGCTGTGTTAAAACTTTTACAGGAGATCGGTTTGAATCACGGTGATAAAACTGTCGCGCAGGTTTCGATTAACTGGCTCATTTGCAAAGGCGCGCTGCCCATTCCCGGCGCAAAGAATGTACAGCAAGCGGAAGAAAACGCTGGCGGCGCCGGCTGGAAGTTAACCGAAGAAGAAGTTGTTAAACTAGATGAGGCAACCGATAGTTTCCGCGAATATTCAAAGAATTAAATTTGTCCCCGTCATTGCGAGGGCGTTTTTCGCCCGAAGCAATCTCCTTTCCAAGAAGTGGATTGCTTCGGGTGGAAGTGCGCCGCCCTCGCAATAACGAAAGAATCACTATTCATGTGCCCCATGTTCTGAATCAAACACATGCGAGTGCATGTTTGCGATCCATTGCTTGCCATCCTCGGTCAGGCGCAAATAGACGAGCGCATCCTGGATATAATCATCGACACTGTCCCAATAAAACGAAGCGTAGTTCTTTCGCATATCGTTCGGAGATTTATATCCGAGTTTTTCATTGATACCAAGTTCGTGAAACTCGTAAAATAAATTTGGTGTTTTTCGTAAATAATCGGGGTCACCCAATTGGCCGATAAAATCAGCAGCGCGCGTCAACCCGCCGAAGCCTTTTGTATCCTTGTACATTTCTCCCGCGGGGGAGGGAAAACGAGTCATTTCGATATAAGACGCGATCAAGTCTGCGTCCAACTGTTTCGTCACATCCTGCAACAATCTCGACCCGAAGCGTTCCTTCACAAACAACTTGCTGCGGTCAACATGATACGGCGTCAGCGCAACATCTGTGCCTTCGGGCGAGATATAAACCATTTCATCCCCAACCCCTGTGGCAAATTTATTTTTCGTATCATTTCGGCAGACCCCTTTGACATATCCAATATCATGGCATAATACCGCGATCATAAAGTGCATCCAGTCCAACGGCGCCACGCCGCCCTCGCGCAAGTGTTTGCCCTCCAGGATCGCCTGCCCAGCCAGCGACACCATAATGGTGTGGTCAATGTCATGATAAAGCGCATCCGAGTTTGAGATATTCTCAAGCGCCAATCGTCCGCACCAGATGATGATGCGCCCAAGGTTACTGTCCATATCGCCATAGGTACGCTGATACACAGTCCGCAACTGCTCGACGAACATGTCAATGGTAAGTTCCTGCCAACTGATCATAATTACCTGCCTCAGTAGTGTTAAAATAGATTCAACATTTTCGAAAGTTTACCATACTAGAAAATTATTTTACATGACAGCCTCCCGCGCATTTCTCAACGGATTTTTGATCGGACTCCTGGTCTTCATCCTCGCCAATATCTTTGCCGCGCATCTTCTCTCCGACTGCGGCCTGCCAGCCATACTGGGAACGGATTCCTGCGCCGACGATATTGAGCGAGCCGGTTTCCCGCTGATTTATTTCGAAGAAGGCGGATTCGCCTATCGAAGTATTTTCAATCTCCCATATCTGTTACTGGATATCTTTATCGGTTTTGATCTTGCAGCTTTTTCTGGCTTCATTGCGCACCGGCTTAAAAAGCGATAACAATATGACATATAAAACGGAAAACATGAAACTTAATTCGATCCTCTCTTACCTCACATCCCTCCTCGTCCCTCTCGCCCTCATTGGCAGCGCCTTACGCATCCTGCTCACCCCCATCTACTTCAATGTCGAATATAGAATGCCATACTTCCCCGTTGATGAATACGGCATGACCCAGCAAGAGCGCCTGCAATGGGCGCCTTACGCGGTGAAATATCTCGTCAACGATTCTGATATTTCCTATCTTGGCGATTTAGAATTCGAAGGTGGGATTCCGCTATTCAACGAGCGTGAGCTAAGCCACATGACGGATGTAAAAAATGTAGTGCTGGGCGCATTGCGTGTTTGGGTTCTCTCGTTGGCTATTCTCATCCTTCTTGCGATCATTGCCTACCGACAAAAATGGATGCCCGACTACATTAACGGCCTGCGCCGCGGCGGCAGGTGGATGATCGGATTGGCAGTAGGAATTGGTCTCATTGCTGGCATTGGCATTACTGCGAATCCAGATATATTCTGGCAATTCTTCACTTTCTTTCACTCTCTGTTCTTCGAAGGTGATTCCTGGCTCTTCTTTTATTCTGATACTCTCATTCGCCTCTTCCCCATCCGCTTCTGGCAGGATGCCTTCCTTTGGGCAGCAATACTTGCACTAGGCGGCGGTGCAGGCCTGGCCTTTGGGTTAAAACAAGCAAGTCATACAGAACAGAGTGTATAATTCCAATCAAACCTCATGTCGTTGCGAGGAGCGCACTTGCCCTTTGCGACGAAGCAATCTCCTAATAGGAGGGGATTGCTTCGTCGGGAAAAACACCCTTCTCGCAACGACATAAAAAGGAATTTACTTCATGACCTTATCCCTGGAAAACAAAGTAGCACTTATCACCGGCGGCTCACGCGGAATCGGACGCGCCATCGCTCTGGAATTTGCGGCGCGCGGAGCGGCAATTATGGTCAATTACAATAAGTCGCCAGAATCCGCTGAAGAGGTGGTAAAACAGATTCAATCCGCAGGTGGGAAAGCCGCCGCGTATCAAGCCGACGTTTCTGATTTCAAGCAAGCCGAAGCATTGGTGAAGTTTGCAGTGGAAACATTTGGTGACTTGAGCATCCTCGTCAATAACGCCGGCATCACCCGCGACCAATTAATTATGATGATGCCCGAAGCCGATTGGGACGCAGTCATCAATACAAATCTGAAGAGCACATTCAACTGCTCGAAAGCCGCCGTAAAACACATGCTGCGAAAACGCGTTGGCCGCGTTATCAACATGGCCTCGGTGGCAGGTCAAATGGGAAATGCCGGGCAAACGAATTACTCCGCATCCAAAGGCGGACAAATCGCTTTCACCAAAGCTCTGGCGCGCGAAGTCGCATCCCGAAACATCACCGTCAATGCAATTGCGCCGGGCTTTGTAGACACCGAAATCCTGGCCGATATGTCACCCGAAACACTCGAAGCCGCCCTCAAAATGGTTCCACTGGCGCGCAAAGGCAAACCGGAAGAGATCGCATACGCCGCCGCATTTCTCGCCTCAGACGAAGCGGCCTACATCACCGGCCAGGTCCTCGGCGTGGATGGCGGCATGGCGATGATGTAATATTTTTCGTCCCGAGCGGAGCCGCGCGCCCTTACTCTTCGTGCGGTGCAGCCGAAGGATATGGCATCAAGATAGTTAATATTTGCATGAATCTGTCCTTCGACTGCGCTCCTCAAAGTGCATTCGTCATTCCGCTCAGGCCGTAGAAGTTGACAAGGAGATAAACATATGTCAGAAACCCCACGAGGCAAGACTACCGTCTCACCCGACGTTCTCACAACCATCGCTCGTCTCTCCGCATTAAGCGTGCCCGGCGTAAGCAGACTCGCACCCGTCTCCGGGGGAGTCAATCGCTTCTTTAAACGAGGAGCAGGCGACGGGGTCCGCATTGAGACGGAAGAGAACACCGTCTACGCAGATTTGCACCTCGTCCTCCAACAGAACGTAAATATCCGCGAGGTCAGCCGCAATGTTCAACAAAATGTAGCGCGTGCGATCCAGGAAATGGTCGGCATGGATGTGGGTCACGTCAACATCCACATTGAAGATATTGATTACGAGGATAACGAGGCCTGAAAGCATGAAACCCCGGTCCAGAGCGCGCGGCATAGCTCTGCAAGTACTTTACGAAACCGATATGGCGAATAACCACCTTCCAGGCGATGTTTTGAAAACTCGGCTGGAGGAGGTTCCGCTTTCCGATGACCTGGCTGAATTTGCAAGGCAGATCGTCTTTGGCGTACTTCCCCTCACACAAGACCTTGACCAATTGATCGCGAAATACGCACCCGAATGGCCGCTCGATCAGATCGCCGCCATTGACCGGAATATTTTGCGGATTGCATTTTGGGAATTCGCAGTCTATCGCGAGACTCCGGTTAAGGTCGCCATTAACGAGGCGGTGGAATTGGCGAAACTGTATGGCTCGGATTCTGCGCCGCGTTTTATCAACGGTGTGCTGGGCACATTGGTCGATCATGAACACGAGATCCATCAAATTATCAAAAATCGAATTGCGCACGAAAATAAATTGGAATCATAAGTCATGGAAATTCTTGGTATTGGCGCTTCAGAACTTGTATTCATTGTCATCGTTGCATTGATCATACTTGGCCCGAAGGATATGCAAAAAGCGGGTAAGACCATCGGCAAATGGCTGCGCGACATCGTCACATCTGACGGCTGGAAGATCTTTCAGCAAACTTCGCGTGAGTTGCGGACTCTGCCCAACAAACTGATGCGCGAGGCGAATGACGAGTTGAATCAGATCGGGAAGGATTTGAAGGACGTTTCTCCTTCCGCCGTTCTACACGGTGAGCAAAGTCCGAACCGTCAGGACACCGCCGCTAACAAGTTCAACAAGCCAAACCATCCTCCGCGTTCCCAGCCGATTCCTGAAAACCGCCCGGGGGATAAGATCGCGCCGCCCGCGATAGAATTAAAAGAGAACGAAAGCGACTCACAAAAAGATGCGTAAATTTTTTTCAGGCTTGTGGCGGGTCATTACGTTTCCTTTCCGCCTTGTCTTTACTATTCTCGCGTTCCCATTTCGGAAGGTCCGTCAATTTCAAACATTTCTGAACACTGAGCCAGAAGAGCGCCCGCTCACAGAAGTGTTCATTGAACTGACCACCAACAAGGATACGCGCCAAATGATGTGGGACCAGGTCGAAGCGCTGCGCATGCACATCTTTCGTGCTGTGTTATTCCTTGTGTTAACAGCGGGCATTTCCTTCTTTTTTACGCAAAGAATTATTGATTTCCTCGCAGAGCCGGTTGGCGGACTCGATAAGCTGGTGGCCATAGAGGTGACCGAGTCGATTGGCGTGTTCATGAAGGTGGCATTGCTTTCAGGCATCGCGCTGGCCGTCCCATACATTGCTTTTGAGCTTTGGCTGTTTGCCTCACCTGGGCTTAGGCCGCGTGAGCGCAAGATGGGGCTGGTTGGAATTCCGCTGGCAGCCATTTTCTTTTTAGGGGGTGCGGCCTTTACGTTTTTCATCATGCTTCCCGCGGCACTGCCCTTTTTGAGCGGTTTCATGAATATTAAGACCGAACTGCGCCCGCAATCGTATTTTTCATTCGTCACAGGGTTAATGTTGTGGATAGGCATCGCCTTCGAATTTCCACTCGTTATTTATGTGCTGTCTGCAATCGGTTTGCTCAAGCCGCAGATACTGGCGCAGCAGTGGCGTCTGGCCATTGTCATCATCGCCATCGTTGCCGCAGCCATCACGCCCACCATTGACCCGGTCAATCAGGGCCTGGTCATGGCTCCCATGATTTTGTTATACTTTGTCAGCATCGGCTTAAGTTACATCGCCTACGCCGGGCGAAAGCGGAATCAAGCCGAAGAACAGAAAAAGGCTGACGAAATAGCAGCAGGATAGAGCGCCGAGTGAAGCGATTGTTGTTTGAGGAGAGAGAATGCACAAGCAATCATTATTATCGCGCCGCATGATCGTTGCGGCGATCGTGCTTGTCCTTGTCGGGCAGGCCTGCACACTTTCCTTGTTCAATTCCCCCGACATTACCGGAATACCCACGCAAACCCCCGCATTTAACATTCCATCTCCCACGCCTCAAGCGATGGCGCAAACCAACTTTGCAGTGACCCTGCCCGAGCCGCTTCAAGCAAACGAATCGCTGGCAATCGCCATTATGGACGAGGTGACCGGTCTTTCGCTGAATGCCACGCAATACCCAATGAGTGCGCGCGATTCACTGACCTATACTGCAACATTGCCACTGCCGTATAACTCTGTAGTCAAATATCGATACGTTCGTCGCGGCGTTTCACAGGTTTTGGAAGATACGAATCAAGGCACAGCGATCCGCTACCGTATGCAATATGTGGTGGGACCGGGCGAAGTCCGCGATATTATTGCGGATTGGGGCGATCGGTCTTACACCCGCCCCACTGGAATCATACTCGGCCAGGTACTCAACGCCGATACGGGTTCGCCGTTGCCAAACATGCTGGTTAGCGCGGGCGGCGCACAATACATCACGGATTCTGTCGGGCGTTTTGAATTGACCGGCTTACCCATTGGCACACAAAACCTGATCGCCTACAGCCTCGATGGACGGTATCAAACATTTCAACAGGGCGCGCAGGTGGCCGAAAATAACACTACCGGCGTTGATCTGCGCGTCAAGCCTGTCCAATTCGTAAATGTTACATTTACCGTTGCAGTGCCGGAGACTACAGTACCCGGAGTACCGGTTCGCATTGCCGGGAACATCCTTCAGCTTGGCAATACCTTCGCAGACCTGCAGGGCGGCGTCAGCACGAATACAGATCGGATGCCCATCATGGACCTGCAAGCGGACGGCCGTTATACTGAAACGATCGGTCTGCCTATTGGCGCACACATCCAATACAAATACACATTGGGCGACGGGTTTTGGAATGCTGAACATAAAACAGACGGCCAATGGAATCTGCGTGAGTTCGTTGTGCCCGCACAGGATACGATCATGCAAGACGGTGTGGCCACATGGTCAGCCGGTGATTCTGCGCCCATTCTTTTTGAAGTAAGCGTACCTTCCGTCACGCCGCCCGGCGACATAATTTATATGCAGTTCAATACCTTCGGCTGGATGGAACCCATCCCAATGTGGCCGCTTGGCAATAATCGCTGGGCTTATAAACTTTACAGCCCATTGAATATACTTGGTTCTTTTTCATATCGTTATTGCCGCAATGGTCAATGCGCAAGCGCGGACGATGTTCAAACCGTTGGCGTAGCTCCCACAGGGCGGCAAGCCGCCACCAGCCTCATCGGGCAGGATATTCAAGATACGGTCAGCGCGTGGAAATGGTTTGAGAACCCCGAACCGGTCACGCTGGTTGGCGCGACTATCGCACCACGCACAAGCGGGTTTATTGCCGGAGTTGAATTCCAGGCCACGTATCGGCCCAACTGGTCCTATTACGCGCCTCAGGCATTTGCGAATTCACAAGCGCTGGGAGCCAACATGGTAGTTCTCACGCCCAGTTGGACGTATGCAAATGGTTCTCCGCTGCGCTTCACGCCCATCCCCGGGCAGGATCCGTTTTGGATCGACTCGGCAATTATGATCTCACAAGCCCGCGCAGTTGGACTCAACATCGCAATCTTTCCCTCTCCCAATTTCCCCGCTTCTTCCTCCGCCTTTTGGCTGGGTGCGCCACGAGATGCATTCTGGTGGCAGACGTGGTTTACCCGCTACCGGGCATTCGCAGTCAACTATGCAGATCTCGCAACTCAAACAGGATCACAAACCCTCATCCTCGGCGGTGACTGGATTGCGCCTGCCTTGCCCGGCCCCGCTGGGAAGCTGCCGGATGGCAATCCATCCAACGTACCCGCAGACGCGGATGCGCAATGGAAGTCCGTGATCGCGGATGTAAGGACACACTTCAAGGGTCAGGTGTTATGGGCATCGCCGTACACCAAGTCCACACTTGAAGCGCCGCTGAATTTCCTGAAAGATGTGGATGGTATTTATTTGCTTTGGTCTGCCTCGCTCTCCACAAATCAAAGCGCCACCAAAACTGATTATGCAAACGAAGCCGGGCGATTGTTGGATAATGAGGTTGCACCGCTGGCCACGTTATTAAATAAACCAGTTGTTCTTGCTGTTGCTTATCCATCTGCAGCCGGCGCAGCCAGTGGATGCATCGCAGACGGTCAGGGCGGCTGTCTCGATTGGGCTGCTCTCAATAGGCCGAATGCCGATCTTGTCGCCGTGAACTTGAACCTGCAATTACAAGCCGACCTTTACGAAGCCATGCTCACAGCCGTCAATGCGCGTCCATGGATCTCGGGCTTTGTCAGCCGCGGATATTATCCGCCCGTTTCATTACAGGACAAATCAGCATCCATTCACAGCAAACCTGCCGCCGATATTTTATGGTATTGGTATCCGCGCATGTTGGGAATCGTTAAGTAAAACATGCTGCAAATAAAACAGTCTGCGGGCTTGCAGCTTCGCAAGCCTGCGGACTGTTGGTTTTAATCAGTTCATATTCATATTATTTCTTTAGCAGTAGATACTGATCGTTCTCATAAGCATCCCCATATCCTTCATCCAAAAACAATGCTGAAAGTTCAATGACAGCATTATGCTTATCAAGGATCACATAAGTATATTGCGCATCCACTTTGGAGCTGAAGGTTTCAACACAAACCATATCACGGCAATCCTGTAAAAAAGACAAATTATCCCAACGGGTATTAAAATCCTTCCCGACCACCCATTCCAATCCTTGCAAGGTCGTGCTGGAGTGACGCTCCGCCAAAAATGGGAACCACTCCTGCACCGGGTCAGTCATAACATCCTCGCGCCCGGTGAGGATCAGGAAAGACGAATCCACTGGCGTATTATTATTCACCCAGGCCATCATATTCTGCGAATCAAGGGAGAGAGTTACATTCCGGATTACATACGCATGGACAAAGCACTCAATGATCAAATAGAACAAAATCCCCAGCAAACTCATGGACAAGGCTCTTTGATTGAAAAATGAATCATCTTTTTCAGTCAACCATTTCCGTGCGCGGACAAAATTAACAAATACAGGCAGAACATCCGCAAACCCGTATGCGGCGAGTATCGGGTACAGGAACGATGTCACAATAGACGCACTGCGCTGGTCGATAAAATATGGCAGAAAGCCCCAAACCAACAAATCAAATCGGCGCCTGTAGATCAACCATCCCAACCCCATCCACCTGAAAATTGTGGCAAAAGGAAGAATGGTTTGAAAGGAGAGCAGGTTTTCCCATAATGCCTTAAGTGAGATATTGAGATCACCGGATTGCCCCGCAGAAAAAAATGTTTCAATCCCATGTCTGTAAATCACAGTTCCCCACCAGGGCAAGGTCAACAGGAGAGTTCCGATCATGATGGCAAAGGCATGAATTGTTGAGAGGCGGGAACGCCCATAAAATAGCCAAAATACTGCGCAGCTCAAAACGGTAAGCAAGGCAGTTTGAGGATGACTCATTACAACGAGGGAACATGAAATCACGGCAGGAACTGTAATACGCCAGCTTGGGTTCACAAAAACGCGGTGAACAAAAATTAAGGAGCTGATAAAAAACACGGTTCCCAGGGCGCGCGTCAAACCACCGCCCATAAGAAGCCAGACATAATTCCCCGGCGCAAGCGCAAAAAAGGCGGCCGCCAGCGCAGCGCGAGGGCGGTCACCCATTATTTCTTTTGCAAATACATAAAATAACGGAACCGTTAAAGCTGTGAACAACGCGGGCAGCCACATTAAAACTTGCATATCAGGCATGCCCGCCGTTTCCGATAAAGCGCCAAGATAAAATCCCAGTGGAGGGTAGGCATACGGAATATCCATCTGGTTATAGGTTGTAAACATTGGAAGCGCAAAATTACCCGCCCTGAGATCGCGCATCATTGCGGCGAACATTCCGCCGTCGTTAATTGGAAAACCTGCTAAAAACAAAGGCAGGATGCGGACAAAAATTCCAAACAAGACGGCGATCCCTAAAATTGTTCCAGTCCATTCCTGTTCAGTAACAATTCGCGTCTGCAATTGAGTCTTCATGGTGACAAATTCTACCATCCTGTTATTTACCCGCTGTACATTACACGGACAGGTCGCTATAATCTACAAAATTTTTAACTCGGAGGATAAATGAAAAAAGCAGGCAAGGTCATTGGACGTATTTCGATCGGCATCGTTATACTCGCGCTGATCGCTGGCGCGGGAGGAACGTTTTATTTCAAAAGTTATTTACCAAATACCGTTGCGCCACAGTCATTTCCGCAAATTGACGGGGAAATCAAAGTGGGTGGTCTCGACGGCACAGTGGATATTTACCGCGACAATATGGGAATTCCACATATCTATGCATCCACATCTCATGACTTGTTCTTCGCTCAGGGATATGTTCATGCGCAGGATCGATTTTGGCAAATGGATTCATGGCGTCACATTGGTTCCGGTGAACTCTCAAAAATGTTCGGCAGTGGACAAGTCGAAACGGATTCCTTCCTCCGTACGCTTGGTTGGCGGCAAACCGCCGAAGCCGAATGGGAACAAATGGGACCTGAGTCAAAAGCCATCCTGCAAGCTTATGCGGACGGCGTGAATGCTTATCTCAAAGACCATAAAGGGACAGCGCTCAGCCTTGAATACGCCGTTCTTGGTTTACTCAGCCCGGATTACGAAATCGAAGAGTGGACACCTGTCCATTCGTTGACATGGGGCAAAGCCATGGCCTGGGATCTGCGCGGCAACATGGGCGAGGAGATCGAACGCGCAGTTTTGCTCAAGACTCTCACGCCAGAACAGGTCACGCAACTTTTCCCAGCTTACCCGGATGACCATCCAGTAATTGTCAATAATATTGGGGATGCTTCCCAGGCAAAGACACCTGCTCCTGTTTTTTCTCAATCCGATGTTCCGGATATTTCAATGGAAGCGCTGGGCGCGGTTGAACAAAATATCAGCACGCTGGATGCATTCCTCGGGCCATGGAGTGACGGCATTGGTTCAAACTCATGGGCTGTCTCAGGAAAATTAACTGACACGGGCATGCCTTTGCTCGCCAACGATCCACATCTTGGAATTCAAATGCCTTCCATATGGTATCAGGTTGGTTTACATTGTGTTGAAAAAACAAAAGACTGCCCATTTGAAGTGGCAGGCTTCTCTTTTGCCGGCGTGCCCGGTGTGATCATTGGTCATAACGATAAGATCGCCTGGGGCTTTACCAATGTTGGCCCGGACGTAATGGATCTATATATTGAAAAAGTAAATCCAGAAAACCTGAATCAATATGAAGTGAATGGCAAATGGGTGGACTTTGAAACTCGTGAAGAAACCATTCCAGTCGTTGGCGGCGAAGCGGTGACTCTCACAATTAGAAGCACACGTCACGGGCCGGTCATTTCTGAAACGTATGGTCCGCTCAAAGATCAGGGAGATCCGAAAGACACAGAGTTTGAGGCTTTTAAAGATCGTGCCGGCGTCGAATTGCCCGAACAATATGTCATTGCCCTCGCATGGACAGCATTGACCCCATCCACACCCTTTGAAGCAATTTGGGGATTTGACCAGGCACAAAATTGGGATGAATTTCGCGAGGCGTCAAGCAACTTCCATGTGCCTGCGCAGAATCTCTTGTATGCGGATGTGAATGGAAATATTGGCTATCAAATGCCAGGCATGATTCCAATTCGCGCCAAGGGCGATGGCACGGTGCCCGTTCCAGGTTGGACGGACGAATATGAATGGACCGGACTGATTCCATTCGAAGAGCTGCCATACTCATTCAACCCTTCCGAAGGTTATATTGCAACTGCCAACAATCAAGTGCCGCCGAATGATTACCCCTATTTCATCACCTACGATTGGGATTATGGTTTCCGCGCAGACCGCATTGTAAACATGATTCTATCTGCGCCTAATAAAATTGATATTGCCTACATCCAAAAAATGCACGGCGATGCCTATGATGCAAACGGCGCGGTCTTTGTTCCTCTTCTTCTGAATTTGGAACTCGATTCCGATCTTAAGCCCGCTCTGGATACGCTAAAGAATTGGGACTACCAGGCCCGAGCCGACTCTACCTCGGCCGCAGTCTTCAACGCGTTCTGGCGCGCCTTCCTGAAAAACACCTTCAACGACGATCTACCTGAACGCTATTGGCCTGACGGCGGTTCACGTTGGAACGAAACCATGCGAAACATGGTCAAGGACCCCAAGGATCCGTTTTGGGACGACAAAGCCACAACTGATGTCATCGAGACCATGGATTATGTGATGAAGAAATCTTTTGCAGACGGAGTTACCGAACTGAAGGATATGTACGGCAACGATATGTCAAAGTGGAAGTGGGGCGATATGCACGCATCCACGTTCCGTAATTCAACGTTGGGAGAATCAGGCGTCTTCCTGATTGAAGACCTGTTCAACCGCGGACCATTTCCCACAAGCGGAGGCGAAGCCATTGTCAACGCAACAGGCTGGTCTGTGCGTGACGGCTACGAAACAAATTGGCTGCCATCCATGCGCCAGATCGTGGATTTGGGAGAGTTGAATAATTCCGTTACAGTCCATACAACTGGTCAATCAGGCCACGCCTACCATGAACACTATGACGACATGGCGCCGCTATGGGCGGGAATTCAGTATTATCCAATGTGGTGGGAGCAAGAGTCAATTATCAAGGATAGCGAAGGGCATTTGAAGTTGGTGCCGTAGAATATTTAGAAAGACCCTGAAGGTTTTAAAAACCTTTAGGAACTTAGAAGTTAAATGCTTGCTTTTTGTACAAGAATTTTTTGAACCACGAAGGGTCACAAAGGGTCACGAAGGTTTTTTTAGGTTTTCCTTTGTGTTCCTTTGTTGCCTTTGTGGTTGAATCCTTTTCGGTTTCGGCTTGTCCGAGTTAGGAACTTACC
>JBBSCM010000005.1:0-38408 GCA_038250295.1 Anaerolineales bacterium | reverse complement strand
GTTGACTTGAGCACCGTTATCAATCCCGACTGGTTGAAGCAAAACTACATTCAATCCTGGCTTGATATGGGCACCATGGAAGGCCCGAATGGCCCCATCACCGCTGGCATCTGGGCGCGTGCAAACGGCAAATCCCTCGTCTTCTACCCGAAGGCTGAGTTTGATGCCGCTGGTTATACAGTCCCTGAAACCTGGGATGAGTTGATGGCATTGACCGAGCAGATCGCTGCCGATGGTGACACCCCTTGGTGCATCGGCATTGAATCTGGTGCTGCTACTGGTTGGGCAATGACCGACTGGATCGAAGATGTCATGCTGCGCACCACCTCCCTTGAGAATTATGACAAATGGGTGGCCGGTGAGTTGAAGTTCAATTCCCCCGAAGTCAAGAAGGCGCTTGAATATATAACCGCCATCTGGTTCAATGATGCGTATGTGTATGGTGGCCGCGCCTCCATCCCAACAACCTTCTTTGGTGATGCCCCCGCCCCGATGTTCAATGCTCCTCCGCAATGCTGGCTGCATCGTCAGGGTAACTTCATTACCTCCTTCTTCCCCGAAGGCAAAGTAGCTGGCGTGGATTATGACTTCTTCTACCTGCCCCCGATCGATCCTCAATACGGCAAGCCCGTCTTGGGCGCTGGCGATATTTACGCCATGTTCAATGACCGCCCCGAAGTCCGCGCTACCATTCAGTACTTCTCCACCGGCGAATCTGTCAGAGGTTGGATCGAAGCCGGCGGCGCAATCTCCCCGCATAATGACTCCAGCCTCGACTGGTATCAAGACTCCGTTACTCGCGGCGTTGCCGAGATCATCCTGAATGCAGATTCCTTCCGCTTTGATGCTTCTGATCTGATGCCCGGTGCTGTTGGCGCTGGCACATTCTGGAAGTATATGACGGATTACGTCAGCGGGTCTGTTGAAGAAGACGCTGCCCTGGATCAGATCGATGCTTCCTGGCCCAAATAGTGTAAATTCATGTAAGACCGTTTAAAATAAAAAAGGAGCGGGAAAACCTGTTTTCCCGCTCCTTTGAACCTCAATCGGACTCTATTTGATCCCCAGGAGGTATGACCATGCAAAAATCGCAAGAGAAGAATTCGGGAATGGCAGGAATTGTTGGAGGGCTTGCCGCAACCCTTGGGCGGATACTGATTTCATTTTTTGTTCCGGTAATCACTTTCCTTGTACTCTGGCAGGTTTTTATTTTCCTGCGCGACAGCAACGCCCCACAAGTTGTAATCGTCCTGGTCGCCATTATCTGGGGGGTGGCTGGAGTCGCCCTGCTTTACATTGTATCCAACTGGTTTGTGGAGCAACTTCCTGATCCCTGGCCGCGGCGCTTGCAGCCCTTTGTCTATGTTGGCCCCGCAGTAGTCATCATGGGTTGGTATCTGGCTGTCCCGGTCTTACGCACACTGATCCTGAGTTTCAAGGATGATATCGGCGTAAAGTGGATCGGGTTCGACAATTACATTTTTGCATTTACTGACCGCATCATGCTCGAGACATTCCGCAATAACCTGTTGTGGATGATCGTTGGCACATCCTTCAGCGTGGGACTTGGCCTGTTGATTGCGGTCCTTGCCGACCGTACCCGCTTTGAATCCTTCTATAAAGCAATTATTTTCACACCCATGGCGATCTCATTTGTGGGCGCTGGGGTCATTTGGAAGTTTGTTTATACCTATAAGGGTGAGGGCGTTGGCATTCAAGAGATCGGATTACTAAACGCCATCGTGCTGGCGCTTGGTGGACAATCTCAGCCCTGGCTCAGCATACCTCCCTGGAACAACTTCTTTTTGATAGTGATCATGATCTGGCTCCAAACAGGTTATGCAATGGTGATCATTTCCTCCGCGATCAAAGGCATCCCGATGGAGCTGTTGGAAGCCGCCCGCATCGACGGCGCTACAGAGATCCAGGCATTCTTCAAAATCACCATTCCCTATATCAAAGGGACTTTGATCACGGTCATCACGACCATTGTCATTTTCAGCCTCAAATTATTCGATATTGTACGTGTGATGACCGGCGGCAACAACGGCACAAACGTGATCGCCAATGAATTTTACCTGCAGCGTTTCACCTATGGAAATACAGGACGCGCATCGGCCATCGCAATCGTTCTCTTGATCGCCGTTGTTCCAGTCATTATTAATAACCTGCGCGAATTCAACAAGGATCGGAGGGCGTTCTAATGACCAGCGGATATAAAACTCAAAAAATAACATCCAGCATTGTCGTCAACGGCATTCTCATCCTGATATGTCTGGTCTGGTTCCTGCCCACGTTGGGCGTGTTCATCACATCCCTGCGCAACAGCCAGGATATTTTCACATCGGGTTGGTGGACGGTTTTCCCGCATAAAGAGAATGTCCCAAGCGGCGAGATGAAGATAGATCCATCTGTTAATGTGGATGAGCCAATTCAAATTGAAGGAATCACCGCCACATTTGAGGAACTGCGGCAGGGGGTTACCCTGCCTGACGGTCGTATGCTGACCTGGTATGGCAACAAGCGTACACGCACCGTCATCGTGACAGAAGAAGAATGGGTTGGCTTTTTTTTCAAACCCTTGACCCTTGAAAACTACCAGTCTGTCTTATCAGGAAAGGAGATCAGCTTTACAGACGCCAGTGGGAATCAGATTGTGCGTAAGGGCAATAACTTAAGTGATGCATTTCTCAACTCCATTGCCGTTGCTGTGCCAGCTACCATCATCCCAATCCTGATCGCAGCCTTCGCGGCATTTGGTTTTTCCTGGCTGAATTTCCCCGGACGCGGATTGATCTTTACCATGGTGGTCGCCATCCTTGTTGTGCCTTTGCAGATTTCGCTTGTGCCAATTTTGCAGGACTATACCAAGTTGAATTTGAATGGAACCTTTTTGGGAATCTGGCTCGCGCATACCGGCTTTGGCTTGCCCCTGGCCACCTATCTGCTTTTCAACTACATGAGCACTCTGCCGCGCGATCTGCTTGAAGCCGCATACATCGATGGCGCATCTAATTTTACGATCTTTACGAGATTGATCCTACCGCTCTCCGTGCCAGCTTTGGCGTCCTTCGCCATTTTCCAATTCCTGTGGGTTTGGAATGACTACCTGATCGCCCTGGTCTTTTTAGGAGACAAGAGCCGCGTGGTTACCTATGCATTGGCATCCATCGTCGGCGAAAAGGGACAGGATTGGCACCTGCTTACCTCCGGCGCCTTCGTCAGCATGTTATTGCCGCTTGCGGTGTTCTTCGCCCTGCAGCGCTTCTTTGTTCGCGGATTGCTCGCAGGCTCAGTCAAAGGATAATAAAACAAAATGGGCTGGGCAACCAGTCCATTTTTTGAATAAAAAAACATGGAAAATCTTTGGTACAAAAACGCTGTTTTTTACGAAATCTCTGTGCGCGCATTTAAGGACGGTAATGGCGACGGATATGGCGACTTGCATGGATTAATAGAAAAACTGGATTACATCCAGACTCTTGGCGTGGATTGCATCTGGCTCATGCCAATTTATCCATCGCCCCGCAAAGATGATGGCTACGATATAGCAGATTATTACAGTGTGGATCATTCTTTCGGCTCATTGGATGACCTCAAGGAATTGATCCAGGCTGCTCATGACCGAAACATCCGCATCGTCATGGACCTTGTGCTGAATCACACCTCTGATGAACATCCCTGGTTCCAGGCATCACGCTCAGACCGCAACTCGCCCTATCGAGATTATTACGTCTGGAGCGACACCGACCAAAGATACAAAGACGCGCGCATCATCTTTGTGGATACCGAGCCATCGAACTGGACATGGGATGAAAAAGCTGGTCAATATTACTGGCATCGTTTTTACGCCGGCCAGCCTGACTTGAATTTCGATAATCCCAGAGTTCAAGAGGAAATGTTTGATATAGCCCGCTTCTGGCTGGACCTGGGAGTTGATGGCTTTCGAGCTGACGCAGTTCCCTACCTGTTTGAGCGCGAAGGCACCAACTGCGAAAACCTGCCTGAAACACACATCTATCTGAAAAAATTACGTTCCTTTATGGATGAGCATTACCCGGGCCGCATTCTGCTTTGCGAAGCCAATCAATATCCTGAGGATGTGCGCCCGTATTTTGGCGATGGCGATGAATTCCATATGGGCTTTCACTTCCCGATCATGCCGCGCATCTATATGGCGCTCAAAAAGGGACGTTACGAAGACATGGCAGAGATCATGCGCCGCACGCCTCCCATCCCGGAAAATTGTCAGTGGTGTACCTTCCTGCGCAATCACGATGAACTCACGCTTGAAATGGTCACACCTGCAGAACGCCAATGGATGTGGGAACAATACGCACCCGAACCGCGTATGAAACTCAACCTCGGCATTCGCCGCCGCCTTGCGTCTCTGCTGGATAATGACCGCCGCAAGATCGAACTTGCAAATTCCCTTTTATTCACACTGCCCGGTTCACCGATAATTTACTACGGCGATGAGATCGGCATGGGTGACAATCTCGACCTGTTCGACCGCAACGGAGTCCGCACGCCGATGCAATGGGACAATTCACCAAATGCTGGTTTCTCAACGGGTAAACCTTTTTCAGAATTCGTCAAAGGAGAATTGGGATATCAACATGTAAATGTTGCCAGCCAGATCAATGACCCTGATTCATTATTCCGCTCCATCAAACGCATGATCGCAGTCCGCAAAAAACATGATGCATTTGGGGGCAGCAGCATGGAATGGGTTGAAACAGATAATTCCGCAGTTGCTGTGTACATCCGTCAACATCATGACGACACCATGTTGATTATCAATAACTTGAGTTCATCTACCGAAACGCTAAGACTCCCGATGGAATATCAAAAAACATATTTGGATCTTTTTGCCGCCCATACCCATACACTCGCCGAAATAATGTCTCTTCAGCCTTATTCCTATTTATGGCTGCAAATGCTGAAATGAAAAATAACAGCAACCATTTCCTGCTTGAAAAATTAGAATATCATGCTTGAGAAAGAATCCCAAAAGACTCTTAATCGTCTTCTTCCGCGTTTGGAGGAAAATCTAAAGGAAAAGATCGGAAAAGACCCCAAAGGCTGGCAGGTCTTTTCAACGCGCCTGCAAAAACACTTCCCCGCGCTCTTTCATTTATATTTTGAAATTTACAACGACCGTTATGATTTCTTTTATCATCTCGAAGATCTGCTCATCAGCATCGCGCGTTCATGGTTCAGCCGCACCATTGATTTACGCAAACTGGATAATGCCCGGGAGAAGAATCCGCTCTGGTTTCAGTCGAACCAGATGCTGGGCGGAGTCTGTTACGTTGATTTATTTGCAAATGATCTCGAAGGCATAAAATCCAAAATCCCATACTTCAAGGAACTCGGCCTTACCTATCTGCACCTAATGCCATTGTTTAAAGCGCCTGAGGGCGAAAACGATGGCGGCTATGCGGTCAGCAGTTATCGCGAGATCCATCCGCCTTTGGGTACGATGAAACAGCTTAAATCTCTTGCACGCGCATTACGCACCGCAGGCATCAGCCTGGTTGTGGATTTGGTTTTCAATCACACATCGGATGAACATCTTTGGGCTGAGCGTGCCAAAGCAGGCGATGAAGATTACATGGATTTTTATCGCATCTTTTCCAGCCGGGAAATGCCCGACCGCTATGAGCAGAATCTCAGGGAAATATTCCCCGAAGAACACCAAGGCGCATTTACTTTTTTTTCCAATCTATTCAAAGATGGCGGCTGGGTATGGACGACATTCCACAGCTATCAATGGGATTTGAATTATGCCAATCCCGCCGTCTTCAACCGTATGGCCGAGGAAATGCTCTTCCTTGCAAATCAGGGAGTCGAAGTTCTACGCCTCGATGCAGTTGCATTCATTTGGAAACAACTTGGCGCTGGCTGTGAAAACCTGCCCGAGGCACATACATTGATACAAGCCTTTAATGTCGTCGCCCGCATTGCGTCACCGGCGTTAATATTTAAATCCGAAGCCATCGTACATCCTGATGATGTCGTGAAATATATTTCGCCAGATGAATGCCAGCTTTCATACAATCCGCTGTTGATGGCATTGATATGGAATTCCCTCGCCACGCGAAAAGTAAATCTGCTATCCCAGGCATTGGGGACTCGTTTCAAAATTCATCCTGAAACTGCGTGGGTCAATTACGTGCGCGTCCATGATGATATTGGTTGGACATTCTCAGATAAAGACGCCGCCATGCTTGGAGTGAACGGCAATGACCATCGCCGCTTTCTCAACGAGTTCTATCGCGGCAAGTTCGAGGGCAGTTTTGCGCGCGGCCTGCCCTTTCAGGAAAACCCACTCACTGGCGATTGCCGTATCAGCGGCACATGCGCTTCACTTGCAGGCCTGGAAAAAGCCTTGTATGAGGAAGGCGCAAATGAAGTGGAACTTGCCATCCGCCGCATCTTATTAATTCATGGAGTGATTCTCACGATTGGTGGTATTCCCCTGATCTATCTTGGTGACGAAATTGGAACGCTCAACGACCATACCTACCAAGACGACCCCGCTCACGAAAGAGACAGCCGCTGGGTGCATCGTCCGCGGGCAGATTGGGAGAAGTATGCAAAACGAAATGATGTCAACACTGTGGAGGGACGAGTCTTTCAAGGGTTGAAAATGCTGATCGAATTGCGAAAACAGCATGAGGTATTTGCGGGAGGCGAGTTGGAAGTCATCCAAACTGAGAGTGAACATATCCTTGGCTATACTCGCGTTCATGCAGGCAAACGTGCAATCATCTTTGCGAATTTCTCCGAAGAGCCGCAAATCATTCCGTCTCATATCATCGAGCGGTATGCTGTTCAAAACAAAAAACCTTTGCATGGACGAAGCAATATCTCTCCGCAAAAAAATATCACCATCGAACCGCTTGGCCTGGTTGTTCTCGGTTAAATAAAAAGAGGATGAATGATAATCGTCCATCCTCTTTTCTGGTCACTGATCATCAATTACTGATTACTGATCTTCCCCAACGCTTCCCCAAACCTTGCAATCTCATCCAGCGTGTTGTAATGCGCCGCGCCCACCCGCACCATTCCGCCTGAATCCAATAAGCCTAATCGTTCAACGACAGCCAGCGCGTAGTAATGTCCATCCCAAACATAGAAGCCTGCATCACCTAATTGTTTGGCAACATCATTTGGATGTTTACCTTCAAGCGTAAATGAAACTGTTGATACGCGTTCATCCAACCGTTTCATATCTGTGAGACCATAAATGCGCGTGCCTTTGACAGATTGGATCGTTTCGATCAACGCGCGGGATAACTCAAACTCATAGGCCTTCAATGCAGACATGGCCTGCTTGAACACCAGCCTGCGCCCAGTGAAACCCGCTTCTTTCCACGCCTGGGCTTGATCCCCTCCGAATTGATTCCCGATCCACTCGAAATATTCCAACGCACCCAACACGCCTGCGATGCCTTCGTGATTCTGCGTGCCTGTTTCAAATTTATAAGGCAATTCATTGGATGCAGGGCGGACTTTGTATGGTTTCAATTCATTCAACAGATCATATCTTCCATACAAAGCACCGGCGTGGGGACCGAAAAATTTATAGCTGCTGCAAACCAAAAAATCACATCCCAGATCCTGCACATCAATGGGACCGTGCGGCGCGTATTGCACCGCGTCAATATAAACCAATGCGCCTGCTTCCTTTGCCATCTTCGTCAACTTACGCACAGGGTTGATCGTGCCCAAGGCATTCGAAGCATATCCAAACGCAACAATCTTTGGTTTGCGTTCCATGGCTTTGGCAAACTCATCCACTTTGAGCGTGCCGTCTTCCACATCTATATCGATCCAGGTGAGCTTGCAGCCTTTATCTTCCGCCACCAGCATCCACGG
Organism: Anaerolineales bacterium; assembly: GCA_038250295.1. Classification (GTDB taxonomy): domain Bacteria; phylum Chloroflexota; class Anaerolineae; order Anaerolineales; family Villigracilaceae; genus Villigracilis. Next base: position 30,521 of record JBBSCM010000005.1, on the reverse strand, counting down.
AGAAATGTTTGCATCATGATCAAGCCGCGTAACAACGATCTCATCACCTGCGCTTAAATTGCGCGCCAGCGTGCGCGAAAAATATAAGGAAAGCGTGGTCATGTTATTGCCAAAGATAATTTCCTCAGGCCGCTCTGCGTTGAGAAAATCAGCCACGGCAGCGTGAGCCTCATGTAAAGTCTCGTCAGATTTTCGGCTGGTCTCGAACATGCCTTCGTGATTGGCATTGTTTTCCAGTAAATATTTATTGATGCGCTCCAGGCTTTGTTTTGCAATTTGCGTTCCACCCGGGTTATCAAAGAAAACAGCGGGGCGATTAAGTGACGGAAATTGTTGACGAATAAGGTCGAGATTTAGAGACATGCAAGACTCCTTTAATGAAATTCAGACATTGGCGTTGTATACTGAAATTGTACCCTACACAAAAGGAGATAACATGTTTGAAAAAGTTCTATTGGCTGTAGATGGTTCCGAACACGCCCTGCATGCCGCGCGTACCGCCGCAGACCTGGCACGCACCATGAAATCAAAAGAAATTCGCATTGTGGTGGTCTATGATTTCATTCCACCTTATCTTGGCGAGCCTAACATGCAATACGCCATTGATGCGCGCATGAAAGAGGCGAAAGCGATCATGCAAAAAGCTGTCGATGCAGTGGGAGACATTCCCTGCCAAATTCACAGCGAGTTGATCGAAGGCCCGGCAGCAGAAGCGATCATCGACGTGGCTACGACACGCAAGAGTGATGTGATCGTAATGGGTTCACGCGGATTAGGAACACTGGCTGGATTGTTGCTCGGAAGTACAAGCCAAAAAGTTGTGGCGCACGCGCCCTGTCCAGTTTTGATAGTTAGGTAGTTTGTTAGTCTGTTAGTTGGGCGCGCTTCTCGGCTTCAATAAATTCTTCAGGAGTGTTTAGATTCCAAAAGCACAAACCCAAGGGATCAAATTCCTTTACTTCTTGCAAACTTAACTCGCGCACTTTAACCTTTGGAAACCACGCAATGACTTTCCATTGGTCCGCATCGATCGCTGATTCAATTGCAGGAAGACAAGTCTCACGGCGATACAATGCATGTAGAGGTTCATAGCCTTCGTCCGTTTTTGCGATGACAACATCCGCTTCTTCTTCGACCATGAGCCTGCGCGCGCCTCCGAAAAATATTGGACTCGCGAAAGGCATATCGCAAGCCACCACTGCTACGAATGGGTGAGCCGCAGAAGCGATTGCAGTGTAGAGTCCGCCCAGTGCGCCGCGCCCAGGCTTGAGGTCAGGCACGAGGCGCAGACGCTGCATTGAGTCTCTCGAAGTGTTAAGGAATCCATATTCAGCAGGGCGATTCGTCGTTACAATCAATTCATCTGCAATTGGAGTCAGCCTGTCGATCACGCGTTGAATCAGCGGACGGCCCAGAAAAGGTTTCAAGGCTTTATCTTCGCCCATGCGGGAGGATTGCCCGCCTGCCTGAATGATTACAGTTAGCATCGACATATTATAAACAGTATCGCGACATTTATGTCGCATGATAATTTTGTACCGCAACGTTCACGTTGCATGTATTTGAGCGGTGAAATTCCCTGCTCGCAAGATAAATCTTGCGGTACGTCCCTGATGTCGCAGTACGAGAGATACAATGAGCTCACTTGCAAATTTATTGGATAGTTTGACAGTTGAAGGCGAGTTATATGAGTCATTGGAAGATAACTCGCTGCGCTGCCACGCGTGCGGACATCACTGCCTGATACGCGAGGGCAAGCGCGGAATTTGCCAGGTGCGATTCAATGAGGGCGGAAAACTGCGCGTGCCATGGGGATATGTTGGCGCATTGCAAAGCGACCCAATTGAGAAAAAACCATTTTCACATGTAATGCCAGGAACGAATGCGCTGACATTCGGAATGCTGGGTTGTGATTACCATTGCGGCTATTGTCAAAATTGGTTGACCTCCCAAGCCATGCGCGACCCTGATTCCGATGCGTCGGCTCAATTGGTGAGAAAGATCACACCCATACAAATGGTGGAACATGCGAGAAGGACCAATGCTTCGGTGGTGGTCTCTTCATACAATGAACCATTGATTACAAGCGAATGGGCAGTGGAGATTTTCAGAGAAGCAAAGCAAGCGGGGTTGATGTGCGCGTACGTGTCCAATGGAAACAATACACCTGAGGTGATGGAATATCTGCGGCCATATCTGGATGCATATAAAGTTGATTTGAAATGTATGACCGACAAAAATTATCGTAAGTTAGGCGGGGTGTTGCAGCACACTTTAGATGGGATCAAACGCGCGCGTGAAATGGGGCTATGGGTGGAAGTGGTGACTTTGGTCATTCCAGGATTTAACGATTCAAATGAAGAGCTATGGGACGCAGCCCGTTTTCTTGCAGGATTATCGCTGGATATTCCGTGGCATGTAACTGCTTTTCATAAGGATTATAAAATGACCGATCCTGATAATACAGATTCCAGGACTTTATTACGCGCGGCAGAGATCGGGCGTGAGGCTGGCTTGAGATATGTATATGCAGGGAATTTAGCGGGGAATGTCGGGGAGTATGAAGATACTCATTGCCCACAATGCAGTATTCAGCTTGTGAAGCGAAGCGGGTACGTCATCCGCGACTATAAGATTACAAGCGCAGGAAAATGTCCAAAGTGTGGGGAGAAGATCGCCGGGCTGTGGCCCAAAGACCCCTCCAAAGTAGGGTTAAATGGAATTGGTCACCCACTACCTGTGTGGTAGTGTATAATTTCATTACAATTTTGAAAGGAGGTGCCTTGCCCTGAGAGTGCTGATCCCCTTTTCCCTACATCCATCAAATTAATCTCAAATCAAAATTCTCTATGGAGGAGAACGTGAAAAAAAACCTTTCTGTTTTACTTTCGCTGGTAGTGCTTGCGAGCCTTATGCTTGCTGCATGCGGCACTCCAGCAACCGAAGCGCCTGTGGCGACCGAGGCCCCTGCAGTTGTTACTGAGGCTCCTGTTGCTACAGAAGCGCCTGCCGCCTATGAAGGCATGATGGTCGAATCGCCTGATTGCGATTACGGTGGTGAATTCAAATCCATTGAAGCAGTGGATGAATTGACCGTCAAGATCACACTCTGTGTGCCTGATCCTGCCTTCCCATCGAAAATCGCCTTTACATCTTTTGCTGTCCAGCCCTCTGAATATCTCGAATCCACTGGCGGCAACGGCGATTTGCTTGAGAAACCCATCGGCACCGGCCCGTACATGATCGAATCATGGGAACGCGGCAACCAATTGGTCTTAAAGAAGAACCCCAATTATTGGGGGGAGAACATTGGCGCAGACACCCTCGTTTTCCGTTGGGGTACTGAATCTGCCCAGCGCTTGCTTGAACTCCAATCTGGTACCGTTGACGGCATCGACAACGTTGGTCCTGACGATTTTGCTACAGTCGAAGGTGATTCAAACCTCGCGCTATACAATCGCCCGGCTCTCAACATCATGTACATCGCCTTCAACAACAATCCACTGGTTGAAGGCTTTGACAACAGCACGAATCCTTTGGCCAACGAGCAGGTACGCCAGGCTATCGCCATGGGTATTGATCGCCAGCGCATCGTAGATAACTTCTACCCGGCTGGTTCAGAAGTTGCCTCCCACTTCACACCTTGCGTTATCCCGAACGGTTGTGTTGGTGACGAATGGTATGGCTTCGATGCTGCCGCTGCAAAGGCTTTGCTTACTGAGGCCGGTTATCCAGATGGCTTCGAGACAGTCTTGAACTATCGCGATGTTGTGCGCGGTTACCTGCCTGACCCGAATGTTGTGGCTCAGGATATTCAGGCTCAATTGAAAGAGAACCTAAACATCACTCTCAACATCGAGGTGCTGGAATCTGGCGCCTTCCTCGCTGCCGCTGACGCTGGTCAATTGCAGGGCATTCACATGCTCGGCTGGGGCGCTGACTATCCTGACCAAACCAACTTCCTTGGTTACCACTTCGGTGCTGGCGCTTCATTACAATTTGGCGATAAGTTCGATGACATCACCGAAGCTTTGACCCAGGGCGCCCAGTTGGCATCTGATGCTGACCGTGAACCCTTCTACACCACCGCCAACAACGCCATTCGCACCCATGTTCCAATGATCCCTGTTGCCCATGGTGGCTCTGCTTTGGCTTTCAAAGCCTCTGTTGAAGGCGCATTCGCCAGCCCGCTTGGCAATGAAGAATTCTCAGTTATGTCCAATGGTACTGACACTTTCGTCTGGATGCAGAACGCCGAACCAATCTCATTGTATTGTGCTGATGAGACCGACGGCGAGTCCCTGCGTGCCTGCGAACAGGTGACACAGTCCCTGTTGAGCTACGAAACTGGTGGCACAGCAGTGGAGCCGGCTTTGGCTGAATCATATGAAGTCAACGACGACCTGACCGAGTGGGTTTTCCACCTGCGCCCAGGCGTGTTGTTCCACGACGGTTCAGCGCTTGATGCGAACGACGTGGTATCTTCACTCTCCATTCAATGGGATGCAGCCAATCCTCTCCACACCGGTAACACGGGTGCGTTCTCTTACTGGAGTGGTTTGTTTGGTACATTCCTAAACGCCCCTCCGCCTCAGTAAGCTCAAGATCGAGTATGTCTATTAGACCCCCGATAAGAAAAATCTTGTCGGGGGTCTCCCAAAATTGTCATGACTACTTATATTCTTAGAAGACTCCTTCTCAGTATTCCCGTATTATTTGGCATATTATTTGCCACTTTCGCGTTGGCGCGCCTGATCCCTGGTGACCCGTGCCGTGCCATGTTGGGGGAAAAAGCCACCAAAGTGGTCTGTGATGAATTCAACCATCGTCATGGTTTGGATAGACCCATCCCAATTCAATTTGGGGTATATGTTAATGAAATCGCTCATGGTGATTTTGGAAATTCCTTCCGCTATTCCAAGCCCATCACTGAGTTATTGATGGAGCGTCTGCCCATCACTGTCGAATTAAGTTTTGCAGCGCTTTTAGTCAGTATTTTCGTTGGGATTCCATTGGGTGTGATCTCTGCAGTCCGCCATAATTCCTGGGTGGATGTGGTTACCATGATGTGGGCGAATGTCGGCGTATCCATGCCTGTATTCTGGCTGGGTTTAATGCTTGCCTATATTTTCGCACTTGCATTAAAAGACACGCCATTTCAACTGCCACCATCGGGCCGTCTTTCCCCCGGACTCATTACCATTCCATTTTTTGAAACATGGGGATTGGAACTTGCCAAAGGCTCTTTTTTCTACAATATTTCAGATTTCTTTAGCCGAATGAATATTTTCAATGCCCTGCTCACCGGCAATTGGGAAGTGCTCAAGGATGCGGTCACTCATTTAATTCTTCCCGCTTTCGCGCTTAGCACAATTCCCATGGCGCTGATCGCTCGTATGACACGTTCCTCCATGCTGGAAGTGCTTGGGCAGGATTACATTCGAACAGCGCGCGCCAAAGGTTTGGTTCGCCGCGCCGTAATCATGAAACATGCTTTTCGCAATGCGCTATTACCACTGGCTACCGTGATCGGTTTATCATTAGGCGGGCTCCTGGGCGGCGCGGTATTGACAGAGACTGTTTTCAATTTATCAGGAGTAGGACGTATTCTGTATGATGGCATCACAGCCCGTGACTATGGCATCGTGCAGGGATTTACTGTGGTAATCGCAATGTTCTTTGTTGCTTTGAATCTGATTGTGGATGTCTCCTACGCTTATCTCGATCCCCGCATCCGCCTTAACTAGGGACTGATCATGACCACCCAAACTGTATCTCCTCTCAAACTGGACACTGAAGCCCTCTCCCTTGACTCGGTGAGTCTCTGGCAAATCACTAGACGACGACTTTTCCGCCGTAAATCATCCGTTGTTGGCATGATCATTCTGGCTATTTTGATATTGATCGCGCTTACCGCTCAATGGATCGCTCCTTACAGCCCAATTCTGTCCATGTTGGATGTTAAACCCTCACAGAATATTCAGAAGCGCTCTGCTCCCTGCATTCATATGCTAGGGTGTCCGCAAGACCAGCCTCAGCATATTATGGGAACAGACGGCAATATCCGCGACGAATTCAGCCGCATGTTGTATGGCGCGCGCCTGAGCTTAATCATCGGCCTCTCCACGGTTTCTTTTGCCATCGTTATTGGTACCGTCCTTGGTGCGCTTGGTGGTTATTTTGGCGGTTGGGTCGATAATATCATTATGCGCGTCATGGACGTGTTACTGGCTTTCCCCTCATTACTCTTAGCCATTGCAATTGTCACCGTTATTGGCCCGGGGCTTATCAATGCTTTGATTGCAATCGGCATCGTCTCCATCCCGGCCTATGCTCGCGTGGTACGCGGCAGTGTGCTTTCCATTCGCGAAATGGATTATGTCTCAGCCTCACGCGCCCTTGGCGGGAACACCTACGAGATTCTCTTCAAACGTATTTTGCCCAATGCATTGACCCCGTTGATCGTGCAAGGCACGCTCGGTATTGCATCCGCAATTCTCGACGCTGCGGCGCTGTCATTCCTTGGACTGGGTGCGCAACCGCCCACACCAGAATGGGGCGCCATGCTTGGCTCGGAACGCAATCAGGTTTTCACTGCCCCGCACCTTGTTTTTTTTCCCGGTCTGGCAATTATGTTGACAGTGCTGGCATTCAATCTCCTGGGTGATGGCCTGCGCGACGCGCTTGACCCAAGACTCGCACATATGAGTTAATCAATTCTGGAATCAAAAACGCGGCCACAATATTGGCTGCGTTTTTTTTATTTCATCACTGCCTCTTAAAACATCCCCCAGACTGCCAACATGCCGAAAATAATAACCACCAATCCTGCGCCCAAAACGATCTCGCGAAATTCACGTTGGTCCTGTAATTTCAACCCAAAGGACGTGCCCACTACTTCCCAGCGTGGGCTGGCAAACCAGGCGAAGATCGCGCCGCCAAGCAGGCCGCCGACGTGTCCCCAATTATCAATGCCGGGCGATAAGCCGATAAATAAATTGATGGCAATAATAAAAACTGAGTTGCTGATTGCCTGGCGCGCAAAACTGCCAAATAGTTTTCGATTCTGGTAAAAGAAGATCAACTGTGCCGCGACCAATCCGAACACCGCCGTGGATGCGCCCACAGAGTATCCGTTTTCACCGGTCAACAGGAATGAAAATACGTTTCCTGAAAAGGCGCCAAGAAAATACAACAATGCAAACCTGCCATATCCGAACTGCTTCTCCATAAACGAGCCAATGGAAAACAACGCATACATGTTGAAGAAAATATGCGGCATGGAACCGTGCAAAAATACCGGGGTAATAAAGCGCCACAACTCCCCCATGCGGATGGCTGCATTAAAACGCGCGCCGTATACTTCAAGCCAGTCAACCTGACCAGCGGCATATCCAAAGACTGCCACACTCAACAACTGTAAAACATAAACGAATACAGTGAACCCGATCAGGGTATAGGTCACCTTGGGCACGAGCGATGGCATCGCCACACTCACTGCCTGGGGTTCAGGAGCAGGCTCAATGCGCCGTCCTGAGCCTGTCGAAGGATCAAGAGGTGATGCGGGAAGTTGATTCATAATGTCACCTTGCGATGCTGCACACGTAAATGTTCAGCAGAGATAATGGCGCGCACTTTATTCACTGTATCATCCAAATGAAAATCCTCGTTGACGATCACATAATCAAAGGCTTCGATGCGCTGCAATTCCTTGCGCGCCGTGGCAATGCGCAGGGAGAGGGAATCGGCAGTTTCAGTTTTGCGTTCACGTAAACGGCGCTCAAGTTCCTCTTCGCTTTCACAGGTAATGAAGATCAACAAAGCCTCGGGCGCAAGTTTTCGCACACTTTCGGCGCCCTGCACATCAATGCGCATCACCACGTCCTGTCCGCTGGCCAATGCTTCACGGACCTCCCATTTGGGAATACCCTTGTAATCGCCGTATACGATCGCATATTCGATCAATTCATTCTCTTCGATCATGCGCGCAAATTCATCTTTTGAAACAAACCAATAATCCTTTCCGTTTGCTTCATTTTCGCGCTTATCGCGCGTTGTAGCCGTAACCACAAAATGAAACGGGAAGCCGCGTTCGATCATGCGTTGTACAACAGAATCTTTGCCAACGCCAGATGGACCTGAAATAACAATGAGAAGCGGACTGGGCTTGCGGAGATTGAATGTAGTAGGCATGCTTTATTTTACCAAAGAGACGCGCCGCTTCTTTCGCGCCTCAGCCTGATTCGCAGTAAAATAGATTGATGCCCACCTATGACTTTATCTGCAACAACTGCGAAAAACGATTTGAAGTTTTCATGACTTTCAGTGAATACGGCAGGAAGCCCGTCCATTGCTCACACTGCGAAAGCGAAAACGTCCGCCGCCGTATGACCAGGGTGCGCATCGCCAAATCAGATGACAGCCGCATGGAATCCATGGCTAATGACTTCCCCGGTTTTGACGGTATTGAAGATGACCCCAAAGCCCTCGGCCAGATGATGCGTAAAATGGGAGCTGAAACAGGCGAGCATCTGCCGGCTGAATTTGATGAAGTGGTGGATCGCCTGGAAGCAGGTCAAAGCCCCGAAGAGATTGAATCTGCAATCCCAGACCTGGGTTTGGATGATCCGAGTGACCAATAAAACCCGATCAAACATAATAGCCATCCGTGCCATAATAAAAGAATCTTGGAGTATTTCATGCTTATATTTGTATATAACAAAATACCGAAAACCGAAAAGCTATAGAGTTCATCTAAATTGTCGTGACTTTTGTCATATGGCTTTTATGGCAAATTAACTTGTTTTTAATGTTCAAAATGCTTAGAATTCCGAGGTAATTGCTCTTAAAGCCAAAGCAGACATTACTTCAACGTGAGGAGGCAGCCACTCGAAATATATTGAATTGAATCTTTGTCCCGCTTCACAAAAAGGAGAATACTACAATGAATTTCAAGAAAATACTTATTTTGCTCGGTGTAATGATCGTTGTGGGTGCAATTTTAGCCGCCTGTGGCACCACCCCAACCACTGCACCAACTTCGGAAGCAACAGAAGCCCCTGTTACTGCTCCGATTCCAGATACCCCTTATCTGGCCGAATGGCAAGGCTCCGCTCACGCTGATGTGGCCAGTGAACCTTTCCGCTACTGGGATGATGCCGCTGAAAATCCCGATGGTGTTCCGGTATTCTGTGCCAAGTGCCATACCAGTGATGGTTATCAAGATTACCTCGGCGTGGATGGTTCCGAAGCCGGTAAAGTTGACGCTGCTGTACCTGCCGACCATGCTCAAGGCGTGCAGTGCGTAGCCTGTCACAATGCCGGTACCATTTCCAAGACCACAGTCATGTTCCCATCCGGTGTTGAGATCACCGCTGGTGATGATGTCCGTTGTATGGAATGTCATCAGGGACGTGAGTCCAAGGTCAGTGTTGATGCGCAGATCGAAAAATTTGCCGCCACTGATATGGATGCTGTCGTCGCCCCGATCAAGGATGATCAAGGCGAAGATGTCTTCTTTGGCTTCCGCAATGTTCACTACTACGCAGCTGCTGCCACTCTCTATGGCGGCATGACTCATGGCGGTTATGAATATGAAGGCATGAGCTACGATGCGAAGAATACTCACGTCGAAGGCTACGACTCCTGCACAGGCTGCCACAACCCCCACACCCTTAAGGTGAAGGTTGAACAATGCGCGACCTGTCACGAAGATGTTGCCACAGTTGAAGACCTCAAGAACGTCCGCATGGTCTCCTCCACGCCTGATTATGATGGCGATGGCGACATGGAAGAAGGCATGTACTATGAAATCGAAGGCTTGCAGGGCAACCTGTTTGCTGAGATCCAGAAGTACGCTGCTGATAAGGCTGGCGCCGCGATCGTTTACGATCCTGCCGCGTATCCTTACTTCTTTGCAGACACAAATGCCAATGGCACAGTAGACGAAGGCGAAGCTATCTTCCCGAACGCCTACAAGAATTGGACACCCCGCCTGCTCAAAGCCGCCTATAACTATCAGGTATCCATCAAGGATCCCGGTGCGTTTGCCCACGGCAACAAGTACATCGTCCAGTTGCTCGTCGACTCGATTGCCGACCTCGGTGGTGACACCAGCACACTTGCCCGCACCGATGCAGGCCACTTCGCTGGCGACACCCTGGCCTTCCGCGATTGGGATTTCGACAATGATGGTAACCCCCTCTACACAGTGCCTTTCGGCTGTGTGAAATGCCACACTGCTCAGGGCTTGCCCACCTTCCTCAAAGACGGTGGCACAACCGTTGTGACCTCCACTGGCTCAACCTCCACAACCGGTGTTCAATCCATGCCCTCCAGCAATGGCTTCCTGTGCTCCACCTGCCATGACGAAGCCAACTGGCCCAACCGCTATGAAGTTAAAAGCGTTGTCTTCCCAAGTGGAAAGACAGTCAGTTTTGGCGGCAAGGATGCCGATGGCAACTTCGTGGCTGACGATGGCAACCTGTGTATCTCCTGCCATATGGGACGCGAATCCACCACCAGTGTGAACAACGCCCTCAAAGGCAAGGATGCGGATGCGGTCGACGCAAAGATTCGCTTCAAGAACATCCACTACTTCGCCGCAGGCGCTACCATCTTCGGTGGTGAGGTTCAAGGCGCGTATCAGTACGAAGGCAAGGAATATGTCGGTCAGAACATGCATGCCGACAAAGACGGCAAGATGAACAAGTGCCAGGATTGTCACGACGTCCATGCCCTCGAACCCAAGGTCGAAACCTGCGAAACCTGTCACAGCACCACAGACCCAGCAGCAGTCCGCGAGACCGATGTGGATTACGATGGCGATGGCGATGTAACAGAAGGCATCAAGGGTGAAGTTGATACCCTCGCCGAAGCCCTCTACGCCCAGCTTCAGGTCTACGCAGCAGCGAATGGCGGAGCAATTGAATATAACGCCGCCGCCTACCCGTACTTCTTCGGCGCGGATGGCAAGGCTTATGCCACCTGGACTCCTCGCTTGCTCAGAGCTGCTTTTGACTATCAATACAGCCAGAAGGATGGCGGTGGATACGTTCACAACCCCAAGTACATCATCCAGATCTTGATCGACTCGATCGAAGACCTCGGTGGTGACGTGAGCACGTACACACGCCCCGAAGTACCCGCTCCTGCTCAGTAATTCAATTTATCGGGGGTTTATAAAGATGGCGGATGCACATGCATCCGCCATCTTTTTTATCCTTACATTATGAATTCTTAACAATCACAGCAAAACAGTGATATTCAGCACTGTTTGTCATGTGCATCCCATTTTACAATGGGGCATTCGCCCCATGATATTTTTCCGACTATAATAGGGAAATTACATTTATTTATTAAGGAGAACGTAATGCGCCAAAGGATACAGACCCGCCCGCCTCAAATCTGGACCGTAGTCCTGCTGCTCGGCCTCGGGCTTTTGATCTTCGCCTTAGCCTTTTTTGCATCGCCCGCCCAGGCGGCTCACTCTTATCAGGAAGATCAACCTTCCAATGATTTCTGCCTCGCCTGCCACCAGGAGGAAGGCATCGATAAAAAACTTGGCAGCGAATCACTCCCCGTCACCATCAATCCAACGCAATTTGGCTTTTCAGTACACGCAGAAGAAGGAATCAACTGCGTAGACTGCCATACAGACATTAGTGATTACCCCCACCCCGATGTAAAAGTAAAAAACACACGTGACTTCACATTAACCTTTTTGGAGACCTGTAAGGATTGTCACGAGGAACAATACAGCAAGGCTCATGATAGTGTGCACCAGATCGCATTCGACGCAGGCAACAAAAATGCCGCCGTCTGCATGGATTGTCACAACCCACACACACAAAAACGCCTGACCGGTAAAACAAGCGGCGAACTTACCTCCTCCGCCCGCGTGGAAATTCCTGAAACATGTGCCCAATGCCACAGCGGCATTTACGACCAATACAAAACGAGCGTACATGGCAACGCCCTCACCGAAGAAAACAACACGGACGTACCCACCTGCATTGATTGTCATGGTGTGCATAATATTCAAGACCCCACCACCGTCACTTTCCGAAACAGCACCCCTTTCCTCTGTGCTACATGTCATACTGATGCAACCATCATGGATAAGTATGGGATCTCCACCAACGTGCTCAATTCTTATGTAGCTGATTTCCACGGCACGACCGTAAAACTATTTGAGGAGCAATTCCCGGGGCAGCCCACCAACAAACCGGTCTGCACCGATTGTCATGGTGTGCATAACATCGCCAAAGTAAATAATGAGCAAACTGGCGTGGCCTTAAAAGAAAATCTGTTGATAAAATGCCAGCGCTGTCATCCAGATGCCACCGCCAATTTCTCCGCCGCATGGATGAGTCACTATGAACCCAGCCCTGAACACTATCCAATCGTATACTACGTCAATCTCTTTTATAAATTCTTCATCCCCGCAGTGCTTGGCGGCATGATCTTCTTTATCATCACCGATATTTACAGACGCATCGTCAATCGCATGAAAGGAGCAAAACACGCATGAACAGAGTAACCCAAACCTATCTGCGCTTCCCGATCGCGCGCCGTATCGAACACTGGGTGATGATGCTTTCCTTCACCACATTGGGTCTGACGGGAATTCCACAAAAATTCTCCGCATCGAATATTTCCATATCCGTGATCCAGGCTCTCGGCGGCATTGAAGTTTTACGTACCATTCATCACACGGCCGCCATTGTAATGATGCTCGGTTCGGTTTGGCATCTGCTTGTGATGGGCTACAGCACCTTCGTCCTCAGAGACAAGATGTCCATGCTGCCCACGTTTCAAGATGCAAAAGACGGCATTCAGGCTTTGCTTTACAATATCGGCTTTGTCAAAACCTATCCCCAAATGGGCCGTTACACCTTTGAAGAAAAAATGGAGTATTGGGCTTTTGTTTGGGGAACCGCCGTCATGAGCATCACGGGCTTCCTCATGTGGAACCCGATCACTTCCACCAAATATCTTCCCGGTGAATTTGTTCCTGCTGCGAAAGCGGCACACGGCGGCGAAGCTGTTCTGGCAGTGCTTGCCATCATCATCTGGCATATGTATGGCGTACATATCAAACGTTTCAACAAAGCCATGTTCACCGGCAAGCAAACTGAAGCTGAAATGCTCCACGAACATCCTCTTGAATTGGCGGATATCAAAGCTGGGATTGCAGACCGCCGACCCGACGCTACAACCATTCGCAAACGACAAATGATCTACTACCCTGTCGCAGCCATCCTGACCGTTGCCATGCTCGGTGGAATCTATGGATTTATCAACTCTGAACAAACGGCGCTCACTACGATCACCCCATTAACAGAGACGCAAATTTTCGACCCGCAAACGCCGCAACCGTAGCAATGAAATTAAACCCTAAAGGTTTTTAAAACCTTTAGGGTTTTGAATTTTTGGAGGATCCATGAAGAAATTACGCGAAAGATTGGCAAAATTTTTCTACCCGCAGCCAGGCTCCCCTCCTTGGAGATTCATTCTCCCCTTTGTAACATTGATCGTGTTGTTCATCGCAATTGCATTTGGTGGAATTCACACTTGGGAATACACCAACTCAAACCAATTCTGCGGTACGGCCTGCCATACCATGCCTCCGCAGAGCACAGCATTCAAAGAATCCCCGCATTCCAATGTCACCTGCGAGGAATGTCATATCGGACGCGCTTCATTTTTAGATCAGGCAATGCGTAAAACGCAAGGCATCAAGGAAGCCTACTACGAGATCTTCAAACTTTACGAATATCCCATCCGCGCCCAGGCCCTGCGCCCGTCTTTGGATACCTGCGAAAAATGCCATCGCCCCGAAACCTTCTCCGATGACAGCCTGCGTTTGATCAATCACTTCGCAGATGACCGCGAGAATATCGCTTCAAGTGTTTATCTCATTATGAAGACCGGCGGCAAAGATGCCCGTCAGGGAAATGCGCGGGGTATTCACTGGCATATTTCCAGCAAAGTACTGTACTATTCAGATGATGAGCTAAACCAGACCATTCCCTACGTCCGTGAGTACAACGAGGATGGTACATACACCGAATACACAGACGTTGAATCCGGGTTTGATCCATCCACAATGGATGAAAGCAAGCTCAAACAGATGGACTGCGTCACCTGCCATAACCGTGTAACCCATAGTTTCAAAGTGCCTTCCAAGTCTGTGGATGAATCCATGGCAAATGGCCTGATAGACCCATCCATTCCGCTCATTCATCAAAAGGCTGTAGCTGTACTCAGCGCAAAATACGAAACACGCGACGAAGCCGTGAAAGCCATCGCCGCGATTGAAGAAGATTACAGGAGCAATCTATTTGATTACTATAGCCAGAACGGCCAGGCGATCAAGGTTGCTGTCACTGAAATCCAGGCAATTTATGATCGCACGGTCTTCCACGACCAAAAGATTGATTGGACCACCTACCCGAACAATCTCGGCCATATTAATTCGCCCGGTTGTTTCCGTTGTCACGATGGCAAACATTTGAACGACAGGAACGAATCAGTGCGCCTTGAATGCAATGTCTGTCACTCAATCCCCGTTGTTGCCAAGGCTGATGATTTTGTGACCAATATCGAGATCAGCCGCGGACCCGAACCCGAAACACATTTCAACCCAAACTGGATCAGCATGCACAACCAGGCAATCGGTCCTTCATGTTCAAACTGCCACACCACCGAGGATCCTGGCGGCACAAGCAATACATCCTTCTGTTCCAACACTGCCTGTCACGGAAACGTATACACCTACGCAGGCTTTGATGCGCCCGCCCTGCGCGAGATCATCAAAAGCCAGTTACCGCCGCCGGAACCCGCGTTGGAAGTGCCTGCGCTAACAGGCGACCCAACCTACGATAACTATGTTGGAATCCTGATGACTGTCAAATGCACGGGCTGTCATACTGAAGGCGACGCGGCTCCCAAAGGACTCGACCTCTCCACATACGCCGCCACAATGAAAGGCGGAGATAACGGCGAAGTCATAGTGCCCGGCGATTCTGCGAACAGCCTCTTGATTCAAATCCAATCTGCAGATCACTTTGCCAACTTCACAGCGGAGGAACTTAACAACATCATCGAATGGATTGATGCGGGTGCGCCGGAGCAATAGAAAGTAAATAGGTATACGAGAAAAACGAGTCGTCCAAACGGACGACTCGTTTTTGGTTTTTACTTACAACGTAGACGGCTATGCTTTCACAGCATCACTTGATTCGACGTGTACTGTTTCATGAACTTCGCTCGTAATACGATGATCTACAACCCGCAAATATTTCACACCGAGTGAGAAGGCCAGCAAGCCATAGGAAACGATCCCCATTGCAGATGCCCATTCAACAAGCGAGGGGGTATAGGAGGTGTAGGAGACAACCGTTTCACCGGGCAGGTAGGAGATGACCGCGAGGAAGCCGACGATATTCGTGTCAAAGCGGAAGACCACCACGCCGCCCACGATCATCGCCAGGCCGAGCATCCGCCAGAGGGGAGATAAACGCGCGGGTTTGTAGAGCAGGATGAAGGTCGGAATGAGCGCGCCGAAGATCATCTCGCCAAACCAGAAGTTGAAGGAGAGCGTCCCTTTGGTGAGAATTTCAAACGCTTCGGTGCGTCCGGGTTCGTAGGTATAAGTTTGGGCAAGCCAATCCCAAAAGCGGAAGTACAAATAACCGATCATCAAATAGCCAAGAAACTGCGCAACACGTTCGATGAGGATGTCACTGACTTTTGCTTTGGGAGTCAACCGTGCTGAAAGCATGGATGCAAGCAGAGTGAGCGCAATACCGCCGACAATGGCAGAGAACATGAAGAGCACAGCCATTTCAGGCTTGTACCAAATGGGACGCGCTTTGATCACGCCGTAGACTGCGCCCAGCGATGATTGATGCAGGCTGGAAAGCCCGAGGCCAATGATCGCAAGCACAGGCGCATAATGATGGGCCTTCGCCATTTTTTCTGCAACACGCGGATATCTATTGCGAAGCCATTCAAAGGATGCGAAGATGGGCATGGATTCAAAGACCAGCACGGTGAGGTAAAGCATCACGCACATGGTCACTTCCCACAGCAGGGAATGTGTATTCCAAAACACTAGCGCTTTCCAAAAACGGTCAGGGCGGCCGATATCGAGGATCAGCGCCAGCATGGCCATGGTGTAACCGATCAGGCCGATGAAAGTTGCTGTGCGCGCAATCGGCTCATAGCGTTTGAGGCCAAACAGATACACGCCCGCGCACAAGCTAAACGCGCCCGCACTTACTGAAATTGCCGAGAGATCGAGCGTGATCCACAGGCCCCAGGGGACAAGGTCTGTGAGATTGGTGATCGAAAGACCGAACCAAAAAACTGAAAGGCCTGCCACCAAGGCAATTGATAAAAGTGTCCCCAGAAACACGAGCCACAAGCCCCAAGGGGTCTTGATGTTGTCACGAATGGTTTTGAAAATAATATTCATGTTAGCCCTCCACAATCCCTTCTTCGCCAACGGGTAGATAATAAACGCGGGGGTTCGTCCCCAAATTTTCACGCAGGCGATAGGATGGGTGATTCTTCAATATCTGGCTGACATTCGAATGAGGATCATTGAGGTCGCCAAATGCACGGGCTCCGGTTGGGCAAACCACACAACATGCGGGAGTCGCTTCAGCATCGACACCGGGGACGAGGCCAACAGACATGCCGCGGTCAATGCGGTTGTAACAGAAGGAGCATTTCTCCGGCACGCCGCGCGGACGTCTTTCCACTTCTGGTTCGCCCCATTCGGGTACGGCGGGATTCTCACCTGTAAAGGCTTCCCAGTTAAAGGAACGCGCATCATACGGGCAGGCAACCTGACAATATCGGCAGCCAATGCACTTGTCATAATCCATCATCACGATGCCATCGTCACGGTAATACGAGGCGCCCACCATGCAAACTTCCACACACGGCGCATGTTCGCAGTGCATACAAGGGCGGGGCAGATAGACATGTTTGCCATTGATCATGCCAGCATCCAGGACCTTGTTCCATTGAATATCCGGGTTGGTGTCATTGTTTGCATTGCATGCGAGAGTGCATTGTTCGCAGCCTGTGCATTTCGCCTGATCGATCACCATGGCCCATTGATGCTCGCCTTTTGCGCCCTCAGAGGCATCAACCTTTGTGATCGCTTTGGCTCCAGCGGCGACTGCGAGACCAACCGCAGAAAGTTTTATGAAATCGCGGCGGCTAAAATTATTTTCCGTCATGGCGAACCTCTTCTGATTTCTTCAATACAAGTCGATACCAGCGTTCGAGCCAGGGAGCAAGTACCATGCCAGCCGCAATGCCGATCAGGGCGGCAAGGCCTGCATAACCCCACGGTGAAACCGGGGATGGCTCGGGCGTTATGGCAGATGTTTCCGAAACAGGTGAAACTTCATTGGCAGGAACCGGCAGGGCAATATCCACAATCGCCTTAGTTGCAATCGCTTCTCCATTGGTGTGCATTTGGTCGGCATGGCATGCATTGCAGGTCTGCACACTTGCTTTGAATGAATGATCAGCGACCCGGTGAATATCTGTATTGGTATTTTCCAAATGTTCAAGATGACAGTCAATGCAAGTGATGCCTTCTTGGTTGTGTTTTGAATATGGGAAGTTCATACTGGCTTCCTCATGGCAACTGATGCACAAACGGGATGCATCTCTCGGGGCAGTTGGATCCTTCAAATTGATAGTGATCTTCAAGGAAGCATTGTGTGCATCATGACAGGAGGAACAATCCATACCCTGTGCGTAATGTGTGCTGCCTTCCCAATCCTTTAAGCCAAAACGTGTATCGGTGTGGCAGGTCCCGCAGGTTCCCGAGGTGGAATCCACGGTCATGGTCGTCTTTGGATGTTGACCGCCTTCATCGGTATGACAGGCGGCACAGGTCACGCCGTCTTCTTTCCAGGTGCCTGTGGCTTCATCGTAGCCAGTGACATGGCAGGTCAGGCAGGCGCCAGGCTTGCCTTGTTCAGTCCACGCAGCTACAAAGACCGGGTCAGACTTGGCATTTCCATGCGGGCCATTCTGCCAGCTCATCTGGGAATCTTCATGGCATGTGGCACAATCACTACTATTATCCTGCACAGGCGGGGTTACATCCTGCGCGGAAACGGCAATCAGAGTTACACCCGCAAATACAAGGGCAAACATCAAAGCAATTAATGTTTTTTCAAATCTTGAGATCATTTTCATCACTCCTAATTAATGTGGGCGTGCGAGTGTTGAGAGGCCGGGGTCGGAGCAGTGAGAAACACTTCGCAATCGAGGCAATCTTCCTGCAAATAGCCATTGGGTAAACGAAGCAATTGCCAGCATTGTTGTCCATTTTCAACAGCCTTGAGTCTGACCTCTTCCACGGTTAGCCCATGTTTTTTACAACAAATCAATTCTTCTTTAAGCAGAGTATTGTGTTCCTTCACAGCCTCGGCCTGCCAGCGCGCGTCCAGTCTGTGAAGCAAATAAACAAACACAGCAGTGATCGCAAGCGGCACGATCAAACGAACGAGCAAACCAGTCAACACAAAGAAAATGGAAGTATTGTTCATCACAGCCTCACTTCAGCCAGTAATTGGATTCTTTTCGACTTAACCATTCGCCGATCAACATCAATAACCCAAACGGGATGATGAGGCGGACTACAAAGAGCAGCAGTACAATTTCTGAACCGTTCATGGCATTCTCCTTTCTTATCTTTTCTTAATCTTGACTACACTATACGACTTCCTTAAAACAAAGTAAATTCGGCTCGCCCCCCATCTTGATTGAAGAACACACGCATCTTTCTTGACCTGTTGCCTGCTGTGAACGCCCCAGACATTTTTTCCCTTTGGGTGATTCGCCCCACATTTGCCAATCCCGAAGGCGATGTGTAGAGCCAGTCGAAACAGATGGGATGATTATTGCAATTCAGGTAAATAAAAAAATCCCGAAGGGATGACATGAATTTGAATCATGTCATCCCTTCGGGATTTGAAAAAGCGCTCATTTATATCTACAATCAGCACACCCCTTCGGGGTTACGCATTACGTTTCACGCATCACGGATTATGCCTTAATGATCCCCTTGCGGATTGCATACCTCACTAACTCAGAACGGGAATGTAAATTTAGTTTCCGCATGATATTCTCGCGGTGGCGTTCCACGGTCTTTGAACTGATGACCAGCGCCGAAGCGATCTCGTCGTTACTTGAACCCTCCGCCAAATGCGTCAGCACTTCGCGCTCGCGGCTTGTTAATCCATCCAAAATTATTCTTTCTTCCGGGGGACGTTCCGCGCTCAAATAATCGCGCACCAATAACTTCGCCATGGTTGGATACAAATACACTTCGCCTGCCGCGGCGGCAGTGATGGCCGTAATCAATTCCTCGGGCGCGGCACGTTTGGGAACATAGCCTGAAGCGCCTGCGGCCAGCATTTGGAAGAAATATTCCTCGTCTTCATGAATGGTCAAGGCTACGATCTTGATATCGGGATACTTCGCCTTGATCTCACGTGTGGCATCAATGCCTGTTTTGTCGGGCAGCCCAATATCCATGAGGATGACATCGGGATGGGTTTCTCCCGCCAACTGCATGGCTTCAGCGGCGGTGGCGGCTTCTCCAACAATTTCAAATTCAGCATGACCGCTCAATAGCATCTTCAGCCCCGAGCGGACCACTGCGTGGTCATCCACCAATAGTAGACGTGTCATCGTGTACCTCCACTTTCATATCATATGGGATCCTGGCTTCCACCTCAGTGCCATAGTTCGGGCGTGAATGGATCTGCACCTCGCCTCCCATTAGCATGGCGCGCTCGTCCATGCCGGCCAGCCCCAGAGAAGTACGCCCAATTCGGCTTTGGACTAAGCCCATATCAAAACCCATTCCGTTATCGCGCACGAGAATGCGCGCTTCTTTTTGCCTGTAATCAATTTTTATGTTGACAGTGGTGGCATGCGAATGTTTAATCACGTTATTCAATGACTCCTGCACAATGCGGAAGATCGTTATCTTGACGGCATCATCCAATTCAGGCTCATCGCCTTCGATATCCACGCGGGCATGAAGGGATGTCAACTCTTGCAGGCGGGTTGCATACCATCTCAAAGTGGCGGACAAACCCAGATCGTCGAGGTGCGCAGGCCTGAGGTCCGAAATGATGCGCTGCAATTCCTTTAAAGAGTCGGATGTAAGAGCCTGCAACTGGCTCAAGGTGTCGTTCTGCTTTTTGTTGTCCAGTTCATCCGCAAGACCGCGCAAGCCCATGCCAATGGCCGTGAGAGACTGACCCGTTTCATCATGCAGGTCACGCGCGATGCGCTGACGTTCCGACTCCTGGGCTGCCACCACCTTGCGAAAAAGTTCCGCGCGTAATTCCTCGCGCTGACGCGCCTCGTGCAAACGCGCTTCCTGTAACTCAGCGATCTTATGGTCGCTTTCCACTTGAAAAGCGCGCAAAAAACGGATCACAAATACAGAAGCAAAAATCGCCGTCACTGCGCGTAATAATTGAATAGGAAAACCAAACAGGCTTATAAAAAGGTCTGTATTCAAAAAAGTTGAAGGAGGCAGCAGGCTCGGTTGTGTAAAGAGCTGACCTACAAGACCGTACCACCCAAAAGAAATCGATGCCCATAAACTATCACGGCCAAAACGCACATGCCCGGCGCGTCGAAAAGCACGCTGTTGAACGATCAGCCCGGCCGCCGCAAGCAGACTGGCGGGGATGGCAATCGAATAGCGAGTCCACACATCAGCGATGGCCACAAGGTCTGCCTGAGAATATTCTCCCTTGAAGGAAAGCAAGCCGAATACCCAGATCGCCTCCAGCCCAAGCGGGATGATGAGACTTACCCGCCAGGTCGATTCACTGCCAAGCACAAGATAAGCTCCAAACGCGGCCAGTGACAAAAATGAAAAAGCCAGGAAGGTTAACGAAATAAAGGAAATAACAGCTAACTGCTTCTGATCAATATGCCCCATTGCGACGAACATACTCAACCATTCATGCGCCGCATGGACAAGGCCAAACCCCGCCAGTGGGCGCAAAGCCATCCGCAATCTTGCATCTGTGGAACGGCCGCCCTCCATTGCCACCAATAAGCCCATGCTGAAAAAAGCAAGGCCGTAAAAGAAGTCGATGACAATGAAAGGCGATAGGTCCATTTATTTTCACTTACAGACCCTAAAGGTTTTCGCGGAGCGTGCCTTTAGGGTCTTTTTAATTATTCTTCCTGATGCCTGATACGCCCGCCGCACACGCGGCAGAATCGGTCACCATGTTTTGCGCGCGCGCCGCAATGCGGACAATATGATTCTTCGTCATTTTCTTCACTTTCAACAGGGGCATGTGCTCTGCGCCGCGATCTTTTGGATGTACCGCGCCCTGCCCGCCAGTAATAAGCAAAGCCGCCGATGATCATCACAACTCCCAGCCCGCCGAGAAGATAAGGCAGGTAATTGCTCAACGATACGCGGCCCGGGGTATTCTCATCCACGGGCGCCACAGGTAGAACACCCTGTGAAGATGTGATCAAGGCATCAGAAGTTTTTTTATAATCCAGATTCAAAGTGAACTGCTCGCCTGCTGCAAGTTTTACAGGGTTACTCTCGAAATATTTGAGTTCATTTTCCTGGGATATGGAGGCAAATTCAGGGGCCGTCGTCAGTGAAGTTGTATCCAAAGGCTCAAGCACGCGGATATTGAACACATCCACCGCATAAGCGCCGTCCCATAAATACGAGAAAATACGCTGCTCTCCATTAAATGTGATCGGCTGATAATATTCAAAACGAGCCGCAGCTGAATCCAATGTAATCGTGAAAGACTGCCACTCGCCGTCAAGAGTTGGACCGTCAAAGACCGCATTGACGAGGGAGCCATTTGCATCATAAGCCGCCACTGCGATCAGGTTGGCATCTTGTGGAATATGAAAAGTTACGCTGGCAGGAAGCGGGGTGTTGGCTGCCACTGAGAAATCTGTAATTACCAACATGCTGGGCTGGTCATATTCAGGCCAGAGCTGCACGGTCATGCCGGCCAAAGTCAAATTAGTTTGTGCAAACACCATGGATGGAAACGCAAACAAAACCCCCAAAGCTAATATCAAGAACAACCTGCGCATGGATACCTCCAAACGATAAAAGTTTCCCTGTATCTTACCATGCGCCATTTGCAACAGGCAGAACCGAAATTACCCACTATAGCGGAAGAATGTCACCCTCTTTATCGTATTAAAAAGTGACAGCCACCTTTGCGAAGCAGCCTGCGGGTAAAGGTGACTGTCTCTTATATTACAAACTATCTCACAGTTGCGCGAACCATCGTCCAACAAGCCTTATTGTAAGGCGTCTTAATGCCGTGTATCGCGCCGCGTCTTGTGACCGCGCCACAAATCGCATCAATTTCAGTTGGCGCACCACGGCTCACATCCTGGAACATGGATGAATGGTTTCCCGCTGTCTTGCGCGCCACATCTTCCGCCGCGCTGACAGGGTTGCTAAATGGCAAATTCACATGCTCAGCCTCGGCAACATCAGCAGCCTCGCGTGCCAAGGCGCCCATCATCCTTCGAGCTTTGGGACGCGATAACAACTCACCATTTGGCACTCGCAGCAATGCTGTCAACGGGTTAATGGCGGCGTTGATAACCAGCTTGCCCCAGATAAGCGAATCAGCATCATCCACAACCTGCAAATTGAAATTGGATGAACGCAAAGCCGCCTCAAGCGGACCGAGAGCCTGATTCTGTTCAAGGGAGATAACTCCCTCCCCGCCCATTTTCACCAGACCCGGCCCAAGCAGGGTTGCTCCAGTGGTGGTGATGCCCAATGCAACACGAGCAGGCCCAGGCTTGTCCTGAGCTTGTCGAAGGATCGCGGCGAGCGTTTCGCGATTGCCGAGTCCGTTTTGCAGAGTCACCGCGAGTCCATCACTCGCTAAAGATTGTTTCAATTGACGAGCAGCGCGTTCCGTCTGCCACGATTTGACCAGCACCAGCGCATATTTCGCGCCAGCCACTTCACGCGGATCATCTGTCGCATGGACTTTATACGCTCGTTCATCTCCATTTGCACGCGAAGCGACAATGCGGGCGCCATTTTGCTGCAAAGCATGAAGACCGTGTTTCCACGTGCCAAGCATCGATACGGAATGACCCGCTTCGCTTAATCGCGCCGCAAAAAGTGTGGCTAATGCGCCTGTTCCAACCAATAAAATATCCTGTTTCATTTTATTTCCTTTATCCGTCATTGCGAGGAGGGCTGGTAGTTGAGTAGGGCGAGTGTTTTTCGCGCCCGTATCGAGACCCTGCCCGACGAAGCAATCTCCTCATCGTGTTGGAGATTGCTTCAGGCGAAAGAACATCGCCCTCGCAATGACGGAAAAAATTTTTATTTACTTGCAATCTCTTTTTGAAACATATTCCATTCGTCATCGCTCATCTCAACCGTATGCTCTTGCGCTGGGAAGCGTTTTGTTTCAACGTCATCAATATATTCCAAAAACGCCTTGTTCATTTCCGCGTGGAAATTCGCATACTGCTTGACGAATTTCGGCGTGAAGCGCTCAAAGAGACCGAGTAGATCGTGTGTGACCAACACCTGGCCGTCACAGCCCAGGCCCGCGCCAATGCCAATGGTGGGAATGGAAATTTGTTTGGAAATAGTTTCCGCCAATCGGGCAGGGACAGATTCAAGCACGAGACTGAACGCGCCCGCTTCTTCCAGGATCTTTGCATCCTCAAGCAGACGTTTCGCCGCGGAAGCGGTTTTGCCCTGCGCGCGGAATCCACCAAGCTGATGCACAGATTGCGGCGTAAGCCCAATATGACCCATCACGGGAATGCCTGCTCCTACAATCGCGCGGACTGCATCCGCACGCTCACGCCCGCCTTCGAGCTTGACCGCGTCCATGCCGGCTTGCTGTAAAAAGCGGCCCGCATTGCGCACGGCATCTTCCACCGAAACTTGATAGGACATGAAAGGCATATCGCCGATAAGCAGTGAAGTTTTCGCGCCGCGCGAAACAGCACGGGCATGATGGAGCATTTCCTCCATGGTGACGGGCAAAGTATTTTCATAGCCCAACACCACCATGGCAAGTGAATCGCCCACGAGGATGGAATCAATACCAGCCTTGTCCATCGCCATTGCGGTGGGATAGTCATAGGCTGTCAGCATGGTGATTGGCTCGCCGCGTTCCTTCTTCTGACGGAACGTAAGCGTGGTCACCTTCTTGCGCGTAGCGTGTAACGTGCTGGTTGAAACGGGTGTAACTGTAGACATGGGTGGTACCCTCCGATAAAGGTAGAGTCCGCGTTAGCGTGCTGGCACCCCTGAATATGCACGCGCTTTCGGTTTGATTGGTTAACTCCGTCACGTTCACTCGGATACGTGCGGTCTGGCTATTATTCCACAAAAATGGATTTTCGGCTACTCAATGCAGCACAGTCTTTGACAATAACATAAAACGGTTTCTTACAATACGCAAGATCATTTTAGCTTTTTTTACGATAAGCAGTATAATAAATTTATCAGAAGTTCGTATCAAAAACTATCACGTTTTGGTGAAGGAGAACACACATGCGAAAAATGTTTGGTTTCATGATCGGAATATTGGTGGGGTCTTTGGTGGGGTCTACAATCGCTTTGCTCATGGCACCTGAATCAGGCGAGGAATTGCGCGGCCAGATCCGTGACCGTGGGCAGAATTTCATCAACGATGTTCGTCACACCGCAGATGCGCGCCGCATTGAATTACGCAATCGGTTGGAGACGTTGCGAGCGCCAAGGGAAATGTAATTTTGGTCTCGATACGCCCTGCGAAAAACACGCGGGGCTACTCGACCACCATTACGAAATACGAATTACTGACTCGTAAAACTCCCCCACCAGTTTCATATTACGCGTGTATTCCGCACGCGTGGATATAATTTTTGCATTGAGACCTGCGGCTTCGCGTCGCAGGTCTTCTCTTTCTATGGCCAGCAAAATCCCATCCGCAAGGGATTGAGGATCATTCGGGTCAACCAGCAGACCGTTCTGCCCATGCGTGATCCACTCGCGGATGGATTCAAGATCCCCGGCAACAGGAAAACATCCGCAAGCCATGCCTTCGAGCAAAGAATTCGGTGTGCCATCATGAATGGCTGGCGAAACTACAATTTGTGCGCTGCGAAAAACATCCGCCATTTGCGCATGGGAAAGCGGAGGATTTAATTGAACGGCATGTTCGATCTTTAATTCTTTCGTCCATTGAATAGCTTGTGATTCACCCTGCATGGAGGAGCAGATAAACTTTGCATTGGGATATTTTTCCAACACAAGCGGGATCGATTTGAAGAAAACATCGTTGCGGACGTATGCCCGCATCCCACGCGGATTAATAATGACCGGATTCTTCACTGGTTCAACACTTGGAAAAAAAACATCGCTTCGGATTCCGCCGTTGCCTGGTACGACCAAAGTTGGTTTATCCACACTGAGACCCCACTCACGTGCAAGGCCGATATCGCGTTCACAGTCTGCATGAAGCGCGTTGACGGTTTGCATGGTCATACGGGTATAACGCCTCATCAACGGCGTGGACGGGGCGTGTAACGTAAAGTCATTGCCCCAAATGGAACTAACTAATGGTGGTCGAGTAGAGCGAGTGTCCTTCTCGCTCGTATCGAGACCACGCATTGCAGATGCAGCAAGCATCCCTTCATATGGGATTCTCATTGCATGGACAATATCAGGCTGAATTTCTTGAATAAAAGCTCGTAATTTTCTCGCGGAGCGGGGAATGGTCAACGGGCCGAGCCACTGTCTGAAAAGCGTCCGCAGGCCAAGGGCACGGGAAGATGCGCTGCCGGAGTGGGAAGTCTGCTTCTTAACGGCGCTAAAAGCCACAGGGGTGATCTCCAGCCGCTTAACGAGAAAATCCAAGTCGCAGTGAAATGTGGAGGCAAGAAAAACATCGTCACCACGTTCTGAGAAATGGCGGATCCAGTTTTGGGCAGTTGGGGAGCGGCCATCGGCCACGAAGAGAATTTTCATCAAGATGATTATACCCATTGCCAGCAATCCCCGTATCGTGACCGGAGATTGCTCACCTGCACTGCAACACACCTGCCCTGGCGGGCGGTGCCAGGGAATGCAGTGCGGCGCAAGTGTCGTCACTAAGAACAAGAGCGCTCTTCGCAATGACGTGTCAACACATTGCCCGTACACGTGAGACGTAGTATATTAACGTCATATGAATAAAAAACGCGTCCTCGTCGTCGAAGACAACATGGATACCTATGAGCTGGTGCGGTTCATTCTCGAAAAAAATGGTTACGAAACGTTTCTCGCAATGAACGGGCGGGATGGGGTAAATGCGGCCATCAAGCAAAAGCCAGATCTGATCATTATGGATATGGCGATGCCCGAGATGGATGGGTGGGCTGCGACCGCCATGATCAAGAAAAAAGGCGCGCCGACAGCCCACATTCCATTGATCGCGTTAACGGCTCATGCCCTGCCAGGAGACCGTCAGCGTGCGATGGATTCCGGCTGTGATGAATATGTCACCAAGCCAATGGACCTGTCTGAACTGGTAGAGATTGTGAATCAGTGGGTAGGCGAAGATAATTCAATATAGTATATTTGAGATTGTTCCCGCAATAGTGTGGGGCGTTTTAAAATAATTTACCTTACCGCTCACACGAAACGTCCCGAAGGTTTCTTCGAAAAATCTTGTTTAGTCGATCAATCCTTCGGGACGGTGCATAACATTAGGTAACAGTATGAAATACCCCAAATCTTTTTTTCAAAAGGAAATGCCATGAAACAAATTTGTGTTGTCGGCGTGGGATACGTCGGCCTTGTGACCGCGGCTTGTTTTGCCGATCTCGGTAACCGCGTGACTGCGCTGGATGTGAACGAAGAGCGCGTGAAGAATCTAAAAAAGGGCATCATGCCCATTTACGAACCTGGCCTGGACGAGCTGGTCAAACGCAATGTAAATGCGGGGCGCATCACATTTACAACATCTTATCAAGACGCTTTGAAGGATGCTGAGTACGCTTTCATTGCAGTCGGCACTCCTTCAGGAGCGGATGGCGAGGCGGATCTGCAATACGTGGCCGCTGCGGCAAAGTCAATTGCAAAAGAAATGACCGCGCCGCTCGTCATCATCAACAAGTCCACGGTTCCGATCGGGACCGGTGACTGGGTCGCTGACATTGTGAAGGGTGCCCAGCCGAAGCCGATTGAATTCTCGGTGGTATCCTGCCCCGAATTTTTGCGCGAAGGTTCAGCCATTGCGGACTTTACAAGCCCGCATCGCACGGTGATTGGTTCCATGGATAAAGATGCCGCGAACAAAGTGGCGCACTTGCATCTCCCCTTGCGCGCACCCATCGTCATCACGGACTTGCGTACTGCTGAAATGATCAAATATGCGAGTAACGCTTTCCTCGCTACAAAAATTTCCTTCATGAACGAACTGGCTGACCTGTGCGAACTGGTCGGCGCAGATGTGAAGGAAGTGGCCGCAGGCATGGGTTACGATGCGCGCATCGGCCGTCACTTTTTGGATGCAGGCCTCGGCTGGGGCGGATCGTGCTTCCCCAAAGATGTGGAGGCGCTAGCCTTCATGGCAAAAGAAAAGGGTCTCAATCCGCGCATTTTGAATGATGTGATGGAAGTAAATTATGAACGCCGCAAATCCGCAGTGAAACACGTGGAAAAAATGGTGGGTGGCAGTCTAAAAGGCAAGACCATTGGCCTGCTGGGTTTGGCATTTAAACCGAACACAGACGATATGCGCGACGCGCCGTCCATTGATATTGCTGAAGCCTTGACCAAGGCAGGCGCAAAAGTGCATGTTTACGATCCTGTTGCCATGGAAGTGGCTCGTCCGCTTTTGCCTGAGACTGTGGAAATGTTCAAGGATTCGTATGAAATGGTGCTGGGTTGTGATGCGTTGATGGTCGTCACTGAATGGAATGAATTCAAACAGCTTGACCTTGAAAAGGTGAAAGGTATGCTCAAAACTCCTGTCATTTATGATGGACGCAACATATATGACCCCAAATTGATGAAGGAAATGGGTTTCACCTACCGCGCTGTAGGCAGGTAGTCACGCGAAGCGGTCGTCTAGTTGTCTGGTCGGATAGTCGGGTACAATAATCCCGCTATCCGATTTTTATTTACTCTTCAAGAGTTCTCGAGCAGAACACGGAATACGGACTTCAGTCCGCCTTTTACCCCACGAAGCGGACTGAAGTCCGCGCTCCGAAATAACCACTACAAAACAAATAAACTACCAAAACTATATGACCACCCCTCCTGTTTGTAATTACGAAGGCTCCGACTACCAGCAATCCTTTTGGGAACAGGGCGGACGCGAATATGAAGACCGCGCCGAGGCCATTGCCCTGAAAAGAATGCTCCCAATAAGCGGGAAGCTTATGCTTGAACTGGGCGCAGGAGCAGGCCGCAATACACCTCGCTATGCAGGCTTTGAACGCATTATCCTGCTGGATTACTCCACCACCCAACTGGCTCAGGCGCAGGAAAAACTGGGGACTGCGCCAAAATACATCTACGTTGCCGCGGATATTTACCGCATCCCATTTCGGGACCGTCAATTTGATGCCGCTACGATGATCCGTACCCTGCATCACATGGCGGATGCGCCCAAAGCGCTAGGTCAAATACGGAACGTTTTACAGCCCAACGCCGTCTTTATTCTTGAGTTTGCGAACAAGCTCAACATCAAATCCATTTTGCGATATTGGTTTGGCAGGCAAAGCTGGAATCCGTTCACTTTGGAACCTGTGGAATTCGTGAAATTGAATTTTGACTTTCACCCAAAAGCAATTCGCAATTGGCTGGGAGAATTGGGTTTCACCATCGAAAAGACTCTTACTGTTTCGCACTTCCGCCTCGGTATATTGAAGAGGATCATCCCTGCCAGGCTTCTCGCCGCTTTGGATGGATTGTTTCAACCCACAGGAGCAATTTGGCAATTCACCCCAAGTGTCTTCGTGAAAGCAAAAGTTGAGGAGAAAAGCGCGATAAAATTAAGCGACATCCCCGTCAATGTGATCGAGCTTTTCAAATGCCCGCAATGCGAAAACGAAAAACTGGAAGATAAAAATGACCATCTATATTGTTCAAATTGCAAAGCTCAATGGGCAGTCCGCGATGGAATCTATGATTTTCGCGAGCAAATGAAATAGGATATTATTACAGGTTGGGAGATGAAATATGAACACGCCACAAAAACCACTACCCAAAGTCCCGCCATTTTTTGAACGAAAAACACAGCCTCCACATAAAAGTGGGGTGGATATGCGCGGTATGCTCAGGCTCGCGACCATGCTCGCGAGTCTGACAGCGTTGACCTTGTCCATGCTTGGCGCTGGAGCCCTGGTTTTTGATGTATTTGCTGTGGGTCTTACCGGCAATCTGGAAGGATTACTGGTCAAGATGATTGTGCTTGGTTTTGCATTTATCTTCGGCTGGGGAGCTGGTTTGGCCAGCATTCGGGCATTCGGGAATATGTTTTATCCCCTCATCATCAAATTATATGCCTGGGCTGTGCTCATTGCCATCTGCATACTATACATTAAGGTAATTCAAAAGCTATATATGCAGGATTACGATACCGTGCACTTCTGGGCGTACTTGGCCATGCTGCTCGGCGGGATATTTGTTTTGCTCTGCCTGCACCTGCTTGTGGAAGATCATGACCTGCGCCCCTTTGCCATTCCACTCCTGACCATTTGCGTATTGCAATTATGTGCCATCGTGTTTCGTTATGTATTTGACAAAAATCCAAATGGGCTGTATTTATTCGGAGATTTTACGATCTTCATTGTAATGATTTCCATTTCAGTTTTAATGCTCGTACATATCGGTATCCTTTCGCCGCTACGCGATCAGATCAGCGCATTATTTAATCAAAGCTCAAACCATAATGGGAATGGAGGGGAATAAATCGAAATTCCGCCATCCTCATGGCGAACTAACTTATTTCCGTAACGATCGTTTGCCTGGCGCCTGCGGATGTTAATGCGCTCGCAACCGACTCCGCTCCAGCCTGATCCACCAGCGCGATCATATTCCCGCCTCGTCCGCCGCCGCTTAACTTTGCCCCGAGCGCGCCTGCCGTGCGCGCGGCTTCCACAAGTTTATCCAATTGAGGAGATGAGACTGTCAACTGCTGTAACAAAGCATGGTTTTGATCCATTAACTCGCCGAGTTGTTCGGGCTTGCCGCTTTCAATGGAACGGCGCGCGATGAGTACGATCTGCGAGATCTCGTTGAAAAGATTCTCATAGGTAACCGTGTCTCTTAACCATAATCCGCGCACATCACTGACGGATTCTTTCGTGGGGGCGGGAATGCCTGTATCGCCAATCACAATGGTAAACGGCTTGCCCACCTTGAATGTTTCAATCGGCTGGCCTTTAATAAAGTAAACGGGTTGGTTGTATGTGATGACCGTATTGTCAATTCC
>JBBSCM010000004.1:0-39627 GCA_038250295.1 Anaerolineales bacterium | reverse complement strand
GCTTTCTCCACCCCAAGCATATGAAATGAAGACAGATTGTTCGTATTCCTGCATATCAATTTCTCTTTCGATGCGCGCCATCATGAGAGATCTCCTTGAGAGGGGATTATACCGCCCCTTCTGTCCTTCTGATATCTACCACTCGCTCCGCTCGGATACACGTCCCCCAAATACAACGATGAAAACTTGGGACATTCGTTTCCTCAATTATGTGTAGCTTTGCGGTGTTCGATCAAGTCAAGGTAGGTGGAACTGAGGAAGATTTTCATGAAATGCCCCTTTGTCTAATTATTCAAAATCTTGATTGCAGATGCTAAAAACTCTTCCGAGACTTTTATGGCTTTACGTGCTTCTCCAGATGAAACATGCTCTGAAACTCCGTAATCTCCCACGCCGCGAAGTTCGAATAACCAGTTCAAGTTCTTACCTTGCTCTTTGGCGAGTTTTCCCTCTTTTACAAATAAACGGTGGATTGACGCAATCACCCCGCTATGCTTGCTCGTGTCAATATTTTCTTTCAGCAATAAAGCGCTGGCGGCATAGAACGCGGCGTAATATGCGCGTGACGCAGCAATGTCATAATAGCCTTTTTCGATCATATCTCTGGCGGCTCGTATGGACGTTTCCGCGCGCTGCAGGTTGGCGGTGATCTCGTCAGAATTATCTGTCATCGTACAATTGCCCCTTCCCGTTTTGCATTTCGATACAAGGAAATACTTCCCAATTCAAAATCTTTTACTGAAACGGGCTTTGCGGAGATTAGTTTTTCTGATTCAAGCTGAACGGGGTAAAGAATGTCCACGAGTTGGCGCAATTCTGCGAAATAATCCAGCGGAGGTGTGAGTAAAACAAGCAGGTCAATGTCACTGGAAGGATTCGCTTGTCCTCGTGCCGCGGAACCGTAAAGAATCACACTTTTGAGACGGTCGCCGTAATACTTTATGAGAGTCGCTTTGCATTTTTTGACAATTAGACTCTGACGTGGTATTGCTACGCGTTTAACTTGCGCCTTGTATTTGGCGCGGGTTTCTCCCACTTTCTTTTTGGGCTTAAGGGAATTGCTTTTCTTACTTGCTTGAGCAGACATTGCATTAATCCTTGCCGTGATTATAACCCTGTCGCCAATTGGAATCTCGCCTGGAGATGGAAGTTTGCGTGGCTTTGTGGTGTTCGATCAAGTGGCGGAGAGGAATATTTTCATGGTGTTGGTCCTCGTTGGTTGGTGTTCGCACGGGGATGAATCCTCGCGCTACGCGTAGCGTACGAAGCCGACTAAAGTCGGCTAGTCCGCTTTACGACACTTGCACCGCACTCCCACTTCACTGCGTTACGGGGACTTCGTGTGTTCGGCGCAGTGCAGGTGAGCACCCTGTGGGTAGCGGACTTTGTAATTGTAGCCTGACGGTTTTGCGAAGCATCCTTTAGGACTACCGTCGGGCAGGCATGTGGATGTGCGGCTTTGCGGTGTTCGATCAAGTCAAGGCAGATGGAGCTGAGGAAGACTTTCATGGTTGCACTTGTTGTTGAAACAGAACCGCGTTTTTGATGACGCGGTTCTAATTTGAATGTTAACTTGCCGCCGGTGCGGGATGAATCGCGCGCTTATGTTTTGTTCGCGCTTTGCTGATCTTCTTGCGTGTCTTTGGCGCAATGGAGATCAAAGTCCGCAAGGCGTTGTTCACTGATTCTGCATCGGGAAAATACTCACGCACATCTGGTTCAAGGAGCACCGCGCCTTCTTCGAGCTTGAAGTTTTGCACGATGGTTGTCCCATCTTTATTGTGGATGGTGACGGTATGTCCCTGGTGATATGCAGCCGCATGTTTGCCGCGCACGCCTCCACTGAAATCATACTCGGCGCGCATTTCCTTAACTTTCTTGGGTTTATTTGAATTGTTCTTCATATTTCCTGCGTTCTGCTGGCGTTGCTTTTCTGCAACTGATGATTCGGATTTTGTTTCTGCGCTCTGTATAAACGACGACTAAAAGTTTTCCATTTTCAGATTTGCCAATGTCAATGTAACGCTGTTCTTCTTCGGAATGATCTGGATCATCAACCGTAATGGAGAATGGGTCACCAAAAACAGTGACGTTAAAGCGTAATCAGCGTAGTCCTTTGTTTCTTTAGCATGTACTCTGCATACAAATCCCCGGGCAGACATGGGTCACATCCCAGACAGTGGTGCATATCCTTGCGGTCAACTTTGAAGGGGAGGACCAGATCTTTGTCTGCAGAGTCTGAGTCAACGCGGAGTTGGGCAAGGTAGCCGAGGAAACATTCGCAGGTGTTACACTCGCCATGCGGGAATGAATTTTCCGCAGCTTGGAGCAGAGTTTGTAATTCGTCACGTCCCAGTTTTGACATTTAACTACCTGCCTGATTTATTTTCCCCCCGCCATTTTCAGATGGCGTGTTATTAACGATGACGGGCCTGGCGGGCATGTTTCAAATCCTTTGCAAGTTCTTTGGAAGTTTCACCGAAGGGGGATAAGCCGTATTGTCCCAACAGAAAGATGAAAGTAACACGGGGAACATTCGCTATTTTTGCAGCCAGTCCTGTGGTCAATTTGCCGCTTTCATACAACTTGATAGCCAATAATATGCGCGCCTCTCGTTCAAACTCTTTCGGTTCCTGTTGTAAAGCCCATAAGATTTCGGGCGGATATTTAATATTTAATGTGTTCATGGATACCTCAAGGTCAATTATACACCCCCAATGATAGAGCTTTTTTACCTTGCCATTAATCTTTCTCGAATTCCAACTGGGTTAAAACGAGCCTCCATTTGTCCCTGTAAATGATCGGCTTCCTGGTTTCGCTTTTCCAGATAAGATTCCACATCGTCTTTTTTATGCAGATAATATCCAATCACATAATACACGTCCGCCAATGGGACAGTTGGATACTGTTGTGCGATCTCTTCGGCAGTTGCCCCATCTTTAAATGCCGTCACAATTGTTTCCAATGTTACGCGAGTATTGCTAACGCGGATGACACCGTCTGCGTCTGTTTCCAGAGATATGGTTTCGGTCATGGTTAAAGTTGCCATAAGATTTGCTCCTCAAACTTCTGGCTTGATTATAGTCCAGGATATTCGGTCAGACCTTTGTATTTTTATGATTCTACAGCACATTCCGATGGATGGCTCGGCAAAAAGAAAGAACTCAGAGCTACTCACTCCGAGTTCTTATTTTCTACCTTATCTTTCACCTTGTTTTACAACTTAGAAAGACGCAATCGCCAGTTTCTTATCGTCATAGTATTCAATGTACATGTCAAAGCCGGTGGTTATAAAAACCAGCTTGGTTTCATCAGAAAGGTTTGTCAGTTTTAGATAAGGAGATTTATAGGTTCCAGCGCTGATGCCTTTTTTTATCTCTTCTTCATTCAGAGTGGCATCGGGATGGATGGCGTTTAAGTCTTTATAGATCTGGTGAATGGCGCGCAGGCCTGCGCTGCTGACAAAGGGCGAGTGAGCCAGGTCCACAAGAATGCGGCGCGCGCCGTTTTTGATCAACTCTTCGGCTTGTTTTTGGAATTCAGCGTAGCTTGATGAATCGAGGTTGCCGTCAATATGCATGAGCGTAATCGGAACGCGCGCATTTTCGGTGGATACTTTGATCTCCATGGCATTCTCCTTTGGTAGAGCCAGTAAAGCGACTGTGTTTATTATACAATAATGAGGGGAATAATTACATGTTTCCTGAAAAGTCGAAATTCCATTTGTAAGCAGTTTAAACTTTAATTCACCCTTAACACAGCCACAACTTATGGTTAACTATCGCATCTTATACTCTCATCAGCGAGTTGAAAGCATGAGGAGCCTGTGCAGATTTTGTACGTCTTAATGATTGTCACGCAGCTTTGCATCTCCGCCTTGCTTCATCAGCGGGAGCAGGTTGAGTACTTGAAGTACCTGCTCTCAAGTTCATTTGAAGCCCAAAGCTAAACTCCATGGTTCTTCCCTCCTTCGCAAGCCCGCCCGAAAGGCGGGTGATTTTTGTTAACAAACTCTGGAAAATCATTCTTCGGGGGGTATAATTAATTAAATAGAAGTTGCACGGCCCCCGATAGTCAAATTTAGCCACGCTTCGACAAGCTCAGCACAAGAAGGATTTGCATGTGACCACTCTCTTTTTTGCAACAGATATACACGGGTCGGATATTTGCTGGAGCAAGTTTCTCAACGCGGGGAAATTCTATGGCGCCGATAAATTGATCCTCGGCGGGGATATGACGGGCAAGGCGGTCATCCCTTTTGTGCATCAGGGCGGCAAAAACTACCGCATCACTTTACTCGAACAGGTGTTTGAACCTACAAATGAGGAAGAACTTGCAGATATGGTCAAGCGCGTCCGCAGCCGCGGTTATTATCCGTATATGACCACGCCAGACGAGATCGCCGAGCTTGAAAAGGACCCTGAGCGAGTCAGTAAAATATTCCTTGCCGAAGTGCTCAAAGTAGTTCAGCAATGGATGGACCTGGCCGATAAAAAGCTCGAAGGCACCGATATGAAAATCTACTGTTCACCGGGCAACGATGATATGGATGAAGTGGATGACATTATCCGCACGAGCAAGCGGGTGCTGCTGGTCGAAGGGCTGGTGTCTCAGCTGGATGATCACCACGAAATGATCGCCTCGGGTTGGAGCAATATCACTCCCTGGGATACGCACCGTGAAGAGAACGAGGACCAGCTCAAGGTCAGGTATGAAGCGATGACTTCGCAGTTGAAGAATCCGCATAACGCCATCTTCAATGTCCATGTGCCGCCGTATAAATCCCAGTTGGATGAAGCGCCTGAATTGGACAAAGACATGCGCCCGGTGTTGGCAGGCAATTCGATGAAACCAGTCGGCTCCACTGCACTGCGAGAAGCGATCGAGAAGGTTCAGCCTTTGCTTGGTCTGCACGGACATATCCACGAAGGCCGCGGCACAACCCGTATTGGAAAGACGCTTTGCATTAATCCCGGCTCCATGTATGAGCAGGGAACCCTGCTCGGCGCAATTGTGAGAATCGGAAAGAATAAATTGGAAGATTACGTTTTGACAACAGGTTAACCGTGGGGACACAACGTCGCTGTGTCCCCACTTACAAAATAACAAGAGGAGAGTGTTATGAGCAACTTGTTTGTCCGTAAGGCAACTGGCATGGTCCGTTCATGGTCGGTTATGGATGCGTTCATTTACGCATTGTTTTCCATCAACCTGATCACCCTCGGTTTGTACAGTTTTAGTCAGATGTACTACTTTGAGGGCGGTATGGTGAATGCGCTTGTTATCAGCGCAGTATTCATATTCTTTGAAGTCATTGTGTATGCTGCGCTGATCTCCGTCATGCCTCGTTCTGGCGGCGATTATGTCTGGCAGAGCCGCATTCTTGGCGGCGCAGTGGGTTTCATTCTTGCAGTTACGGGCTGGTGGTTCATTTTGTGGCTGTGGGTCCCGTTGTATGGCGACATGTTCCGTCATATTGTGCTGGTGCCTTTGCTTGGCATACTTGGCGCAAAAGATGCAGCGCTTTGGTTCGCTGGCACACAGAATGGCGCATTCACTGCCTCGATCATTACACTCGTCATTGTAAGCATCTTCATTACGCTTGGCATGAAGACCTATGCGCGCATTCAAAAGTTTTCGTTCTATGGCGGCATGTTGGGATTGCTGATCGTCATTGTGTTGCTGCTTACAGGTTCTCCCGCGGCTTTCAAGGCAGGTTTGGAATCGAATGCAACTTCCATGTTTGGCGCGGCGTCCGGTGTATACGATGCCACGGTCACACTTGGGACGAATGCCGGCGCGATCACACCATTCAGCGGCGGCTCACTGGCTGTGGTCTTCCTTGTGATTCCGTATATGGTCTTTTTCAATTTGTGGCCCAATTGGGGCGCAACCCTGTATGGCGAAGTACGCGGCGCAACTGATTTCAAACGCAATGTCGCTGGCATGGGTTGGGCGCTTGGAGTTACAACCTTGCTTGGCATGGTTCTGCTCTTTGCCATCAGAAAGACCATCGGCTGGGACTTTTACGTCCAGGCTGGCGGCGCATGGTGGAATTACGCATGGGGCTTTAGCACAGATGCACCCGCACTCCCTGTCTGGCCTTATCCTGCCTTACTGGCCGCATTCCTTACCACAAATAAACTTGTACAATTCCTCGTGATTGCCTTGATGAGCCTTTGGTGGTTCGGTTGGAGCGGAACCGTATTCCTTTCATCCACGCGCGTGATCTTTGCCGCTGCCTTTGACCGCTTGCTTCCGGAAAAAGTTGCAGAGGTGAATAGCACAGGTACGCCGGTCAATGCGTTGTTGTTGATGGTAGTTCCGTCTGTGGTTGTGGCGTATTTGTTCGCTTATAACATTGCCAGCTTCCAAACCCTGACGTTGTGCTCCACGCTGGTTATCGCGGTGACCTTCCTAGGCACCACCATCTCAGCGATCGTGCTCCCATACACCAAACCTGACCTGTATAAGGCTTCTCCCATAGCTCAGTACAACGTGTTTGGTCTTCCGTTGATCTCTGTCGCAGGTGTCATCTTTGGCGGTTTCCTTGTATACCTGCTCTATCAATGGATCATTGATCCCAACGCCTTGTATGGTATTGGCCTCAAGAACACGAGTTCAGTCTATTACATGCTCGGCAATTACGTGCTGGCCGCGATCATTTACTTTGGTTTCAAAGCCTATCGCAAGAGCAAGGGTATTGATCTCAACAAAGTGCAAGCCGAAATTCCGGTTGAGTAAGTGAATAAAAAAGCTGGCAGGTCATACAAGACCTGCCAGCTTTTTTATTTGTCGTAGCGATGACCTTATACCTCATCCACATCCTTATACCATTTCACCCGGTCTCCAACTCGGGCGCGTAAGTTCCATTTCATCGGCTTGGGCTCCTTGTCAATACGAGCCATAGCCTGCGAGACCTGATCATTTACTTTTGTTTTCTGTTCAGGCGCTAGTTGTTCATAATCTTGAGCCAGCGTGCTGATTTTTTCCAAATTCATGGTTGTTGTGCGCCAAAGCCCCCAATCATCGGCACACAGTTTTGCGACCCGGTCAATGTTGATGGTCTCATTGTCAATATCGCCCAGGGGATGTTCGAGCAGGAGCATGATCATATCGATTACATCTTTTTCATTGATTTTGACGATCTGTGTTTTCTCAAGAAGTAATTCGGCGAGCGGAATGGTAGGTGAATCGACTTCAAGCCGATTCTTCCAATAAATAGTATGACAAAAATCCAACTTTTCGTAAAAGATGTCCACATGCAAACCGGTTCCGGGCTTGTCAAAGATAGCGCGTTCTCCTTCCGAAACAATGAAGACTTCACGATTTTCCTGATAGCCCAGGGATGTCATTAACTCCTGAATCGGTTTGCTTTGTTTGCTATAGGCTGCAAAATCAATATCCGTATAAGCTCGCCCCATGGCAGCCTGTAAATAACCGAAATCCTGGCAGTGCATTTGAAAGGCCAGAGAACCGATAACTCTCATCAAAACGCCTGTTTCACTGCTTCTTTGAAGAATATGCTTCAATTCATTTTCAAATTTTTCGCGCTCGGCCTGATCCTGCCTGCCCATGCCAATAGCATTCCCGGTCATTGTGTGCTCCTATACGAGAGTATGGAATAATTGACACTATTATAATGAAAAATATGATAACTACCAAATTTCCTCACATTCCGATATAATAGCAAGCGGATATTTTTATATTCAACATAAATACGTTTGTACAAATTAAGAGGTATTCCATGGCCTGGTTTTCAAAGAAAAACAGCAAGCAGGTTACCCGATTATTTTATGCCACCGACCTGCACGCCTCCGAACGGACGTATCGAAAATTTATCAACGCGGGTAAATTCTATGATGTTAATGTCCTCGTGATGGGTGGAGATATCACCGGCAAATTACTGATCCCAATTATTAAAGAACAAAATGATCATTACCGTGTCACATTGCAGGGACGTGTGGAACAGTTGACGACCGAGGAAGATTTGAAAAATCTCAAGGCGCGCCTGGATATCCTTGGATTTTATTATAAGATCATGGAAGAGGATGAGTTTAAGGAGTTATCGTCCAGTGAAAATGCCATCAGTGCGTTGTTTAATGAATTGGCTCGGCAACGGCTTAGTAATTGGGTTGATCTGGCAGAGGAGAGACTGGCAGGGACAGGCATCAAGTGCTTTGTAACAGGTGGTAACGACGACGAACCTGAAGTGTTAAGTGCAATGGAGAGAGAAGACAACAGGAGTTTTTTTGCTTGTGAAAACGAAATGGTTTATGTGGATGACGATCACTCCATGATCTCAGTTGGATTTAGTACTCCCACCCCTTGGAGAACCCCGCGCGAAGTCTCAGAAAAGGACCTCGGCAAAATGATAGAAGAGATGGCGGCAAAGGTCCCTGATATGCAAAAGACCATATTCAACTTCCATGATCCACCAAAAGATTCTACTTTGGATACCTGCCCCATGCTTGATTGGGATAAAGATCCTCCCGAGCAGATCACACAGGGTGGGCAGGTTGTTTTGTTTGGTGCTGGCAGCGTTGCGGTTCGTGATGCAATCGAAAAATACAAACCGATGCTCGGATTGCATGGGCATATTCATGAGTCTCAATCAGTGGCCAAGGTCGGACGTACAACCTGCATCAACCCTGGAAGTGAATATGCTGAGGGTGTTTTGCGTGGTTGCCTCGTGACGTTTGTAGATGGCGAAGTGCAAGGTTACCAAATGACGAGCGGATAGTTTATTTCATAAATTGAAATGGAGGTGACGTATTCAGATTGAATGACTCAATTTTATAACGCAGGCGTATACGAATTGAAATTGTTCAAATCAAAGGAGAAAAGAAATGGCTACAGCAACTGCAAAACCAGAAGTCTTTACTCGAAAAGCCTCCGGGCTCGTACGTGTTATGTCTCCGTTCTCTGCTTTTGTTTATAACATTTTGACGATGGGCTTGATTTTTCCGTGGACTTATCTTTGGGCGCCGGGTGCCCTTCCCGGCGGCAGGTTGGTCTGGGGAATATTGCTTGCAATGGTGATAGAAATCCCTATTGCATTAGTGTATGTGTGGCTTTCCACCGCATTACCCCGCTCTGGTGGCGACTATGTGTTTCAGAGTCGTGTATTTGGTGGCGGCACCGCTTTCACAGTGGTAATGTCCGGCTATGTCATCTGGATCCTTCAGTGGGTGGCTCTTTCCGGTTGGCTGCTTTCCTATCTTGGATTTGCCCCGTTATTCCTTGGCCTTGGGGCAACCATGAGTAGCGCGACTATGACTAATCTTGGCCTTTGGTTCACCGGCTCAACGGGAATTATCATTACCAGTATCTTAAATGCATTTGTGTCCATGATGATCCTCATCAGCGGATTTAAGAATTACGTGCGCTTTCAGGCCGTGATGATCGTCGGTACTTTGCTTGCCTTTGTGACCATGTTGATCGTTCTCTTCCTGGGTGAACCTGCCTCCTCCATGACAAAAATTGATGCGTTCGCCCTCGCTGTTGGCGGAACCCAACATTTCGTCCAGACTGCCAGGGATGCATCCATCGCTGCTGGGGTGGATTTGAATCCACCGTTCAGCCTGCTGGCTACCATTCTGGTTGCGCCCATCGCATGGACTTCCCTGCAATGGGCAACTTATAGCGCCCAGCAAAATGGAGAGATCAAGAACGCGCGTTCCTTTAATAGCCAAATGTTTATCATCGTGGGTTCATTGATCTTCACTGGAATTTTGCTTGCTGTTCTCGCATTTGCACTGGAAAAAGCCGTGGGTACAGAATTCCTTTATATTGCTGGGGCAGGTTATTGGTCAGGGGTTGGCGAATCGACGATTGCTGGGTTCTGGTTATGGCCCAACATTATTGCTGTTGCTTTAACCGCAAGCCCGCTGGTCGTGATTATCATTGGCCTGGGTTATATCCTCAACTCACACCAGATCGTGCATAACTGCTATATTGGTATGACACGCGTTATGGTTGCCATGTCACTTGACCGTTTACTTCCGGAGTGGATCAGCAAAGTGGATGAGAAGCGGCATACCCCGGTCAATGCTCATTGGGCTTATTTCCTGGCCAGTATTCCGGTCATTCTTCTCTATAACCTCAACTCCAATTGGGTTGCCTTGACGCTTGGCGTTACATTTGCCTGTGGGTATGTGTTCGTAATTACGTGTTTGGCTGGCGCATTATTGCCATATCGCGCAAAAGATGTTTACGAATCATCGCCGGGCGCGAAGTATAAAGTTGGTAACATTCCGCTGGTTACCATTCTTGGCGTTATTGGTTTCATTCTTGGCGGCGCGATGATTTTGATGTTCATGTTCTATGCACAACTTGGGTTGACCAGCACCTTGGCCTACAGCGTTGTGTTTGGAATTTTGATCTTCTCGGGCATTTGGTATATGCTCGCCAAGAACACTCAAAAGTCCAAGGGCATCAACGTGGACTTTGCCTTCAAGGAAATTCCTCCAGAATAAAAACTATTAAACTGCATCCCAGGTGGTCAGCGCCTCACACGGCGCTGACCACCGTTTATATTTGAATCTTAATCAGCATGGCGAGAGAATTATGTCTGTCATTGAAGAGGTGGTTGCAAAGCTGGATGATTGGAAGGGCAGGGAAATATCCATTCAACATCTTTCAGGCGGCTTGACCAATACAAATTATAAAGTAATGGTTGATGGGATTCCTTTTTTTATCCGCGTGCCTGGCGAAGGTACGGAACTGCTTGCCATTGACCGCAAGAATGAATATCACAGCGCCAAGGCCGCGGCACAAGCTGGGGTGGGTCCAAAAGTTTTATATCATTTACCCGAATATGACGTAATGGTATTGGAATTCCTCAACGGCGTCACAATGTCCAGGGAATCTTTGAACGCGCCCGGAATGCCAAAGCGGATGGCCGAGTCGATCAAGATTCTCCACGCTGGAGAACGCCTCTTGCTGGACTTCAACATGTTTCGCCTCACGGAGTATTATCTCAGCCTGTGCAAAGAGCGGGACATTCGCATTCCTGATGGTTACCTTGAAAGAATGAACACAGTCAATGAAATCGAAAAAGCCATGTCTGTTCATCCGCTGGCGACGGTCCCATGCAATAATGACTTGCTCGCCGAAAATTATATTGACGACGGCAAACAACTCTGGTTGATAGACTATGAATACAGCGGCAACAACGACCCAACCTTTGAATTGGGGAATACCTGCCAGGAAATGCAATTCAACGATGAACAGATCGCCGAAGTCTGTGCGGCTTACTTCGGCAGGGCCTCTGCTGATAAAATAGCGCGTATGAAATTAAATATGATCATGTCTGATGTGGGCTGGGGATTGTGGGCAGCTATTCAGGCTGATATTTCTAAAATTGAGTTTGACTTTTGGGGCTGGGCCATCGAACGCTGGGGCAGGGCAGTGGAAAAAATGGATTCAGCCGAGTTTTCCGTGTGGATGAAGGCTGTGCAGGCTTGATTGAATAAAATGGAAACGAATCAGTTTGATCTTGTAAATGAGATGCATCGCCTGATCAATGCGGCAGAAGCAAAGAATATTCAGATCCGCGCGTTCGGCGGGTTGGCTGTGCAGGTACATAATAAGAAGAACCACCCGCTTTTCCTGCGCGAATTTGCCGACCTGGATTTTATTGTGTCGAGTAAACAAAGACGCGAATTTGAAGCCTTTATGCCTGAAGTGGGCTATTATCCAGATAAGGAAGTTAATCTCTTATTTGGAAACCACAGGCAAATTTACTACACTACGGAAACAAAAGTGGATATTTTTGTCGGTAAATTTGAGATGTGCCACAAAATCCCATTGGAAAACCGCCTGACTCTTCATCCTGTCACGATTCCATTGGCGGAGTTGCTGCTCACCAAGGCGCAAATCCTTGAGCTTAATCGCAAAGATGCGCTGGACATCACGTCCATTTTGTTGAACAATGAAACTGGCGATGATGATAATGGAAAGATCAACCTGCAAATCATTAATCAGCTTTTCAGCCAGGATTGGGGTTTATATAAAACCGCCACTATTAATTTGCAGCGCGTGGAGGATCTGGTTGGCAGGGAAGATCTGACTCTTACACAACATGAGCGCGACCTTGTGATAAGCCGTGTGCGCGAGATCAAAGATGCCTTTGATAAAATACAAAAGCCTCTGGCCTGGCAATTGCGAGACCGTGTCGGTACGCGGGTCAAGTGGTATATGGATGTGGAGGAGGTGGAGCAATGATCAAGCGTTTGCGTCTATTCATTGCAATCATTATTTTGGTGATTTCCATTTCGCTTTTGGTTTGGGGGTATTTACCGAATCCGCATGAGACACGAATTCAGCCAATTTCCCCTGCGGAAATGCAGTTGCCATGATCCATAAAAAAATTTACCCTCGTCAATTCATTATTCCTGGCTCTGCCCTGATGTTAATCCTTGCCGCTGTTGCATGCGCAGGAAATTCATCGGCTCCAGTGCCGGTTGATTCAGGCGCACAACCTGTATCAACTCAGCCAGTTATTGCGCTTACATCCCAGCCGACTCAAGTTTTCTCATCACCAGCCATCCCTGAGACTCGCCGCCTGACCCTGGAATTCCCATCCAAAATGCGGGCTGGCGTGGAAGGAGATATTGTCCGCTTGACGCTTGAAGTGGATGATCTGGGCAATATCACACCAACTGCGCAAATCGAAGGTAATGTTGTAGTTGGCGAGACAATAAAAATCCCCGATCTATATGAAACACATAATGTGACAGCGGAGGCCAAACTTGATCTTGCCGGTATGGAAGTACAGCCAGCTGAAGCGGTCTTTGAGCCTCTCGCACGCGGACAATCTGCTACATTTTACTGGAGTATTCGCCCGCAGGATGTGGGAACGTATCGCGGCACGGTTTGGCTGCATTTGAACTTTAGAGATAAGTCAACGGGCGAGGATAGTCGAATTGCTGTATCAGCTCAAATCGTCGAGATTGAAGCGGTGGATTTCTTCGGGCTGTCGGTCAACCTGGCGCGTACGTCCGGGGTGATTGGGTCGGTTATTGGAGGAGTCGTCGGTCTCCCGTTTTTGGAGGATATTGTCAAGTTTTTATTCAAGAGGAGAAGGCAAAAAGCATAGCGCGAATATATGACGAATATCACCCAAAATATTGACATGCAATCATGGAGGCTGGTTTGTTCTATATGGTACAATTTTGCGAATCATAAGATAATTCATAACGGAGTATCTAAATGAATGAGTGGCTTTACGTTGGTTTATTCTTTATTGTTGGATTGATCATCCCAGTAGGCGCAATCGGAGTTGCCTGGATCCTGGGACCCAAAAAGCCCAATCCCGTCAAACAGTCAACTTATGAGTGCGGTATCGAACCGGTTGGAGAAGGTTGGGTTCAATTTAAAGCCCAATATTATATTTTTGCGCTGGTCTTTTTGGTGTTCGATGTGGAAACTGTTTTCCTCTTTCCGTGGGCTGTGAAACTTAGTCAGTTGGGCATGTTTGCCGTTATCGAAGGTATTGTCTTCATCCTTATCCTTGTCGCGGGTCTCGTTTATACCTGGCGCAAGGGGATGTTGGAATGGGCATAATTATTAAATGAAATAGAAAAGGCTGATCGGATTTTTCCTGTCAGCCTTTTCTTTGTGTAAAGCAAAAGTCTGTTGCACCGCCAGGACCGCGAAGGTCGCCAGGAAAAGCCCTTAAACTTTGCATTCTTTGCGCGCTTCGCGGTAAAAATCCCGAGTCTTTGTAGCGACTAACCTTGGACTCGTAGCAGGAGTAACTTATGAATTTTTGGAATGACCCTCTTAAAGTAGCTGCGGATTGGCTGACAGGTATTTTCACTAGCTGGGGGATGA
The DNA here is from genome assembly GCA_038250295.1 of Anaerolineales bacterium. Lineage (GTDB taxonomy): Bacteria > Chloroflexota > Anaerolineae > Anaerolineales > Villigracilaceae > Villigracilis. Next base: position 25,788 of record JBBSCM010000004.1, on the reverse strand, counting down.
ATGCTGTCTTTGCTCATGTGCTGGTGGCTTTCCTGGGTGTGCTGATCCTCATCACCATTTTGATGGTGATCGATGTTTTCCTCGTGTGGATCGAGCGCAAAGTGGTGGCCCGCTTTCAGGATCGTCTTGGCCCGAATCGAGTCGGCCCGTTTGGTTTGATCCAGCCCTTTGCAGACATTATCAAGCTGCTCATTAAAGAAGACACCACGCCAGATGGCGCGGACAAGGTTGTGTATAACATAGCGCCTTTGCTTTCCATGATGTCTGTGCTTATCTTGTGGGCAGTTGTGCCGCTGGCTCCCGTTATGATCGGCGTGGACTTGAACGCGGGCGTTTTGTTCATCATTGCCGCAGGCGCGATTGGCACTCTTTCCATCATTATGGCGGGCTGGTCATCTAATAATAAATTCTCGGTCATTGGTGCGTTTCGTCAGGTGGCCGTGATGGTTTCGTTTGAAATTCCCATGCTTGCAATGCTGCTCATCCCAACGATCTTCTCCGGGTCGATGGGGATGAATGCCATCATCCAAAGCCAGAATATTTGGTTTGTTTTTCTTTCCCCTCTGGCTGCCTTGATCTTCTTGATCGCGGCTATTGCGGAATTGGGCCGCGCGCCATTCGACCTCGCCGAAGGTGAATCAGAATTGGTCTCTGGTTACAACATTGAATACTCGGGCATGAAGTTCGGAATGTTCTATGCGGGCGAACTTTTACACGCTTTTACGTATGGCGGCTTCTGGGCAATTCTATTTTTTGGCGGCTATCGTTTCTTTGGTTTGGAGAAGGTCAGCCCGTTTCTTGCAATCGCGATCATTGTAATAAAAGCGCTGGTTGGATATTGGGTCATCATGTGGGTTAAATACACGATGATGCGCATCCGTATTGACCAGATGCTTGCCTTCAATTGGAAGTTCCTCACGCCCGTGGCTTTCGTCCTTGTGATGGTGACAGCCTTGATGAATGCGCTTCTGAGCGGCGCCGATAGCTGGCTCTACGTTACCGGCATGATCCTCTCGAACATCATTGTTGCATGGGTCTCGCTGGAGATCGTGCGGTCCGTCAGCAAAAAAGAACGTGAGAAGGTTGAAGGATTAAAGCCTGTAGTGGAGGCCCATCACTAAAATGGGATGATTAATATGACTGGTGAACAAATTTTTTTCCTGCTTGTTGGTCTCGTTACTCTTGGCGCCGCGTTGATGGTGGTGACGTCGCGTGACCTTGTCCATGCGGCTTTGTGGTTGGTGGCAACACTTTTCGGCGTTGCGGTCATTTATACATTGCTTAACGCGGGCTTTATTGCGGTGGTGCAGGTCGTTGTTTATATCGGCGCCATTGCTATTCTCTTCATTTTTGCAGTCATGTTGACTCGCCGCACATTGCGCGATACGGGTGCCTCAGTGAATAAGAATTGGTGGGCAGGCGCGGTCGTGGCGGTGGCTACCTTTGCGGGTTTAACATTCCTGCTCCAGAGTTGGAGCGGCTTCTCGAAGACAGCAGCAGTCATCCCGTCTGGGTTTGATGCGATCAGCCAGTTGGGTGATGCGCTCACTTCTCCCGCAGGTTATGTCCTGCCGTTTGAAGTCGCATCAGTCTTGCTTCTGGCGGCATTGGTTGGCGCGGTTTATCTCGCCTTCAATAAGAAATAGGAGCCTCTGATGATTCCTCTTTCCTGGTATCTCATTCTTGCGGCGGCGTTGTTCAGCATCGGTTTGTTTGGTGTGCTGGCGCGCCGGAACGCGGTTGCAATTTTGCTCGGCGTTGAACTCATGCTCAACGCGGTCAACATTAACCTTGTGGCTTTCTGGCGTTATGGTGATGTGACTCAAATGGCCGGGCAGGTCTTCGCGATCATTGTCTTCGCAGTGGCCGCGGCTGAAGTGGCTGTCGGTCTGGCTTTGGTAATCTCTGTCTATCGCCGTCGCAATACGGTGGTGGCGGAAGAACTTGATTTGTTGAAATGGTAAAACGCACGGAACACGCAACACGAAACACAAGCTCAAATTTTGTAGCGTGTAGCGTGTTCCGTAAAACATATGTGTTCCGGAATGAGGACTATTTATGACAACAGAAACACTTATTTGGTTAATCCCACTTCCGCCTGTGCTGGCTTTCTTTTTGATCGTATTATTCACGAACAAAAACAAGGCATTGAGTCATAGTGTGGCGGTGGGGGCGGCGTTCCTTTCATGGCTGGGGAGCATGATCGTGTTTGTGCGCGCGCTGGGTGTGGAACATCTTGGCGAACATCCTTTTGAATCTTCAATCCCGTGGCTGCCAACCGGTGAGACCTGGTTGAAGATCGGCGTATTGATTGATCCGCTTTCTGCCGCGGTCTTGTTCTTTGTGGCATGGACAGTGTTGATGATCTTCATTTACAGTGTCGGCTATCATAACTACGGTCAACCCGCAGGCGATCACGATCACGCAGGTCTGCCTCCTCACGGCGCAACTGTGACGGACGATCTCGGTCATAAACAGACAGTGCTTTCCGTTGAGCCGATGTACTCGCGCTTCTTTGCGTTTATTGGTTTGTTTGCTTTCGGTATGTACACGCTCGTCGTCTCTGATAACCTGCTCACACTCTTCGTGGGTTGGGAGATCATGGGACTGTGTTCTTATTTGTTGATCGGCTTTTGGTATGCCAAGCCATCCGCGCGTAACGCGGCGGTGAAAGCCTTCATGACCACACGCATCGGCGATGTGTTCATGTTACTTGGTATTGCTTTTCTTTATAGCGCAACGGGCACGTTGACCTACCGCGAAATATTCACGGAGCAAACTTTACACGCTCTCGCAACAATTCCGAGCGGCGTGTTCGGTTTATCTGCGGCTGGATTGATTGCACTTTTGCTCTTCATCGGCACGATTGGTAAATCGGCTCAGTTCCCATTACATGTCTGGTTACCAGACGCGATGGAAGGCCCGACACCGGTCAGTGCGATGATCCATGCGGCCACGATGGTGTCAGCGGGTGTGTATGCGGTCATTCGCATGTTCCCGCTGCTCAGCCTTGACCCGAAGACAATGACTGTCGTTGCGTTCATCGGCGCATTCACGGCGATATTCGCAGCGACCATCGCCGTCGCGCAAAATGACATCAAACGTGTGCTGGCTTACTCCACCATTTCACAGCTTGGCTTCATGATCGCCGCGCTCGGTGTTGGCGCTTATGTTGCGGCTGTCTTTCATCTAATAACCCACGCTTTCTTTAAAGCTTTGCTCTTCCTTGGTTCTGGTTCCGTCATTCACGGCATGGAGCATGGCGTGCTTCACACAGGCAATCACAAAGTTGACCCGCAGGATATGTTCAACATGGGCGGTCTTCGCAAGAAGATGCCGATCACATTCTGGACCTTCCTCATCGGCGGTTTTGCCCTTTCCGGCTTCCCGATCATCACTGCGGGCTTCTGGTCCAAGGATGAAATCCTCGCAGACGCATTTGGTCATGGTCATCTGGCAGTCTTTATTACACTCGCTGTCGCCGCATTCCTGACCGCGTTCTACACCATGCGCCAGATCACATTAACCTTCCTCGGTGAACCCCGTACAGAGGAAGCCGAACACGCGCATGAGACTCCCTGGACGATGACCGCTCCGCTGGTAGTTCTCGCATTCTTTGCTGTGACCTATGGCTGGGTTGGCATCCCCGAACATTTCCCAGTCCTTGGCGGACTCGTGCCAAACTGGTTCCATGAATTTGTGGGCGGCACGTTAGCTGAGCATCCCGAAGCTGTAGAGTTCAACATTGTTCCTTTGCTCACTTCACTCTTTGTGGCACTTGGCGGTTTGTTCTTCGGCTGGCTTGTTTATCGCAATGTAAATTCTGTGGAGCAGGATAAACTGCAAATTCCTTTGCTTAAGAACAAATATTATTTCGACGAAGCTTACGACTTCCTCTTCATCAAACCGTTGACCTGGTTCTCTGAAGTCTTCGTCTCCAAGTGGATGGACAAGGGTGTCATCGATGGTATTCTGCACATCTTTGGTCCCGCCACGGACGGAATTGGCTCCGTCATCCGCAATTACTTTGATGTTCCGGTGATCAACAAATTCTTTGGCGATGGTTCCGCCGATGCCACTTATTGGGTTGGCAAGAACCTGCGTCCCATTCAAACGGGTCGTATCCAGCAGTACCTCATCCTTTCAATGGTCGTCCTCTTTGTAGTCGGCGGCCTCGTTTACTTCTTACTGCTGGCGTAGCCTCCGTCATTGCGAGCCGTTCTTTGGCGAAGCAATCCCATGTACTGTGAGGGAGATTGTTTCGTCGGAAAAAGCAAGTACCCTCCTCGCACATTGTCCCCGAATGGGAAATGACGAAAGTTATTGATTTATTTTTACAAATCCTTAGGAGCACATAATGGATTTTCTTTCTACTCATCTCCTCAGCCTCATCTTATTCCTGCCGACGATTGCGGCACTGGTCATGTTCTTCCTGCCAAGCGGCGAGACGAAACTATTGCGTTGGTTTGCTTTTTCAGCCAGCCTGATTCCTTTCGTCCTGACCCTTGTGCTGTGGAGCAATTTTGACCCGGACAAGACAGGCTTTCAATTTCAAGAAATTTATCCGTGGTATGAAGCGCTGAATTCCTCGCTTCATCTTGGCGTAGACGGCATTTCTGTTTCGATGGTTTTGCTCACAACACTGCTTACGCCTCTTGCAATCCTCGCTTCCTTCAGCGTGACAGATCGCGTTAAGCCGTACATGATGCTTTTCCTCTTTTTGGAAACAGGCATGCTCGGTGTTTTCATGGCGCTTGACCTGCTGATCTTTTTCGTCTTTTGGGAAATTGGTCTTGTCCCGATGTACTTTCTCATCAATCAGTGGGGCAGCGCCAACAAGGATTACGCGTCGCTCAAGTTCATGATCTACACCATGGGCGGATCGCTCGGCCTGTTGCTTGGGATTCAAATGCTCGGCGTTCTCTTCGGGACCTATGACCTGGTTGCCCTCTACGAGCGTTGGAATGCGCTGGATGCTGGTGCTCCTCTCCTCGGTATGACCGTACACACAGTCAAGACGATTGCCTTCTGGGCATTCACCATTGCCTTCGCCATCAAAGTCCCGATCTGGCCTTTCCACACCTGGCTGCCGGACGCACATACCGAAGCGCCAACGGCTGGCTCCATGCTCCTAGCTGGTGTCCTGCTCAAACTTGGCGCATATGGTTTCCTGCGACTCGTGCTTCCGTTCTATCCACTTGAAGCGAAAATGTTTGCAGGCGCGCTGGCTTTTCTGGCGGTTGCAGCAATTGTCTTTGGCGCATTTGCCGCGTATGGTCAAACCGACTTCAAACGGCTCGTGGCGTATTCGTCGATCAACCACATGGGATTTGTAGTCCTCGGTATCGCTGCGGCAGCTGCCGCAGCCGGAACAGCCGATGCTCATATCGCCATGAATGGCGCGGTTTTGCAAATGTTCAATCATGGATTATCCGCGGCTGGCATGTTCTTCCTCGTCGGTGTGATTTATGAACGCACGCACACGCGCAACCTGGAAGAGTTCGGCGGATTGTTCCCGCTCGTGCCCGTCTATGGTGGCATCCTGATCTTTATGAGCATGGCCTCCCTCGGCTTGCCTGGACTCAATGGCTTTGTTTCTGAGTTTTTGGTCGTACGAGGCGCGTATCCAGTATTAAAGATTTACACTGCCGTTTCCATGCTGGGCTTGCTTTTCACGGGCGCTTACATTTTGAAAGGCATCGCGAAAGTTTTGCATGGTCCCGTGAACGAACATTGGGCGCGCGGCGAACACAAACTGACCGAGATCAACACGCGCGAAATTTTCGTGGTGGTCCCGCTGATGGTTCTGATTTTGGTCATCGGCATCTGGCCCGCATGGATACTTGAAGTGATAAATAAAGCCGTGGTTGCGCTTTTCTAATGCGTAATTCGTAACGCGTAATTTACGTAACACGTAACACGCAACACGAGTCTGAGGTGATTATGAACTTTCCGATACTAAGTGTTATTACTTTCCTTCCCTTTGTAGGCGCAGCCATCATGTTGATGGTGCCCGCTGACCGCAAAACAGAAGTCCGCGGCATTGCGCTGGCAACTGCCATCATTGATCTTCTGCTTTCCGCATGGCTCTATGTGCAATACCTGCTTGGCGGCATGACAGGTTATCAATTCATTGAAACTTATAACTGGCTTCCCGCGCTCGGCATCAGCCTGAAATTCGGCGTGGACGGTATGAGCGCTCCGCTCGTCCTGCTGACCGGCATTGTCATGTTCACGGGTGTTCTCATCTCGTGGGGCGTGTACGATGAAGCGCATCATATTTCTGCGGGCATCCAGGACCGACCACGCGAATTCTTCGCTTTTCTCTTCCTGCTGGCGGGTGGTGTTTTCGGCGTCTTCGTTTCACTTGATTTGTTTATGTTATTCTTCTTCTACGAGATCGCAGTGTTCCCGATGTATCTGCTCATCGCCATTTGGGGCTGGGTCAAGACTCGTGAGTATGCGGCCATGAAGTTAACTCTTTATTTGTTCATTGGCTCAGTGGTCGCTTTGGTGGGTGCGTTGGTAATGTATTGGGCACAATATCAAAACACTGGCGTACTCTCCTTTGACATGCTTTTAATGGAAAAGGCGAACTTCTCAGCAGCTTTCCAATATGCGTGGTTCCTGCCTGTCTTCTTTGGTTTCGCAGTTTTGGGCGGTATCTGGCCCTTCCACAACTGGTCACCGGATGGTCACGTGGCCGCGCCGACAGCCGTCTCCATGTTCCATGCGGGCGTGTTGATGAAACTTGGCGCGTTCGCCGCGTTACGCGTGGGCGTGATGCTTCTGCCGGAAGGCGCAAAGCAGTGGGCATGGTTGATTATGATCTTTGCTGCTGTAGCAGTGGTATATGGAGCCTATATCGCTTTTGTCCAGCCCGATTTGAAATATATGATCGGTTTCTCGTCCGTTTCGCACATGGGACTAGTTATGCTTGGCATTTCCACGCTCAACTACAATGGTCTGCTTGGCGCAGGCATACAGATGTTTTCTCACGGCGTAATGACTGCGCTTTTCTTTGCCATCACCGGTATGATCTACGACCGTTCGCACACCCGCCAGATCCCCGAACTGGGCGGCATGGCAAAGATCATGCCTTTTGCGGCCATTGGCTTTATCGTCGGGGGCCTGGTCTCCATGGGTATGCCCGGTTTCTCCGGCTTCGTCGCTGAATTTCCGATCTTTATGGGCGTGTGGGGCAGGCAGTGGTTTGTAGCCGTCGTTGCGAGTATCTCCATCATCATCACCGCAGCCTACATTATGCGAAACATCAGGAAGGTGTTTTTTAGCCCCCTGCCTGAAAAGCTCGCCGAACATCATCTCACAGATATAACCATATTGGACAAGATTGCGATTACTACCCTATGCCTCTTTATGATCGGCATAGGTATATTCCCATCCATGATGGTGCCGATGATTTCAAAAGGTGTTGAAAATATCCTGCGTCTCCTGGGAGGTGCATAAATGTTTACTCCCGTAATGTTCGCTTCCATTCTCCCTGAAATTTTGATCCTCGTCCTTGCCATAATCCTGCTGTGTGTTGAGCCGTTCTGGAAGGAAGACCAACGCCGCAACGCGGGCTGGCTCACTGCGGGCGGACTCTTCGCCATCATCATCGTCAGCTTGCTCTTTGGGCAGCCTGGCGAACCCGTTGCAGTTCTTGGCGGCATGATCCGCTTTGACTGGCTTGGATTCTTCTTCAAGATCCTCTTCATGTTTGCCGCCGCCGTGACCGCCCTTCTTTTGATGGATCACGAAAAAGCTGGACAGCGCGGCGAGGCTTATGTTCTCCTTTTAGCCTCGCTTCTCGGTATGAACCTGATGGCTGTTTCAGCGGATTTGGTCATGCTCTACCTTTCAATTGAGACCGCGTCGATTCCGCTTTACATCCTCGCAGGCTTTTTACTGGCTGATGATCGTTCCACTGAGGCGGGGTTCAAGTATCTGCTGTTTGGCACAGTGACATCCACCATTATGCTTTATGGTTTTAGTTTGATATTTGGATTTGCCGGTACTACCAATATTTATCAACTCTCTGAATTGCTCGGAACTGGACAGATTTCCACGCTGCTGGCATTCAGTATTTTTGCCCTGGTTCTGGTAGGAATCGGCTTCAAACTTGCCATTGTTCCTTTCCAATTCTGGGCGCCTGATGTATATGAAGGCTCACCGACTCCTGTGGCTGGTTTTCTCTCCACGGCTTCCAAAGCAGCGGGCTTTGCGGTTATCGTTCGCTTTTTCTTCGTTGCCTTCCCTGATTTCGCTCCCTCGTGGACAGTGATCCTCGCAGCCCTTTCCGCCATCACCATGACAGTTGGCAACCTGCTTGCGATTTCGCAGACAAATATCAAACGCCTGATCGCCTATTCATCAGTTGCTCACGCGGGCTATGCGTTGATCGGTGTGGTCGCATTCAGTCAACTTGGAGCCGCAAGTGTGGTCTTCTATCTTGCGGCATATATTGCCACCAATCTTCTTGCGTTCGGTGTGGTTATGGCGTTCAGCCGTGTGACCGGTCTTGATGATCTCAAAGACTATGCAGGCATGAGTCGACGTAACCCGTGGCTGGCATTGATGATGCTGGCTGCGTTCCTGTCGCTTGCAGGCATGCCTCCTTTCGGTGGTTTCGTGGCAAAGGTTTTTGTCTTTGTGGCGGGTGTGCAGGCTGGTTATGTATGGTTGGTTATAGTAGGTATTTTAAACTCCATCATCGGTGTGTATTATTATCTCAATGCGATGAAGTTTGTTTACCTGTATCGCATGCCGAATGAAGACGAAGAAAATCACCCGATTCCTTTGTCTCGCCCGTATGCAATTGCATTGGTTGTGTTGACCATCGGCGTAATTCTGGTCGGTACAGTATTTGCTCCGTGGTTTAGCTGGTCTGACGCTGCGGCGTTGAATCTGTTTTAGTTTAAGTACCGCACACTTGCCCTGGCGGGCAGTGCCACAGCAATTCTCATTATGAACATATATAAGCTCAAGCCTCAGTCCTCGGCGGCGTTTTGCGAGTAATTCCTGCGCCGAGGACTGCGCAGGGAGCAGCATACTGAGAATTGCTGGCAGTGCCAGGGAGATTTATCTTGCAAATGAGCAACATGAATGTTGCAGTACTGACCTTCGAGAAAGCAGAATCAGGTCAAGGTCCAAGGAAAAAGCGTTGAAAGGGGGGCGGCGTGTTTGGATGGCGGGTGTCGGCTGCAGCGTGGAGAAATCCGCTTGGGTAGACATCCAAAACCAATTTTTGATTTCTGTTTGACATCCCTTTGACCTGTCAGTTATAATCGTGCGACATGGCACAATCGGATAATAATCGTCAGAATATGGTGAACACCTTGTTGATCGTTGTGATCGGTCAGGTGGGCTGTTTGACCCTGGTGGTGATCCTTGCATCTGTTTTTGGCGGGTTGTGGCTTGATAATATGTTCGGAACGAAACCAGTTTTTACGCTGGTGTTGTTGTTTGCTGGTATCCCTCTCTCGGTGTTCCTGATGCTGTATGTCTCGCGGAAATCGCTGGCGCGGCTCAAGGAAAAATACGAAGCCGAAGAGAAAGAAAAAACTAATTAGGAGGCGGACTTTGGAACAAGAGAAACGAAGGCCCTGGCGCCGATGGGTCGTGCTGGTGCTGATGATCGCAGGATTTATTTTGGGCGGTATCTTTGTGCCGGTATCGCCGGAGATTGTTGTGGCTCCGGAAAAACTGAGTTATCAGCCGTTGTTTACCCTGCCGGTTATCGGTTCTTTTTATTTGGTGAATACACTTCCCACTTTGGCGGTTACGCTTGTCTTATTGATGGTGGTTGCATACTTTACCAACCGCTCCCTAAAGAAAAGCGCGCAGACGGATCTAATTCCGCGCGGAATTGGCAACCTGATGGAAGCCGTTTTGGAAATATTCTATAACCTGACCGAAGGTTCGGCGGGCAAATATACCAGAATGATCTTCCCCTGGTTTGCAACCATTCTGATCTATGTGTTGTTTGCAAATCTGCTAAAATTGTTGCCTGGTTTTGAATCAATCGGTCTCATCAAGGAAGCGCATGGCGAAGGCGGACACGCTGTAACTGCCCTTGCCGGCAATTGGGCGCTGCTCACGGCGGAAAAAGGCGAGTTTGTTCTTTACCCATTTTTCCGCGGTATCTCGGTGGATTTGAACTTCACAGCATCGCTCGCCATCATTGCGGTGGTGATGATCCAGGTGGTCGGTTTCCGTGCGCAGGGAATTGGCTATTTGAGCAAGTTCTTCAACACCCGCCGCATGTTCAAAGTGCCATTCTTCGGCGCGATGGATTTTCTGGTCGGCCTGCTTGAGTTGATCTCTGAAATCTCGAAGATACTCTCGTTTGCCTTCCGTCTTTTCGGTAATATGTTTGCAGGTATCGTATTGGTGGCTATCGTCGCTGGCTTGCTGGGACGTATCTCCATTCTGCCCGCGATGGTCATGATGTTTGAGTTATTCGTCGGTGTTATTCAAGCCTTCGTGTTCGGCATGTTGACCATGGTCTTTATGGCGCAAGCCACGCAGGGGCATGGCGGCGAAGATCACGGCGATGGACCCGCCGAAGCGCGTTCAGAAGTTCATGAAATATAATTAATCTAATCATTCTTAAGGAGAATTGAATCATGGAAGGAAATATTTTAGATGCGATGCGCTACGTAGGCGCAGGTTTGGCAATGATCGGCGCCGCAGGCGCTGGAATTGGTATTGGTCTCAGCGTGCAGGGCGCGCTCACGGGTATGGCTCGTAACCCCGATACTTACGGTAACTTGCTGACCAACATGATTCTGGGCATCGCGTTCTCTGAAGCGATTGCGATTTACTGTCTGGTGATCGCGTTCCTGATGCTCTTCAAAGTCGTGTAGTTCATAGGAGCATAGAAACATGGAAGCTCTTGGTATTAATTTGGGTCTGCTCATTGTTCAGATCATCGCGTTCATTATTGTATTTCTTACATTGAACGCGTGGGTGTATAAGCCCATGCTGGATATGATGGAGACCCGTAAGAATAAGATCGCGCAAGGTTTGGAAGATGCCCGTGTTGCCGCAGAAGCTCGTAAAGATGCGGAAAAAGATGCGGCTAAGATTCTAGCTGATGCGCAAGCCGAAGCCGGTAAGGTAGTCCGCGAGGCGACCGAGCGTGCCGCGTCCGCAGGGAAAGATGTAAAAGCTGCCGCAGAAGCTGAAGCTGCCAAGGCTCGCGAAGCTGCCAAAGCTGACGCTGAAGTTGAACGCAATCGCATCCTTGGCGATTTGCGTGGTCAGGTGGCTGCACTCGCACTTGCCGCTGCAAATAAACTTGTCGGTGAAGCGCTTGATGAGAAGAAACAGCATATCTTGATCGATGAGTTCTTCTCCGGCGTTAAGTCCGGTAAAGTTGTCATTCTTGACGATGCTGATTTCAAAGGTGAATCTGCCGAGGTCACCAGCGCGTTACCGCTCAATGATAGCGAGCAGGCCACAGTTAAGAAGAGCGTCCTCGAGAAGGTTGGCGCAACAGCCGTTGCCTTCCGTGTGGACCCGTCCATTCTCGGCGGGTTGGTTATCAAGGTTGGGGATAAGGTACTTGATGGTTCTGTTGCAGGCAAGCTTGAAGGTCTTCGTCAGACTTTAAAGTAAATAAAAAAAATAAAATATAAACATGGAATAAGAGTCCTGGCAGTAAGTTTGCCAGGACTCTTTCTTTAAATTAATTTATAAGGTCGATTAGAAATGTTGGATTGTACGATTTTTTATTAATGAGTATTTAGACCTTGTTTGTACAGTGTTTCTCCTGTACAATTGCGGACGTTAAATATCCGTAAGTACTCATGAGGTGAAGTCGTTATGAACGAGAAGCACATTCAGCAGGTACTCGAGATTGAAAAGCAGGCCCAGGAAGTTCAGGAAAAAGCCCGCCGTGAAGCGCAGGAGATCCCTGCCAAGGCTGAGCAGGAGGCACAGGCAATCATTGCGAAAGCAAAAGCCGATGCTCATGAAGAGGCCCGCAAAATGATTGCGGCCGCGCAGCCAAATGATGTGTCCGGTCAAGTTGCTGTGGACGGGGGATCTGTAAACAGCGAACTCGAAGCGTCTGCAAAAGAGAACTTCGATAAGGCGGTAGCCTTCGTTTTGGAACGCGTTATCGGCAGGGCTTGATCATGGCGAGCGGCGTTTCCGGTTACGCAGCGATCAGTGCACGGGTGCGGGCAATGTATTCTGATTTGCTCACCCCGCAGGATATCACCCGCTTGAGTGACGCACCCGATTTTCCTTCGCTCGTCAGCGCTTTGAAAAGCACACCCTATGGAAAATACCTTTCGGGGCTTAAAGATAATGAATTGACGCCGCGTCGCGTCATTTTGCAAATCAGGAACAGGCTGTCAGACTCTTACTCCAGCGTTGTTCAGCAGGCTCCGGAGCAGACGCGCCCTCTGGTGCGGCAGCTCTTCCGATATTTTGAAGTGGGGAATCTCAAGGCCGTATTGCGCAGCATTCAAACCGTTTCATCATGGAATTCCGAAGTTGCCCCGTGGGATCGTGTCCGCGAGGTGCTCTTCCCTTTTGGTTCGTTTTCCACCATCCCTGCGCAGGCGATGGTGGAATCGGGAAGCGTCGTCGCGGCGGTCGAACTGTTGCGTGGTTCGCCCTACGAAGCGGCCATGTCATTTGCGATGAGACGTTTTTCCACCGAACAAAATTTGTTCCCGCTGGAAGTGGCCCTGGACCTGAATTACTGGCGCCGTCTGTGGGCTGAAGCCAAAAAGTTATCCGGCAGGGACCGGGAAATGGGTTTGAAGATAATCGGTTCCCTGCTCGACCTGAACAATTTGATGTGGGTCATCCGCTATAGGATTTATCACAATCTCTCAGAAGAAGAATTGATCAATTACACCCTGCCGTTCGGTTATCGTGTGCGGGATGAAGACGTGCGCTCTATTGCCGCGGGAGCGGATATTGCCTCGATCATCTCACGCATCTATCCCGATATTGCGCATGTGAGCGAGCTGCTTGACCACCCCGAATCGGGTCTGCCCAAACTGGAGCATTTGCTTAAGCAAAATGTGATGCGGCAATGTGTTGCGGCTTTCATTGGCGACCCGTTCCATATCGGGCTTCCACTGGCATATCTGCTGCTCAGTGATTTTGAAATTCAGGATCTGGTTGTGTTGATCGAGGCCAAATCCTCCAGACTCAAAGATGAAGCTTTCCGTCCTTTGTTATTGAAAACAACTTTGACGCACTAATCGTCTGCCCTCACTTTCGTAGTGGTTTCATCAAATTAATGGAGTTGTCATGTTATTTCCGAAGCAAATGTCTGAAGTAGAACTGATCGTGCCCTCCAAGGATCTTGTGGCCGTAACAAGGGCGTTGAGCGGATATGGTGTGTTTCATCAAGTGGATAGTGCAAATCTGGGGCTGGAAGGTCTGGGACAGAACACGTGGCAGGAGACCGCCGGCGCCTATTCGACTTTGGAGCGCCGTATTCAAACCATCATGCAGAATGTCGGGCTTGCGGAGGAATATCCCGCCAAACCCGGAATCGACACGATGGTTGACCTGGATGCGACCCGCCCGCTGGTGGACCGCATCGATGAGGATGTTAAAGGGGTCAGCGACCAGTTGTCGGGTGAAAAGAAGCGGCTCGAATTATTGGAGAGTCAACTGCGTCAGTTGGAGCCGATTGCCGATGTTGATGTGGAAGTGGGGGCATTAAGTAAGTCATCATTTATGCACTCCATATTGGGAGTGGTCCCAGCGGCAAACATCACACGATTGAAGACCAGTCTTTTAAGAGTTCCACATGTGTTTTTCACCCTGCGTGAGGACCCTCAAAAACCCGTTGTTTGGATTTTAGGTCAAAAGAGTAATTCGGATGTTCTTGAGCGCGCTGCCAAGAGTGCCTATCTAAACCCATTGAACCTGCCCGAGGAATTTAACGGAACGCCCGAACAAATCACTGGGATGTTGAGGAGAGAAATCGAATCTTCGAAGCAGAGGATTTCGGGGTTGGAAGCAGACCTCGCCAGGCTGGGTGCCTCGCATAAAAATGAATTACAGAGATTGCTATGGGATGTTCACATCAGCCGCGTCATGGCGGATGCGATCGTTCGCTTTGGGCAATTGCGCCACACCTATGTTGTAGTTGGGTGGGTGCCAACAGAGGATTTGGGAGACTTGACTGCACGCCTCAAGGAAGCCTCGCGCGAAATTTTGATCGAGACGATGGCAACCAGCCGCTCGGGGCATCATAGCAACATCCCTGTGGCGCTGACAAATAACAAATGGCTAAAGCCTATTCAGGATCTGGTTACTACTTTCGGGCGTCCCAGTTACGGAGAACTCGACCCAACCCTTTTAATTGCAATGACCTTCCCAATTTTGTACGGCGCGATGTTTGGGGATTTGGGGCAGGGCCTTATTTTGATACTGGTGGGCATTCTTGCTCATAACAGGATATTTATGAAGGGGCTTCAAAGCATCGGTTTACTTCTTGTCTACTGTGGTTTCTTTGCGTCGATCTTTGGATTCCTCTATGGAAGTATTTTCGGGTTTGAAGGCCACCTGATTGAGGAATACCTTCACTTCCACTTCGAACCCATGTGGATGAGTCCTCTTGAAAACATTTTGACCATTCTTGCGTTTGCAATTGACGCCGGTATTATCATATTGCTTTTCGGATACCTGCTTGGTTTGTTCAATAACATCCGCTCCAGGGACTGGGCGCATTTCTGGTTTGGTCATACGGGTGTGGTGGCATTGATTTTTTACGTTTGCTTCCTTGCTTTACTTGGCGGTTTTCTTGGCGATACTGCGATTGCTCCGAAAGTGGCTGTGGCAATTAATTCGCTCCCACTTCCGTTCCCGTTGCTGGCTGGGGTCTTCGGAGTGCTGGTCATGTTCTCCGGCTTTTTCAGGAACATGGTCGAAGGGCATACGTTGATCGAAGGCAAGGGCATTGGCGGATTTGCGATGTTCCTCGTTCAATCGTTCATGGATCTTTTTGAAACCGGCATCAGCATGCTCAGTAACACGCTGTCATTCGTCCGCGTGGGCGCATTTGCTGTGGCGCATGGCGGTCTTAGCCTCGCCATCTTCTCTTTGGCGGGTGAAGAACCGACCATTGGATTCTGGATAACAATTCTGATCGGTAACATTTTCATTATCGGATTTGAAGGGCTTATTGTTTACATCCAGACCATGCGTTTGCATTATTACGAAATTCTGGGCAAGTTCTTCCATGGCGGCGGTATGCAATTCGAACCGCTCAAGTTGAATCCCTCGAAGGAGGATGCGTAGTCCTGAACCCTGAATTATTTGTCCATCTCACCAAATAAGAAGTATTCATCTATCTAACAAGGAGATAAACAATGTTCTTAGTATTTGCTGTCCTGGTTGGTTTGATCCCGGTAATTCCTGCTGTCCTCTTTTTGCTTCAAAACGGAAAGACCAGCCCTGCTCAAGCGGTTTCCCGCATGGTCACTGGATTTAACGGCTTTAACCTTTTGGTTGGTCTGTTTGCAGTTGGTCTTGCCGTGGTTTGGTTTGCTTCACCGACTTCTGTGCTCGCTGCTAACGCAGCTCAAGAGGGCGTGGTTGATCAATATGCGACCCTTGCGGCGGCTCTTTCCACGGGTTTGGCTTGCATTGGCGCAGGTATCGCGGTGGGCGGTTCTGGTGCGGCGGCAGTGGGCGCCACAGCTGAAAAGCCCGAATCCTTTGGACGTGCCCTTATCTTCGTGGGTCTTTCAGAAGGTATCGCCATTTATGGCTTGATCATTTCGTTCCTCGTTCTCCCGTAAGGGGCAAGCGATTCTAAAGAACAAGGATAGGATATGAAAATTCTGGTCATCGGTCATCCTGACGCGGTGCTTGGTTTTTCGCTGGCGGGTGTGGGGGGCAGGGTTGCCACCACTGCCGACGAGGTCAACCTGGCATTGGACGAAGCGCAAGCCAACAAGGATATTGGCATTGTGCTTGTTACTCAGGATGTGGCAGAGTTAATTCCAGCCCGCATGGAACATTTGAACCTGCGGAGCACAGTCCCGTTGGTGGTTGAGATTCCCTCTCGCAGCGGCGTTCCAGAGGGACAGGCTTCGCTTGGCGACATTGTCCTTCGGGCAATCGGGATCAAGTTGTAGTCCTTTCCTGCCGGTATTCGAACCAAGGATAAAGATTGGATTGAGCGCTATGAAAACTGAAGCAGAAGATATTGAATTACTTGCGCGGGCCATCATGGCGGAAGCGCGGGATGAAGCAGAGCAGATAGATATCGAGGCCAAAGAGAAGGCGGATGTCATTCGGAAGCGCGCGCAGGAACAGGCGGAGTCCGAACGAAAGGTCATTCTGGCCCGCGCCAAAGAGGATGCGGATCGCCTTCGCAGCCAGTCATCTGCCACAACCCAACTTAAGGCTCGTTCCATGCAATTGGAACAACGCGAGAAAATATTGAACGATGTGTTTGATGAGGTTCGCAAACGGTTGGATGCTGTGAAGAAGCGCCCGGACTACAGCGAAATTGCAACCATGCTGGCGCGTGAAGCGTTGTCTCAATTAAGGGCAACCGAAGCCGAAGTCCGCGTGGATGAAACAACGCAAAAAGCGTTGAAGCTGGATGATCTTTCCAAAGAGTTGAATGGCAAATTTAACTTCGGCGAAAAACTTGAGGATGGCACGGGAGTTGTAGTGAGCGCGGCCAGCGGCAAACTGCATTACGATAACACGCTCGAAACCCGCCTGAGCCGCTTGCAAGGCTCCCTGCGTTCCTCCGTTTATAAGCTGCTGATGGGAGAAAAGGTATGAGCGATCAAGTTGGAACGATAACCTGGATCAGCGGCCCGGTTGTGCGCGCCCGCGGATCCCGCCATGTGGGTATGCTTGAGCTTGTTCAAGTTGGTGTTGACCGTCTTGTCGGTGAAGTGATCGGTCTCAAAGGCGATCAGATGACGATCCAGGTCTACGAAGAAACCGCAGGCATGCAAACCGGCGCGCCGGTCTATGGCACGGGTTTGCCGCTCTCTGTGGAATTGGGGCCGGGCTTGATCCAGAGTATTTATGATGGTGTGCAGCGTCCGCTTCCGTTGATCGAAGCGGCGATGGGTTCCTTCATCCAGCGCGGCGCACATTTCGATTCGATCAGCCGCGAAAAGAAATGGAAGTTCACACCCAAAGTCAAAGCAGGTGATGTAGTTAAAGGCGGCGCGATCCTCGGTGTTGTGATGGAAACTGAAACACTCGAGCATCGCGTCATGCTTAACCCCGACGACTCCGGCACGATCACATGGGTTGCGCCTGTGGGCGAATATACGGTTGCTGACTCTATTGCCAAGTTGAAAATGGGCAAGGAAGAGAAGAGCGTCGCCATGCTTCAGCGCTGGCCTGTTCGCCGCGCACGGCCGTTTACCAATCGGCGCCCCGCGAACATTCCGTTGATCACCGGTCAGAGAATTCTCGATACATTTTTCCCCGTCGCCAAGGGCGGCGCGGCGGGCATCCCCGGTCCGTTTGGTTCGGGCAAGACCGTCACCCAGCATAGCATTGCAAAGTGGGCGGATGCTGAAATCATAGTCTATATCGGATGCGGCGAACGCGGCAACGAAATGACCGAAGTGTTGCAGGAATTTCCGCATCTTGTCGACCCGAGAACGGGTCGGCCATTAATGGAACGCACGGTGCTGATAGCGAATACATCCAATATGCCCGTGGCGGCGCGTGAAGCCAGCATCTACACCGGCATCACCATTGCAGAGTATTACCGCGACATGGGCTATCACGTCGCGCTGATGGCGGATTCAACATCCCGCTGGGCGGAAGCGCTGCGTGAAGTCTCCGGCCGTCTCGAAGAAATGCCGGCTGAGGAAGGCTACCCAGCCTATCTAGCTGGCCGTCTTGCTGAATTTTACGAACGCGCTGGTTATGTTAACAATTTGAACGAAACACAGGGTTCGGTCTCCATTGTGGGAGCGGTTTCTCCTCCCGGCGGTGACTTTTCAGAACCTGTGACCCAACACACCAAACGCTTCATCCGCTGTTTCTGGGCGTTGGATAAATCGCTTGCATCTGCCCGTCACTTTCCGGCCATTAACTGGCTGGATAGTTACAGCGAATATCTCGAAGACGTAGCCGGGTGGTGGCGCGAAAAGACCGGCAAAGACTGGCTCGCGATGCGTAACCGCGCCATGGAATTACTGAGTGAAGAGAGTAGACTCTCTCAAATCGTAAAGTTGGTGGGCCCGGATGCGCTTCCGTATACTGAGCGCATGGTGCTCGAAACCACGCGCCTCATCCGTGAAGGTCTATTGCAGCAGAATGCAACCGAAACCGTGGATGCATTTTCATCGGTGGAAAAGCAGATTCGTATGCTGGAACTTGTGTTGTACTTCCACGAACGCGGAATGGCAATTGTCAAACGCGGGGCGCCGATCAACCTGATCCACGATTTGCCAGTGGTGGATACTATTATTCGCGCCAAATCAACGGTCACGAACGAAGAACTGCACAAATTCGACGACATTCAAAAACAAATTGACCAGCAAATGGGTCAATTGGATGCGGAGTACAGATCATGAGCGAAGTAACAGTACAAGGCGGTCAGGAAGTTGTCGGCGTTGCGCGCATCGAAGGCCCGATCCTGGTTGTCGAAGGTGGAACGAACGTCAGTTATGACGAGGTGGTTGAGATCCAGGATTCTCGCGGTCAACTTCGCCGTGGACGCGTGCTGGAAGTGGGTGAGGGCTACGCAGTGATTCAGGCATTTGCCGGTTCCACAGGTCTCTCGATCGACGGAACCCGTGTCCGCTTTTTGGGAACCACTCTCCACATTCCTGTTGCGGAGGAAATGCTTGGGCGCATTTTCGATGGCTTGGGCAATCCCATCGATGGCGGCCCTGAACCGCTCACCGATCATTATGCCGATGTCAACGGGCAGCCGATCAACCCAACGGCACGTATCTATCCGCGCGATTATATTCAAACGGGTATCTCCACCATCGACGGCGTGAATACGCTGCTGCGCGGGCAAAAACTTCCGCTGTTCTCTGGCGCCGGTTTACCGCATGACCAACTCGCGGCACAAATTGTACGCCAGGCGACCCTGGGTAAATTGGCAGGAGCGCCGCAAACTGAAGTGGAAGAATTTGCCATCGTTTTTGCCGCAATGGGCGTGAAGAACGATGTGGCAGAATATTTCCGCCGTTCGTTCACCGAAAGCGGCGCGTTGACCCGTGTGGCAATGTTCCTCAACCTTGCGGATGATCCCCCGGTCGAGCGCATCGTCACCCCGCGCGCAGCATTGACCCTCGCAGAGTTTCTCGCCTACGAACGCGACATGCACGTTTTGGTTGTCCTTACAGATATGACCAATTACGGCGAAGCCTTACGTCAGATTTCAAACGTGCGCGGCGAAGTGCCAAGCCGTAAGGGTTACCCCGGTTACTTGTATAGCGACCTTGCTTCGATGTACGAACGCACAGGCCGTATCCGCACAAGCAAAGGCTCGATTACACAGATCCCGATCCTCACGATGCCTAACGATGACATTACTCATCCAATGCCCGACCTGACCGGTTACATCACCGAAGGTCAGATCGTGTTGGGACGCGAACTTAATTTTGCTGGTATCTATCCTCCCGTTGCGGTATTGCCGAGTCTTTCCCGCCTCATGAAGGATGGTATCGGCAAGAATCGCACTCGCGACGATCATCCGCGTTGGGGAGCGCAGTTGTATGCGGCTTATGCCAGAACCCAGGATGTGCGTGCACTGGCTTCCGTTATCGGTGAGGAAGAGCTCAGCGACGTGGATCAGAAATATCTCAAGTTCGGACGCGCGTTCGAACGTGAATTCGTCAACCAGAGTTTCACCGAAAATCGCACCATCGAACGAACCCTCGAAATTGGCTGGAAGCTCCTCTCCATATTACCGAAGAAGGAACTCACCCGCGTGACGCTTGACGAGATCGCGCAATATTACAAAGGCGACGATGCCACAAATTAGTATTGCTCCCACCCGCACGAATCTGATTCGCCTCAAAAAGGATTTGCGTTTTGCGAAAGAGGGATATGAGATCCTCGACCGCAAACGCGAAGCCCTGACCGGCGAACTGGTTCGTGTGGCAAAAGAAGCCGACTCCCTGCAAAAGGAAGTTTGGGCGCTGTTGATAACCGCCTACGATGCCATGGAAAAAGCGCGCCTTGTGATGGGCTCCGACCATGTCGAGTGGGCCTCGCTTGCAGTGGATAAAACCGTGGATGTGCATCTGCGTCTGCGTGGAGTTATGGGTGTGGCGCTTCCACAGATCGAAGCACGCGGTGAACCGCCCAGGCTTCCCTATAGCCCCGGGGATACTTCAGCCGCACTCGATGAAGCCAGCGATGCGTTCCGGGAAGTGTTGTTGCGCATCCCGCAGCTTTCGATGCTCACGGCTGCGGTCTGGCGCCTGGCCAATGAGTTACGCAAGACCCAGCGGCGTGTAAACGCACTTCAGCATATCTTCATCCCTCAGTATAAACATCAGATCGAGTTCATCGTCAGTTCGTTGGAGGAGCGCGAGCGCGAAGAGACTTTCCGCTTGAAGTGGCTAAAGACGAAGATGACCAAACAGGCCGCTGAAGTTTCTGTTAAATAAATTTATTGCAAAATCTAGTAAAATATAAACCAACCTTAGAATATATGATCAGCTGTTCGCAATGAGCTAAAGTTTGGCAACGCAAAAATCATCATGCTAGGAGAAGTTCATATGAATATTGGCGTATTGGGCAGTGGGGTGGTGGGACAAACGATCGGATCGAAGTTGGTGCAGTTGGGACACGATGTGATGATGGGCTCCCGTGATGAGGCCAACCCCAAGGCGGTTGCCTGGACGAAGCAGGAAGGCAAGCACGCATTGTTTGGTACTTTTGCCGATGCCGCCTCCTTTGGCGAGATTATTTTCAATTGTACGTTTGGTTCCACCTCATTGGATGCTTTACATCTAGCTGGGGCTGGAAATATGAAAGGCAAGATCCTGATCGACACATCGAATCCGATTGATTATTCAAATGAGATCTGGAGTCTTACGGTGTGCAATACAGATTCTTTGGGTGAGCAGATCCAGCGAGCCTTTCCTGAAACGCGGGTGGTAAAGACTCTCAACACAATAAATTGCGATGTTATGGTTGACCCAAATAAACTACTGGAAAAAACCGATGTTTTTGTCAGCGGCAACAGCGCGGATGCCAAAGCCTTTGTGATCAAAATATTGCATGATTGGTTTGGTTGGAGATCAATGATCGACCTTGGCGACATTACCACCTCACGCGGAGTGGAAATGTACGTCATTCTCTGGCGAAACCTGCGGCTTGCTACTTCCTCCTATCGGTTCAATATAAAAGTCGTTCGCTCCTGATGCGAGTGGATATCAGAGGGTTTTGGTAAAATTACCAGAACCCTTTTTTGTTTTAATTCATGTTTAATGGAGCTTTGTAAAGCCAAATGCTGTTGAAAAACCTGTTTGTTGATTTTCCATATTCCCATCCTGCCGATATTCCCGAAGCCGAGATCACAGGCATTGCCATTGACAGCCGCGCGGTGAAATCTGGTTATCTTTTTGTAGCGATGAAGGGCGGATCTGTGGACGGTCATGACTATATTCAAAAAGCAATTGACAATGGCGCAGCTGCAATTATTGGGGATGTAGGGCGGATTGGCAATCCGCTTTACATTGGATTAGAAAACCCGCGTCAGGCTCTGACCTGGCTGGTTGCTGCGTTTTACAATTGGCCTGCGCGTAAGCTGACAGTGATCGGCGTAACCGGTACAGACGGCAAGACAACCACGAGCAACCTTATCTACAAGATTCTCACCGCGGCAGGTATCAGAGCTGGGATGATCTCCACTGTCAATGCGGTGATCGGAGACGATGTGTTGGATACAGGTTTCCATGTCACCACGCCCGATGCGCACGATGTGCAAAGTTATCTGGCAAAAATGGTTGACTCAGGTTTGACCCATGTTGTGCTTGAAACCACGTCACATGGCTGGGCGCAGCATCGCGTGGATGCCTGTGAATTCGATATTGGCGTGGTAACCAATATCACTCATGAACACATGGACGAACATGGCACTTACGAAAACTATCGCGCCGCGAAGGCAAGACTATTTTCCAGCTTGGAGCGGACAAGAGAAAAGCCGACGGGCAATCCGCGTTTGGGAGTGATCAATCGCGATGACCGTTCATTTGAATTCCTGGATGGATTCATCAAAACAAAAAAACTGAGTTATGGGTTGCAGGACTCTGCCGATGCCCGCGCGGAAGACGCGCAATATAGCTCATCGGGAATTGAGTTTACAGCCGTGTCCAATGATTTTCGCGTGAACGTAAAGAGTGACTTGGTTGGCGCCTATAATGTTTCAAATTGTCTCGCCGCATTGACTGCAACAGTCTACGGCCTCGGCATTAACCCTGAAGTTGCGGCACGCGGCATTGCATCCCTGGATGGTATCCCAGGCCGAATGGAGCAGATTGATCTCGGGCAGAATTTCATCGCAATCGTTGATTTTGCTCACACTCCCAATGCATTGAAAGTTACATTGGAAGCTGGCAGAAAAATGACAAAGGGTAGAGTCATCTCCGTTTTTGGCTCCGCAGGCTTGAGGGATAAAGAGAAGCGCCGCATGATGGCTGAGACTTCCATTGAGCTGGCAGATCTATCCGTGTTAACTGCTGAAGATCCGCGCACTGAATCGTTGGATGGAATCCTCGAGGAAATGGCGGCAGGCGCAAGGTCCAGGGGAGGAATCGAGGGAGAAACATTTTGGCGCATCCCGGATAGAGGCGAGGCCATTAAGTTTGCCATCCGCCTCGCGAAAGGAGGGGACATTGTCCTGTCGTGTGGAAAGGGCCACGAGCAATCCATGTGTTTCGGAAAGACCGAGTATCTGTGGGACGACCGCATAGCCATGCGTGCCGCACTTGCCGAATATTTAGGCGTGGAGGGTGAGAAGATGCCCTACCTACCTTCGCAGGATAAAAAAGAAGAAGAATGGTTGAAATAATGGAAGTAAAACCTGTTGTGCTAACAGGCAGACACGTGCGGCTCGAACCCATGACAGAAGCACATATTTCTGGATTGGCTGCAGTTGGAGTTGGTCAAAAATTTTGGGATTTCATGGTATACGGCCGCATGGACTCGGAAGACGATATGCGCCAGTGGGTAATGGAGATATTGTCGCGGGCGAAAAATGGGACGGATTTGCCTTTCGCGGCTATTCATCTTGCGTCAGGCCGTGTTGCCGGGGCAGCGCGTTACATGAATATCATGCCCAAAGACCGCGGACTTGAAGTAGGCGGTACATGGTATGGGACAGAATTCCAGCGCACGCCTGTGAACACTGAATGCAAATATTTATTATTTACTTATGCTTTTGAAACTTTGAAGTGTATTCGTCTGCAATTGAAAACGGACCTACACAACGAGCGTTCACAAAAAGCCATTGAGCGGATCGGCGCGAAGAAAGAAGGCGTGCTTCGCCATCACATGATCCTGCCTGATGGAAGATACCGTGATTCTGTTTATTACAGTATTTTGGATTCGGAGTGGCCCGAGGTGAAGAGGAAACTGGAGGCGATGTTGATTTGACAGCTTTTGCGCCGAATAAAACAAAATCGCCATGCTTGGAATTATTCCCCAGTCCAGTCCCCAAGCGTGGCGATGCTTTATAAGAACAGAATCAACTTTCCCCTTTGGAACGAAGCGGAATTGTGTCCTGATGAATTGGCATCGTGAAATAAAATGTTGTCCCTTTGCGGAATTTACTTTCAAACCAAATCCTGCCGCCTTGTAATTCAATCAAATTTTTCGTAATACTCAACCCAAGCCCGGTGCCGGGCGCCTCACGCACCTTATCATCTGCCGAGCGGAAGAATTTGCTGAATAGTTTTTCCTGATCTTCAGGGGTCATCCCCAGGCCATTATCCTGTACTTTAATTTGGATCATGCCATTGGCTTGTGAGGCTTGCACATTTACCGTGCCGCCTTCGGGAGTGTACTTATTCGCATTACTGACCAGGTTCGTCAAAATTTGTGAAAGACGATTGCGGTCACAATGAGCTCTTGGCAGGCCCTGTGGAATATCCAGCGAAACCGTTTGTTTTTTGTCTTCGATTTGAGTCCTCGTTAAATTCACGACTTCATCCGCCACCTCCCAAACTGGCACAGCGCGCGGCTCAATACGGATGTTGCCTCCCTCGATGCGTGTAATATCCACCAGGTCTGAAACGAGCGTGGCCATTCGGTTGACGTTATTATGGATCGTTGTCAAAAAGTTGATCTGGTTTTGATTCAACGGGCCTGTTGCGCCTGCCAGCATTAGATCGCTATATCCTTTGATGGAGGTCATTGGCAGTTTTAGCTCGTGCGAAACAACGGATACAAATTCCGCTTTGGATTTGTTCGCCAGCACCGCTTCATCTCTTGCTACGGCCAGTTCCTGCGTTCTTTGTTCGACTCGCTGCTCGAGGCTGGTGTATAGCTCATTCAGCACGCTGGTCATTGTATTGAAATTTTCGCTCAATACAGTGATCTCGTCTTTAAAAAGGAAATAAGACGGGTTTACTTTTTGATTGAAATCGCCCTGACTGATTCTCAATGTGGCTTCTGTCAATTGAACAAGCAGGCGTTTGAAGGTAACGAATGCCGCAATCCATAACCACAGTGCAGTCAGTGCAAGTACCCCTGTAACGGTAAATAATATCATCTGAATGCCTCTATTAAATAAAAATGAAATAATTTCGCAAGACAATAATCCTTATTTGATATTATATGCCCAAAATTCGTATCATTATACGACCCCAACCTGTCAAAAAAGGCAATACCGCATAACTTGCTATAAAAAATTCTCAACCGTTGAAAAAGGAGAGCCTATCCCGTTTCTGGCGAGGTGATTAACAGGCAACAAGACCTTTTTGCCGCTGATTTCGCGGATTTTCGCTGATTTTTTCAGGTCGCTTCGCGTGAATTAGCGAAATTCGCGGCTTAGGTTTTGGGTAACGGGCAATAGGCATAAGTCGAATAGCAAGTTATGCGGAACTGTCAAAAGAGTATTCAAATTTGATAACAAAATACCCGGAACACGGAATCTGTTTGTCGAAACAGAATCAGGCTGATGGTTAAGTGCGAAGCGCTGCGCGGGCTTTGGTGATGCTGTTGAGAGCGATCAAGCCAAAGGCGCTGGTCAGGCCGATCAGCAGGCCTCCGATCCAAATGGCTTGTGGAAATAAGTTGTCGTTCAAGAATCCGCCGATGAGAGGTGCGAGCGTGCGGGCGAGACCCCAGCCGAGCCAGTAAACAGACATGTATCTGCCGCGCAGGTCGGCGGGGGCAATGTCTGCCACGTATTTGCTGGCGGTGGGCACGAGCGTGAGTTCGCCGAACGTCAGCAAAACCATGCTGAGCCAAAAACCCCAGAAGCCCGTCATGAGCGCCACGCTGCCTGTGCTGAGCGCGTAGATGAGCATACCTGCCGCCGCAACGGGAAGAGTTTTATATCGCCGTGTGACTTGTGTAACGGAAAACTGAATGAACACGCACATGACCGCGTTGGTGGTGGGGATCCAGCCGTACATGGCCTCGGGGATATTGAAATTTGTTTTTGCGTAAACGGGCATGAGGATCCACAACATGGTGGGGGCAATGAGACCTATGGCAACAAGAGCGACGAATGCCATATAACCTTTATCGCGAAATACGCGGGCGTATCCCTCCGCGCCTTGAGTCTGCTCGGCTAAAGAATCGGTTTTTGTTTCGCTGATTGTTTTATCGAGTGTTTCG
>JBBSCM010000003.1:0-45385 GCA_038250295.1 Anaerolineales bacterium | reverse complement strand
TACAGATGAAGAAGGCACGCACTTGAGTCTGCTTGGGAGCAGTGCGTTGGCTGGTCATCTACGTCACAGTGATTTGCAAAACCCATACAGCGGACGCGAAAACTTTTTAGCGGGATTGGCGCGCGCAGGTTTGTCTGAAGAAAGTTTGTTGCGAGCCGGCAGTTCGAAAGAATCAATTGCGGGCTATTTGGAATTGCACATTGAACAGGGAAAACGCCTGGAGCGCGCAGGCATTGATATTGGAATCGTCTCTGCCATCGTTGGCTACAGGTCATATCGTTTGAGTTTTATTGGCCGCGCAGACCATGCAGGTTCAACTTCCATGGAAGATCGGCTGGATGCAGGGCAGGGAGCAGGAGTGTTTATCCTGGCGGCGCGTGAGACCGTGATGCGGGATTTTCCGAATTGCGTTGTAAATGTTGGAAAGATAGAATTTTCTCCCGGCGCGTCCAATATTGTGCCTGCGCGTGCCGATCTGTTGTTGGAATTTCGGTCACCAGATGAAGACCAGCTTTCAAGGCTGGATGTCGCATTATTGGAATTAGCCAATCAAAAAGCGGAACACTTTGGTTTGAGATTGTCCTCTGAACCGCTTGGAAAGCATTTGCCAAATTTGATGAGCGTGGATATTCAGCAGGCGTTTAAGAAATCATGCGATGATTTGGGATTATCGAGCACGGTACTTGCTTCAGGCGCGATTCACGACGCGCAATCACTTGTAGATGTTTGCCCGATCGGCATGATCTTCGCCCCCTCGGTGGATGGAGCCAGCCATGCTCCGCGTGAATTCACAAAATGGGAAGATTGTGTGAACGGCGCAAATGTTTTGTTGCAAACGGTGTTGAGGCTGGCGACGAAGTAAAATAAGATAATTCTTTTGGAAAACAGGTTCCCATGGAAAACTTTGATCCCAAATACAACAACATTCCCAAGACTGAAATCTGCCTGCTTGACACGTTTCTGTATACTATGTAAAATCAAGAGTATATGGAAACATCAGTTTTTGCCGTACTGGTAAAAAAAATATATCAATCAAACTTGGAATTGTTTACCACAAAGACACTGCGCGACATGCTGAGATTGAGCGTGCCGCAGGCGACTTTCTTTTCCATGCTCAAACGCTTAACGCGCCAGAATATTTTGCAAAAACTGGAGCGTGATAAATATATGCTGGTTGGGGAGAGCGCTCATGATTTTCGTATTGCCAATTTCCTATATGAGCCATCTTATATTTCATTGGAAGCAGCGCTTAATTTTCATGGCGTTTTATCGCAGTTTCCGTATGAAGTTGCCAGCATGACAACCAGAAAACCGGTTACAAAAACGATTGACGAAAAAACATATCGATATGCGCGGATAAAAAAATCGCTTTTTTGGGGCTACGAACCGATTCAGGGATTTCTCGTCGCGCAGCCGGAAAAAGCGCTTCTTGACCTGCTTTACTTAATGTCTAAAGGGCTTGCGATTGTTCATACCGATGAACTGGATACTGCAAAGCTGGATAAAATGCGCTTCACATTGTATGTGAAGCAATTTCCATCCATGAAGGGAGTGGATATTTTATGATCACGCAGGAACAGGTCAACGCTTTGGCAAGACAGTATAAGATTAATGAAACCGTTATATTCCGCGAGTATTTACAGCTTGTTTTCCTGCAAAAACTGTATCAAAAGACGCCCAGTCAGAGTATTTTTTTCAAGGGTGGCACTGCCATCCATTTAATTTATCAGGCGCCGCGTTTTTCTGAAGACCTTGATTTTTCGGTTGTGCTGCCCATGCCCCAGTTTAATTCGTATATTGCTGCTGTGCTAAAGCGAATGGAAGACGAGGAAGGTATAACCTGGAAGGGAGGAAAAAGCATTGCCGGGAAACAATTCCTTTTGACGGCGGAGAATATTCTTCCCTACAAAACATACATTGCGCTGGATTTTTCCTTTCGTGAAAAAGTCTTTTCAAATGACCGCTCCATTATTCAAACCGCATACCCCGTGCTTTTTACATCCTATGTTTATCATCTATCACAAGAGGAGGCGCTTGCAGAGAAAATCCGCGCAGTGATGACGCGAAGAAAAGGGCGCGATCTGTATGATTTGTGGTATTTGCTATCCAAAAAAACAGAAGTGCGGCAGGATATGCTCCGTGAAAAGCTTGCCTATTATGAAATAGTGGAAGTTACGAACGCGGACATCATTCAAAGAGTCGCGATGTTTCCCAAAAAGGATTTTGTGCTCGACCTGCGCCCTTTTGTCCCGCTCAATGAACGGGATCGCCTGCTTGAGTTCTTTGAGGTTTTACAGGAGCAGATCAAACAGGCGCTTAAAAAATAGCATGAAAAATTTCGACCCAAAATATAACGATATCCCCAAGACCGAAATTCACTGCCACCTTGAAGGCGCAATCCGCACGCAAACGATTATTGATATTGCGCGTGAATATAATTTGAAGCTGCCTTCGTATGAAGCCAGTGATTTGGACAAGCACGTCAAAGTGTATGATCAGTTGCGTGATTTGCAAGCTGTTTTGGAGGCCTTTGGGATTTTTCAAAACAGCATTACTTCGCCTGCTGTGTTCGAGCGTATTGCCTGGGAATTGTTTGAAGATTGTGCCAAACAAAATATTAAATTGTTTGAAGTGCGCTTCTCGCCTGATTGGGCGTTTCATGGTCACAATGTGAATTGGGATGCGTGTTTGGAAGGTTTGCTGAGCGCCAAAGAACGTGCCGAAACGGCATTTGACATGGCAATCGGAATCATTGCAATCACCTCGCGCGGTATGGGCGCTGAGTCATGCATCAAAACCGTGGATTGGGCGATTCGGCATCAGCAGCATATTCAAGCCGTTGACCTTGCTGATGGGGAACTGCTTTATCCGATGAGTGATTTTGTAAAGCCGATTTTGAAGGCAAAGGATGCGGGCTTGAAAGTAACCATCCATTCTGGTGAAGATACGCCTGCTTCAGCGGTTTGGGACACCATTCATGCTTTTCAACCGGACCGAATCGGACATGGTATTCATAGTATTGAAGATATGAAAGTGGTTGAATTGATAAAAGAACGCAATATTACACTGGAAGTAAATCCCTGGAGCAACTATCTGACAAATTCCGTGCGGACCATTGAGTCACATCCGCTCAAAAAGCTGTTTGATTTGGGCGTGCGCGTAACCATTAATTCTGACGATCCTGAAGTATTGGAAACAAACGTGAACAATGAATATCGGATTGCCCATGAGATTCTGGGAATGAGCATGGATGATATTGCTGTCTGCAATCGATACGCGTTCGATTCATCATTTATTGAGGATGCTGCGAAACAAAAAATCTGGGATAAATACTTTACAGGTGCGCCAAATCCAAATTGACCGAATCAGAAGCATTGAGGTATAATTTTGCGCCACTAACTGACAGCCAACTCCCTGGGATGGGGTTTGCAATTATCTTTACACAATAAGGAAATATTTCGAATGGTAAAAAGAACATATCAACCCAAGATCCGCCGCCGCGTGCGTGTACACGGTTTCCGAAAACGCATGTCCACGGCCGATGGTCGTAATGTGCTCAAGCGTCGTCGTTTACGCGGCCGCTACAGGCTCACTGTTAAGTCCAACGAGCACGTCAAGAAGACTCGTTGGTAGGATTTTTTTACGAACGGATATTTCCATTGAGGCACGGGTGCAGAGCAAATTCCGCCTGACTCGATCTGAAGATTTCAAGCGGGTGCGGCGAATTGGCAAGTCCTATGCCCATCCGCTTGTTGTGTTAGTAGCGCAAGCCAATGAGACTCCAAGCCAGCATGTGCGCGTGGGCGTTGCAGCAGGCAGGACAACAGGGACAGCAGTTCATCGCAACCGAGCCAAGCGACTCTTACGTGAAGCCCTGCGACCCTGCCTTGCCTCTCTCGCTTCCGGCTGGGACCTGATCCTGATCGCCCGACCCGCGCTTGTGACCGCCACTTTGGAAGATACTCGTACTGCTTTGTTCAACCTCCTCCGACGCGCTAAAATTCTCCCTGCGGATGAATCCTGAAAAAGAATTCCATTTACATGATTATTCAAATGAGCCGCGCCTGCGGGATATGCCGCGCAAGCTGGCTAATTGGCCGCGCATCGCTGTGCTGGCGTTGATCCGTTTATATCAAATGGCGGTTTCACCAAGCCTGCCTGCAAATACCTGTCGTTTTTATCCATCCTGCTCTCATTATGGTTATCAGGCAGTTTATAAACATGGCGCATTAAAAGGTTCGTTTATGGCAGCCTGGCGTGTTTTACGCTGTAACCCATTTAACCCCGGCGGATACGACCCTGTTCCATAGCAATTTCCTCGTAACAATAATGAAGTGTTACGATTAATCCAGGAGTAATACCAACTTGAATGCTAAAAAAATGACGTTATTTATTCTGCTGGCCCTCAGCGTATTAACGCTTAGCGCTTGCAGCGGGCAACCCCTGGCAAATAACTGGCCCGGTCTTGCCGCCGATACTGAACATGCCTATCTTTCTGCCGGCTCTTTCATCTACGCTGTGGATTTGGACAGCGGCAAGGAAGTATGGCGTTATCCCGAAAAAGCCGATAAAAGATTATTCTATGCAAATCCTGTACTTACGGCTGACGGCCAACTCTTGATTGGAAGTACCGGAACAGAACATCCATTTATAAGCCTTGACCCTGTCACAGGGAAAGAAAAATGGACTGAGAATTTCACCGGAAGCAAAGGCGGGTGGGTGGCTCCGCCGCTTGTTTTAAACGATACGATCTATGCACCCAATGCAGACGGTTTCCTGTATGTCATCGATATGAACGGAAAAGAAGCCGCTGACCCAATTAAATTGGGAGGCGCGTTGTGGTCCGCACCATCCACCGATGGCTCACTTTTATATGTTACGTCGCTCGACCATCACTTTCATGTGATTAATCCCTCCGAGGGTGTTTCAAATGCCCCAATTGATTTGGGTGGCGCGGCGCCCAGCAGTCCCGTAGTTGGAAGCGACGGTGTCTATGTCGGTTCATTTGCTTCCACAGTTGAGTCTGTTAAATCCAATGGCGCGCATGAAGTCATTGCGAAAACCGAAAGTTGGATTTGGGGTTCGCCCATCCTGGATGGCGAAACACTTTATTACGCAGACCTGGACGGAAAAATTTATTCACTTGATCTCGCCAGTAGACGCCAAAATTGGGATACCGTACAGCCGGATGGACCTGTCGTGGCGAATCTGCTCCTCGCGGGCGACCAGATCTACGTTGCGACTGAAGCGGGGACTCTCGTCGCTTTGGATCGTGATGGGAACACCAATTGGGAAAAAACAGTTGGCGGCAAGATTTATACCACGCCGGTTCTTTCAGGTGATTTGATTCTTGTCGCGCCATACCAGGCCGAGTTTGTCCTTGCCGCTTACGATGCGGACGGCAAGCAAGCCTGGACGTTCGTGCCTGAGAAAAAATAAGGAAACTGACCCATGTGGAATACTATTATCATCGAACCGATGACCAACCTTTTATTGTGGATTTACGATGTTCTCGGACATGGTCCGCATATGTTTGGTTTGGCGATCATTTTATTTACCGTTCTTATTAAGGTGATCACATGGCCTTTGAACGCCTCGCAGGTGAAAGGCGCGCAAGCCATGCAGGAATTACAGAACGATAAGGAATGGCAGGATATTCAAAAGAAATATGCAAAGGATAAGGAAAAGATCGCACAGGAACAAATGCGTATTTACAAGGAACGCGGCATAAATCCTTTTGCATCCTGTCTGCCGACACTCGTTCAATTCCCGATCATTATCGGTTTATATCAAAGCATCACGCACGCACTTTCAGCCACGCCGTTTGACATGTTGAAACTTGCCCGTGCGATCTATCCCTTCCAGAATATGGAAGGCATCATCCCTTTGAACAGTACCTTTTTGTGGATGGATCTCGGGCGTCCCGAGTCTATTCAATTGCTTGGTTTTGGCTTGCCAACCCTTGCGATCATCGTGGCGCTTACCACTTATGTTCAATCCAAATTGACCATGCCTACCTCGTCCAACCCCAATGATCAAAGCGCCCAGATGACGAAGATGATGAGCATTTATATGCCGCTCATGCTTGGCTGGTTTGCTTTGAACTTTGCTTCTGGCATTGCAGTATATTTCATTACAAGTAACTTGTTGGGCATTGTCCAATACGCCGCAACGGGGCGCGCCAATTGGCGTAACCTTTTGCCCGGCGGCGACAAAACCAATAAACAACAACAAATCTCCAAGAAAAAATAGGGAGGCACCATGAGCGGAACTACGCTTGAGATCATCGCCCCAACTGTTGAAGAGGCCCTTGCACAGGGACTGTCACAGCTTGGCCTCACTGCAGACGCTGTTTCTGTTGAAGTGTTGGATTCTGGCAGCAAAGGATTATTCGGATTGGGCGGCCGCCAGGTGCGGGTACGCCTGACTGTAAATCCGCCTCCTGGGGAAGTGATGCCCGCTTCTGACAAGCCGAAGCCCTTCGACCGAGCTCAGGACAAGCCTGCTCCTGCCAAAAGGGCAGAATCAGCGCCGAAAGCGCAGCGCGAACAAAAGCCGCGCCCTGAAAAGAAGCCTGCGCAAGAAGCGCCAGCCGTGACGAAAAAGATGGACAACGGCGACCATGATCCCATATTGAATACAACGGAAGAAATCGTATCCAAGTTGATTCATCACCTGGGTATGAAGGCACAAGTCTCCGCTCATTTTGACGAGACCAGCACAGACGACCGCCGCACCATTCAAGTGGACATTCGCGGCGATGACTTGAGCGCGCTGATTGGCCGCCAGGCAGAGACGTTGAATGCGTTTCAATATGTTGCATCGTTGATCGTTGGCAAAGAGACCCAGCAATGGGTGCAGTTGGTGGTGGATGTGGAAGGTTATCGAAGCCGCCGTGATAAGCAAGTCCGCCAGATTGCCATGCGTATGGTGGATCAGGTCATCAAGACCGGGCGTAAGGCCACGCTTGAACCCATGACATCCAGCGAGCGTCGCGCCATCCATATTGAATTACGCGGCCACCCCGCAGTGACAACGGAAAGCACAGGCGAAGAACCGCATCGCAAAGTGGTTATTCTGCCGAAAGAATGAAATTATGAAATAAAAAAGTTCACCGTACGGTGAACTTTTTTATTTCATCTTTCGATATGTCATTGCGAGCAGCGATAGCGACGAAGCAATCTCTGCTATGAGAAGGGGATTGCTTCGTCGGGCTACGCCCTCCTCGCAATGACGGAGGTACGACCCCTACGGTATAATTCACTTATGATGGAACTCGCGCCTCTTCAATCGGTGGATTATCTTGCTGTGGGCCATGTGGCAGCGGACATTACACCAACGGGCGTGCAGCTTGGCGGGACAGTTTCATTTGCGGCATTGACCGCGCGCGCGTTGGGAATGCGTGTGGGGATTGTGACTTCATCGGGGAAAGATGCGCCCTTACAGGCATTGGATGGAATTCAGATCTTGAATGTCCCCTCGGAATTTAGCACGACCTTTGAAAATATAAAAACAGAAAGCGGACGTAAACAGACTTTGCATCATCAAGCCGCGCCGATTTTACTGGAACATATTCCGCAAGTCTGGCGAAACGCGCCGATCATTCACCTTGCGCCGATTGCATGTGAACTTGATTCCACATTGCCAGAAAATTTGTCGCGATCATTGTTGGGAATTACCCCGCAAGGCTGGATGCGCACGTGGGATGAAAATGGTCAGGTGACGGCAACTGCCTGGGAAAACAATGAGCAGGCCCTTCGTTACGCAGGAGCCGTTGTGATGAGCGTGGAGGATATCAATCGCGATTTGTCCGCAGGGGGCTGTGCCGAATTAGTCGAAGAGATGGCGCATCATACGCGAATCCTCTGCCTGACTGAAGGGGAGAACGGCGCAGTCTTGTATTGGAACGGAGACCGCCGTCGTTTTCGTCCGATCGAGGTGGAGGAAGTGGATGCGACCGGCGCGGGTGACATTTTTGCGGCGGCGTTTTTTGTGCGTTTATATTCCACGCGTGACCCATGGGAAGCGGCGCGCTTTGCAACACAGCTTGCGGCGCGTTCTGTGACGCGCGTGGGGTTGAATGGAATTCCCACATCACAGGAAATCGAAGAGTGTTTGATGGAGGTATTATCGTGACGCGTATTTATACGCTTGTGAATCAAAAAGGCGGTGTGGGGAAAACCACGACCACTATTAATCTTGGCGCATATCTGGCGCAATTGGGTCAGCGTGTGCTGGTTGTGGATTTGGACCCGCAAGCCAATGCAACCTCCTGCCTCGGCGTGGATAAATCAAGCGTGCAAGGCGGCACCTATGAAGCTTTACTGGGTGATAGAAAAGTCGCTTCTTATGTTTTGCTGAATGAACGGCTTAATCTGTCCTTGCTTCCGTCATCCCCTTCACTGGCGGGCGCGGAAGTGGAACTGGTGGACGAGCTTGCGCGCGAATCCCGTTTGAAAAAAGCAATCGAGCCGCTTGTAGATCGTTATGATTATGTGCTTATAGATTGCCCGCCTTCGTTGGGACTTTTGACTGTCAATGGATTAATAGCCGCAGTGAATGGCGTGATCGTGCCGGTGCAATGTGAATATCTTGCGCTGGAAGGTCTTGGGCAGTTGACGCAGACCATTGAGCGGGTGCGTTCTTTGCTCTTCCCTGAATTGATCGTGCGCGGCGTGGTATTGACCATGTTTGACAGCCGCACGAATCTCTCCACTGATGTGGTGGCTGAGGTGACCAAGCATTTCCCAAACCAGGTATTTAAGAGCGTGATTCCGCGCAGTGTCCGCCTCGCGGAAGCGCCTTCGTATGGGTTGCCGATCTCTGCGTACGCGCCCGGTTCTGTTGGCGCGCTGGCGTATGAAGCTTTGGCGAAAGAGTTGTTGAAGGGTGATAAAGTAAAGGCTAATTAACTACGTCATTGCGAGCGCCCTTTGCGAAGCAATCTCCAGCATAGTCAGGGATTGCTTCGTTGAGAAGAGCACTCTCCTCGCAACACTTGCATCGTACACAAGTGCGGTGTGACGAAAAGGAGTTTTTATGGCTCAAAGAAAAGGTCTTGGCAAAGGATTGGAATCACTCATCCCAAGCGGTGGGAAATCATCTTCTGTTTCTTCCGGCGTGGGCGGCGTGCAGCAAGTGGCAGTGGATGCGATTCAGCCCAACCCTCGTCAGCCGCGTATTCACTTTAAAGAAGAAGAGTTATTGGAGTTGGCTGCGTCCATTCGTGAGCATGGTGTCATCCAACCGTTGATCGTCACGCCGAATTCAGATGGGACGTTTATTCTCATTGCAGGTGAACGCCGCTGGCAGGCTGCGCAAAAAGCAGGCTTGCGGACGGTCCCTGTCATTACGCGGCAGGCAAGCAATCAGGAATTGCTCGAAATCGCGTTAATCGAGAATGTTCAGCGCGCAGACTTGAATTCAATGGAAGAAGCCGAAGCCTATCGTCAGCTTGTGGAAGAGTTTGGTCTCTCGCATGAAGCCGTTGCGAAACGAGTCGGTAAGAGCCGCGTAGCTGTCACAAATACGCTGCGCTTGTTGAGTCTCGCGGATGTAGTCAAACAGGCGTTGGTGGATGGAAAGATTACGGAAGGTCACGCACGCGCATTACTGGCTTTGTCTACGCAAAAGGCGCAGGCTTCCGCATTACAGACGGTCATAAATCTCTCGTTCAATGTCCGTCAGACCGAGGAATATATGAGGAAACTCGGGGGACAAAAACCGATCAAGGCCAAGAAACCAAGCCGAAACGCGGATGTGAACGATGTGGAGAAGCGTCTGCAGCGCAGCCTCGGCACCAAGGTTGCATTGAAGCATGGAAAAAAAGGCGGCACGGTCACTATTTATTATTATTCTGGTGAAGAGCTGGATGCCCTTTTGGAAAAATTGATTTAATTTTGTAGGGGCGCGGTCATCGCGCCCTGGGCAGGATGACCCTGCCCCTACGGTGTAAAAAATGAAACTCCTCTATAACGCAAACATTCACACGCTTGATTCAAAACACCCATCGGCTTCGGCGATTTTGATCGCAGGCGGACGGGTCATCGCTGTGGGGGATAAGTCAAAACTGGAAAGCCTCGCACATGGCAAAGTGGAAAAACAGGACATGCAGGGCAAAACCATTTTGCCTGGGCTAACCGATGCGCACCTCCATATTCAATATTATTCGCTCGCACTTGCAAAGGTCGAATGCGAAACAAAGACGAAAGATGAATGTCTGCGCCGCGTGGCAGAACGCGCGACTTCGTCAAATTCCAAACCTGGCGAATGGGTGCTGGGACATGGCTGGAATCATAATGAATGGTCTGTAAGCGGCGAATGGCCGAGCGCGAGTGAGTTGGATGCTATTGCCCCAAACAATCCCGTTTATCTCACAGCCAAATCATTACATGCCGCTTGGGCAAATACATCCGCTTTGAATTTGGCCAATATCACAAACGACACTCCTAATCCAAAAGACGGCGCTGTTCAACGCGACAACTCAGGCCGCGCCACAGGCATTCTGCTTGAGACCGCCATGCAGTTGGTGGATGCTATGATTCCTGAGCCATCTATTCATGACATAGAAACCGCTATTGAGAAGGCGCAGCCTATTTTGTGGAAGATGGGTTTAACGGGTATTCACGATTTTGACCGCCGTGATGCGTTTATGGCGTTACAAAATTTGCACGCAAACGGAAAGTTAAAGCTGCGCGTTAATAAAAATATTCCCGTTGAAAGTGTTGAGCACGCGAATGCGCTTGGTCTGCGAACAGGCTTCGGCGATGAATGGTTGTGGATCGGTTCTGTCAAAGCCTTTATGGATGGAGCACTCGGTCCACATACCGCTGCCATGTTCCAACCTTATGTGAATGAACCTGAAAATCGCGGTATTCTGAATATGGACGGCGAGGAATTATTTGAGCACTGCCGCAAAGCCGCCGATGTTGGCTTGAGCATGACCGTCCATGCCATCGGTGACCGCGCCAATCATGAAGTGCTTAACGCATATCAACAATTGCGCGCTTATGAAACAGAAAAAAACTTGCCGCATTTGCGTCATCGTATTGAACATGTGCAGGTTATTCATCCCGATGATGCGCCTCGCCTTGCGCAGCTCAATGTCATCGCATCCATGCAGCCCATCCACGCGCCATCTGATATGCTCGCCGCTGACCGCTTTTGGGGAGACCGCTCCG
Source organism: Anaerolineales bacterium (assembly GCA_038250295.1). Taxonomy (GTDB): domain Bacteria; phylum Chloroflexota; class Anaerolineae; order Anaerolineales; family Villigracilaceae; genus Villigracilis. The sequence continues at coordinate 34,205 of JBBSCM010000003.1, read as the reverse complement.
CGTTTGCCTACGCCTGGCGGACGCAATTAGATCACGGCGCACCTCTTGCTTTCGGGTCAGATGCTCCAGTAGAATCGCCAAATCCATTTTTGGGATTACACGCCGCAGTCACTCGACGAAGAGCAGACGGATCGCCCTCCGCCGAAGGCTGGTACCCCGAACAAAAATTGACTTTAGCTGAGGCATTGTCCGCTTACACTTTGGGAGCCGCCTACGCCGCCAACGCAGAACATCGCCTCGGCAAACTCGCTGAAAATTATCTCGCGGACCTGATCGTATTGGATCAGGATGTTTTCTCAATTGACCCAAATGACCTGCTGACAATGAACGCAAGCGCCACTATGATAAATGGAGAATGGGTATATACTTCGTCCTGAAAGCCCCCCCTCGCTGAGCGGAGTGAGGACAGGTCTCCCGAAGGGATCCGAACGCAGTTGAAAGACGGAGAATATCGAGTAACCAATGTCACAAAGTCAACCGAAACTCACTCCTGAAATGCTGATCCCTCGTATGGGCGAATATCTCGTCCAGAAAGGGTTGATCAGTGAAGATGATCTGCGCAAAGCGCTTGCCTATCAGCAGGAGCAGATTTTAATTGGGAAACAATACCTGTTGGGCCAGGCATTAATGGAACTGAAAATGCTTGACCGCGACGCGCTCGACCAGGTGGTGACGGAACAGCTTATTCAACTGCGTTCCGCTTTACAGTCGTCACACCGCAACCTTGAACAGCGTGTCAAGGAACGTACATCGGATTTGAACGAAGCGCTTCAACGGCTCTCAGAACTCAGCCAAATGAAGGCGAACTTTGTGGCAAATATCTCTCATGAATTACGAACCCCCCTGACTCATGTAAAAGGTTACCTCGAATTGTTTATTACAGGGTCGTTGGGCAGCATCTCCGATGAACAACGTCATGGGTTGCAGGTCAGCCAGCGCGCGACTGCAAGACTTGAAAGCATGATCGAAGACTTGATCATGTTCTCACTTGCCTCACGCGGCGAGATGAGCTTGAAACTGGACAAGGTGGATATTCGTCGTATTGTAGCGTTGGCGGCGAATTCCGCAATAACTAAAGCCGAAGAAGGCGGCGTGCAAATCCTAACGACTGCCCCGGATAATATCCCTGCGGTGCAGGCAGATTCCGAGAAGCTCGGCTGGGCGGTGAATCAACTCCTCGATAACGGGATCAAATTCACCCTGTCAGGTGGAAGCGTGACGCTTGCTCTCAAGGAGGAGGGCAGTAACCTTGTTGTCATTTCCGTCACGGATACAGGCATCGGCATTCCGCAAAGTCGATTAAAGGAAGTATTCGAGCCATTCCATCAATTGGATGCATCTTCCACACGGCATTATGGCGGAACTGGGCTTGGGCTTTCACTGGTTCGTCAGATCGTCGAAGCGCATGGTTCATTATTAGATGTACAATCGGTGGAAGGAAAAGGTTCCACATTCAAATTCCCATTATTGGCTGTGCGTGAATAAATATGGATACATCAACTCTTTCCCAACTGCACGACATATTTCAGGCGGTGCAGCAAAAGCAGGACTGGAGGGTCGCGTTGGATACGCTTTTTGTATCCTTGCGCGGCTCTTTTGTGTTTGATAATGTGGCCATCTATCTCAGAGACCCGCGCACAAGAGGCTTGGAAGTGGCGTACGCGCGCGCGATGGGGCGCGGCAAAAATGCCGAGGCCGATGCGGTTTGGGGGGAGAGTGTTGCGAATGATGTGATTGCAAAAGGTCAAATCGTATTAAAGGAATCAAAGCGGATTTCAGGCAGTACAGACCGTCTCGATCTGGCATACCTATTGGGGTTTCCCTTATATATTGGTTCAAAATTAGGCGGCGCGCTGGTGTTCATTCGTTTTGGCGGACCTGCGTATTCCGAGTTACATATTCAAACCGCGTCCTTACAGGCATTCTGGGCTGCGGCATTGATCGAGCGCAGAGACTTGCAGGAGGCGCGCGCTGAATTGGATTCCGTGCAGCGGCAAATGCGTTTGCAGGATGATTTTGTCTCCACCATCTCGCATGAACTGCGCACACCCCTTGGTTTTATTAAAGGATACAGCACCAGCCTGCTCAGGCAGGATACAACCTGGGATGAATCCACCCAGCGCGAATTCCTAAATATTATCGATGAAGAAGCTGATCGTCTGACAAGATTGATCGAGGATATGCTTGAATCTGCGCGCCTGCAAAGCAAGACCCTGCAATTCAAATTCTCCCCTGTCAGGATCGATGCTCTTCTGCGCGATGTCGCAACGCGCATCAATACTCACCACCCCGATCTAAAGATCTCATTTGATATAAAACCTCTTCCGCCGGTTCGTGGAGACGGGGTGCGGCTTTCACAGGTCTTTGAGAATCTTTTTAGCAATGCGATCAAATATGCTCCCAACTCGGAGATCAATATTTCCGTAACAGCGGTGGATGATAAGATCCGAGTCGCTTTTGCCGACAAAGGCGAGGGCATCCCGGAGGATTATCTGCCCTTTGTGTTTGAGCGTTTCTACCGCGTACCCGGAGAGCGGACTGTCACCGGCACCGGCCTGGGGCTGTATATTTGCAAGCAAATTGTCATGGCACATCATGGTAATATTTGGGTAGAGTCAGTGTTGGACGAAGGCACAACCTTTTTCATTGAGTTGCCTGTCGATCCAACGCTTTGACCAGTATTTATCTTTCGTCTTTCAAGGAGATCACATGGCCAAGCGTATTCTGATCGTGGATGATGAACCTCGTTACCTGCGCCTTTTGGAAGCAAACTTGCGTACCGAAGGCTACGAGGTGGCAACTGCACAGGACGGTGTGCAGGCGTTGGACGTATTCTCGGCGCAACCGATAGATCTTGTGTTGTTGGATGTGATGATGCCGCGTTTGGACGGTTTCGGCACCTGTCAGCGGTTGCGGGAATTTTCGAACGTGCCCATCGTTATCCTGACTGCGCGCGGCGAAGAACAGGACCGTGTGCGCGGTCTCGACCTCGGCGCAGATGATTATTTGGTAAAGCCTTTTTCTGCCACTGAGTTATTGGCGCGCGTCCGGGCCGTATTGCGCCGCGCACAGCCTCCGGCCGAATCTGGTCAGGCGCGCTTCTTTACACACGACGACCTTAAGATCGATTTTGCTCGTGCGGAAGTGTGGCGCGGCGAAGAGGCTGTCTCGCTTTCGGCCACGGAATATCGTCTTCTGCTCCAGTTCACCCATAATGTCGGCAAGATCCTCACATCAGAAGATCTGCTGACCAGCGTGTGGGGAGCCGAATATAAAACTGATAAAGAAATTTTATGGGTGAGCATCGCCCGCCTGCGTCAAAAGCTGGAAGCGGATGCTCACAGCCCTCATCATATTGTCACGCGTTCCGGTTTAGGATATCTGATGCCTCCCAATGAAGCGTGACTCGAGCGCGTACAAGATTGCGCGCAGGAATTTGAGCCATGCCTGAAAAGAAGATCCTTGTTGTTGATGCAGATGTAGCCAGCCGTAACTTTATTATAGGTAAATTACTGGCGCAAAACTACCGGGTTATCCAGGCCGGCTCCGGTAAGGAGGGTTTGATCTCTGCATGGCGTGATCGTCCGGACCTTGTTGTCATTGACCCGGCAATTGGGGATCTAAAAGGGGAGGAAATTGCCGCTAAATTGAAGCAGGACGCGCGTACTGCGAATACGCCCCTGATAGCGCTTAGCAGCGATCTTAGCGTGGTTCGTATTAAAGCCTGCATGGATGCGGGCTTTAATGAGTATATAACCAAATCCGGGCAGGCAGTGCCCATGCTTAATGAAGCGATCAATCGTTTGTTGGGCATCACTGCTGCGGTTGCGAAACAGGGCGGTTTGTTGATGGTTTTCCTGAGCGCAAAAGGCGGAACGGGCACTTCCTCGCTATGTGCGAACATTGCCATGAACATATCGCAGAATCAGCCTGAGGCGCGCGTGGTCGTCGTCGATATGGTTTTGCCCATCGGTTCCATTGCTCCAATTGTCGGTTATGAGGGAGAGCAGAACATTGTCACGATTAGCGATATGCCGCTTACGGAAACTACTCCTGAATTTCTCCGTGATGAATTGGCAGATATGAAGCTTTGGCAATTTCACTTACTTGCTGGTTCGCCCGACCCTGAGAGCAGTAATCATCTTAAAGCTGGGCGTATCTGGGATACTGTTGCCGCATTGAAAGCCACTTACGATTTTGTCCTGATCGATATCGGGCGTTCAGTCTCCAGGATCACCCTGCCATTTATTCAAACCGCGGATCTGATTGCTCTGATCGTCAGCACGGATACAAGCACTGTGTCTTTGACGAAGACCATGTGGCAGTATATGAAGAACAAGGGTGTCAACGCTGCTTCGGTTTTTACGATCCTTAATCGGGCAGTAGGATTGGAAGGTTTGAGCAAAACAGAGGCCGAGAAAATGATCGAATTGCCAATTAATGCTACAATGCCCTATCTTAGCAGCAACATGGCCTTTGCAAATACGCATCACCAGCCGTTCACCTTGAAATTCCCCAACGATACTGCTTCGATCGTTTTTATGGATGCGGCAAAAGAAATGTCTGCCCTTGCTCGCAAGTCACGGGCGGTTATAAATTAATTTCCATCAGGTTCCTGTGCCAGGCTTATGATTCACATTTTATAGAGGCATATATGACAATTGAATATGATGAAAAGGGAAAATTCTATACTGACGTGGTTGCAAAACTACCTGTGGCGGCAGTGATACAAACCCACACCCATTTGGTGCGCGGCTTTGTACATATTCGACAGGGGGAGCGTTTGAAGAATGAACTCGAAAAGGATGAAAAATTCCTTGCGGTGACGAATGCAGTCATTCATGATGCTGATGATAAGGTTCTTTTTACTGCGCCGTTTATAGCTGTGCAGCGCACACAGATTGTTTGGATCATGCCTGTCGTACAGGAACCGCATGAGGATATCCCCTGATGTCGATGCTTAGTTCCGCGTCTGGCGCCGCTCGTTTTACCAGCCAGGATCTCTCGCGCCTTAAGAAATATCTGGCAGATAATCTTTTACGCGCGCTGGAAATGGATGGAGTCCCTGTCGCGCAGCGAACTTCGTTTGTGAAGCAGAACATCGTCCAAATCTATGAGCAGACGCAGTTGAAACTGCCTGACGACCTGCGTAAACAGATATTTGAGCAGGTATTGAATGACCTGCTCGGTTACGGCCCGATCCAGACATTATTGGACGATGAAGATGTCACTGAGATCATGGTCAATGGCCCGAAGAAGATCTTTGTTGAAAAAAAGGGACAATTAACCAAGAGCAATGTGACCTTCGACGATGATGATCATGTCCTGCGGATCATTGACCGTATCATTTTGCCGCTTGGCCGCCGTGTGGATGCCGATTCTCCCACGGTGGATGCGCGCCTGCCCGATGGATCGCGTGTAAACGCGGTGGTACGCCCCGTTTCAATTGACGGGCCGTCCATTACCATCCGCAAATTCCGCAAGGATAAACTTAAAACAGAAGACCTTATCAACTACGGTTCACTGACAAGACAAATGGCCGATTTTTTGGAAGCCTGCGTAAAAGCGCGCTTTAACATTGTTATTTCTGGCGGCACCGGTTCCGGGAAGACAACACTATTAAATGTAATGTCTGGTTTTATTCCTGAAAATGAACGTATCATCACCATTGAGGATGCCGCCGAGCTGCAGCTGCAACAGGATCATGTCATGCGTATGGAGACCAAGGCCGCCAATGCGGATGGGCTTCACGCAGTGACGATTCGCGAACTCGTGAAGAATTCCCTCCGTATGCGCCCGGACCGAATTGTAGTGGGTGAGGTACGAGGCGGCGAGGCGCTCGACATGCTTCAAGCCATGAATACCGGTCATGATGGCTCGTTGACGACCGTCCATGCCAATACGCCGCGCGATGCAATCTCTCGTATAGAAACACTGGTATTAATGGCAGGTATGGATTTGCCCCTAAAAGTGGTACGCCAGCAAATCTCATCGGCGGTGGATGTGATCGTACAGCAGACTCGATTAAAAGATGGACAGCGCAAGGTGACCGCAGTGACTGAAGTGGCGGGTATGGAAGGCGATATCATTGTGTTGAGCGATATATTCAAATTTAACCAGGCCGGTGTCACTCCCGATGGAAAAGTGCTCGGCGAAGTAAATGCCACAGGCATCCGCCCCAACTTTACGCCGCGTCTCGAAGCGGCTGGTTTTAAACTGGGTGCTGAGGTTTTTGCTCCGAAATTATCCGCCAATCAGAACTCGCGGCGTTGAAACACTCTGCTATAATCGAGGCAATTAACTAATTACAAGCGCCGTATAAATTTCCAGGGTATCTATTTTTCCGATATTTCGACACCTGAAGATTTATGCGACAGCGGTAGAGGAATCATGAACAACGCTCAGATCACCATTCGTGAAAAGAAACTCGGCTTGCTCATTCGAGATGCCCGCACGGCTGAACGCCGCAGCATTAAAGAATGTGCCGATGCCATTGGTATCAAGCCGGGTTTGTTCCGTGCTTATGAGGAGGGCCGCCGCGCCCCTTCGTTGCCTGAACTTGAAACACTCGTCTATTACTTGAAACTTCCAATTTTACAGTTTTGGGGCAACGAAACCAGAGCTGATGCTACATCCCCCATGGATTTATTGGATACCGCTCGTTTGATCTCTTTACGTCAACGCATGATTGGCGCGCTATTACGGCAGGAACGTAATAATGTCAACATGTCCATTCGCCATTTATCAACCGAAACGGGAATTACACAGGCCCGCCTTAAGGCGTTTGAATTGGGTGAGCGCGCCATCCCGGTACCCGAACTTGAGAGTATCCTGACTGTAATGGGAAGCCGTATTGAAACTTTCTTTGATCAAAGCGGACCGGTGGGGCAGTGGATGACCAGTCAGCGTGCAATGCAAAAATTTCTTGAATTGTCCGATGAAATGCAAAACTTTGTTTGCCAGGCCGTCAACCGTCCTTATCTTGAACTCGCCATGAAGCTCAGCAGCATGTCTCGGGAAAAACTTCGCTCCGTTGCTGAAGGTCTGCTGGATATTACACTTTAAGTGTTTCATTAATGATCCACCCAGGTTTCAGAAGCCTTTTGAAAGAGGCTCTGTCATGAGCGCTGCAAGGCGGGCATCTGAAGCCTTTGTTATAACAAACTCATAACTTTGGAATTAAGAATATGACACTTGAACCCGACCAAATCGCGGCACAAGGCAAAAGCGCCTTTGAAAATAAAAGATTCGATGACGCGGCTGAATTATTCCGCCAGGCGGCTGAAGGCTACACATTGGGCCGCGCGGGCTTGATGGCGGCGGAGATGAAGAACAATATGAGCGTTGCCCTGTTGCAGGCAGGCAAGCCGCAGGACGCATTGGATGCCGCGCTTGGCACCGATCAATTATTCGAAGGTGCAAAAGATGGTAAACGCCAGGGTATGGCATTGGGCAACCAGGCCGCGGCGCTCGAAGGTCTTAATCGTTATGATGAAGCCATCCTGGCATATGAACGTTCCGCTCAATTATTTGCACAGGCGGGGGAGGGCGATCTGCGCTCCATGGTGATGAAATCAGCTGCTGCCATTAAACTTAAGACAGGCAAGATCACCGACTCGGCGTTCAAAATGATGGGTTCACTGGATGTTAAGGATAACCCAAATTTCTTCGAGCGTATTTTAAAATTCTTTCTTCGTTTCATCAAATGATCAACATCAATTTGCAGGTTCGGCGCGCGGTCCCTGAAGATCATTTTCAGATCGCAAATCTCCTCCTTAGTGAAGCCAATACCCATCGTCATTTGGATTGGCGCTCTCCGCTTGACTGGGTCGGCTCCCCGAATTACTGGGTCTTGGAAGAAGATGGACGCATCGTCGCCGCATTAGCCTGCCCTGAAGACCCGCCTCATATTGCCTGGATTCGGGTTTTTGGATACTCCCCGCATCTTTCTGGACCTGAAGCCTGGTCTGCCCTTTGGGAGGTTGCGCGTAACGAAATGGCGCAGGCGAATGCACAAACACAAGTCGCTGTGATCGTTGTTAAACAATGGTTTCAAAACTTTCTTCTTTCCACTGGTTTTAGCCTGAAACAAAATATTATCCTGCTTCAATTAACGAAGGAAAACATCAGACCATTTGCCTTTCCGCAAGGTGTTCGAATTCGTCCCATGGAAGAGGGTGATATATCCGTGGTAACAAAAATAGATCTGGCTGCGTTCGGCAGGTTCTGGCATAACACATTTGATGCGCTGCAAAGAGCGCGTTCGCAATCTGTCAGCGCCACAGTGGCGGAGGATAATTCGGGCGTGATCGGATATCAGATCAGTACGGGGAATTCATTCGGGGCACACCTCGCCCGGCTGGGGGTCCAGCCGCAGGCGCAAGGCAGGGGCGTTGGAACGGCATTGGTCGCTGGCCTAATCCAGGGAGTCGGCGGGAATCAATTTCACAAACTCTCCGTCAACACACAGGCGGATAATATTGCTTCATTAACGCTTTATAAAAATTTGGGCTTTATTCGCACGGGTGAATATTTTCCTGTGCTTGTTTACCCAACAGATGTGGGGAATTAATGGCTGAGGTTGCTTTTCCCGTACGCATCATGCGAAGGTTTGTAGAAACCCTTTCATCTGAAATAGGCCACGACACATTTTCAGCCGTGCTTTCCAAAGCGGGCCTGCCCGATGAGTGGGCGCATTCTGCCCACTTCAGCGCCTTGGATGATATCCGTACTGCCCAGGCCTACTCTCGTTTGCAATCTGCGTTGCGCACTTATTATGGCCGCGGCGCTCGCGGCATATTGCTGCGCATTGGCGCAAAACTTTGGACACAATTGTTGGATGATTCAGGATTTGTGCTTAAAGCCCAGTCCAAATTTATTCGCGGACTTCCAAAATCATTGAGGCATAAGCCCGCATTGGAATTGCTTGCGCGTATCTTGAGCGTCACGCCGGGCAACATAACGGTTCATACCCTGGACCTTGACCTGCTTCTCGTTGACCAAACATCCCCTACAACTCTGGATCAATCTGACGACACCCCGATCTGTTTTGTAACCTTTGGTTTGATCCGCGAATGTTTATTCTGGGCGGATGGACAAACGTATGATATTGAAGAGCGCGCGTGCCGGGCATTAGGTGCGCGTCAGTGCGAATTCAAAGTCACCATTGGAGGGTGAAATGAATCATTTTGAAACCAATTGGAAAGCACACGATGGTTTGGATATTTTTGCGCAGGGTTGGGAGCCGACTATGCCGCAGCCCAAAGCAGTGGTTTGCATCGTCCATGGGATTGGGGAACATACATCACGATATGCGCACGTTGCCGAAGCATTTGGCAGGCAAGGTTACATTCTCTTCGGCTCAGATTTGCGCGGTCATGGCCGTTCGGGCGGCGCGCGCGGCCATATATCATCCATCGAAGATTTCATGCAGGATATTGATCTATTGCTGAAGCAGGCGCAAACACGATATCCAGATTTGCCGCTCATTTTGTACGGACATAGTCTCGGCGGCATTCTGGTTTTGCATTATGGTTTGCTCCGCAAGCCCATACTCAAGGGTGTCATGGCAACCAGCTCTGGTTTTCACAATGCTGTCGAACAGCAGAAGATAAAGGTAATGATGGCAAAAGTGTTGGGTGCGCTTGTGCCGACCGTCACCATAGCAGGGGGACTGGACGCCAAAGCACTCTCGCACGACGAAAAGGTTGTGCAGGCTTACGTCGATGATCCGCTTGTGCACGATAAGATCTCGCTTGGTTTTGGAAAGATCATGCTTGGTGTAACAGGTTGGACTTTGGCTCATGCAAGTGAGTTCCCGCTTCCGCTCTTGCTCATGCACGGCAAAGCGGATGAGATCGCCTTCCCCTCCAGCAGTATGGAATTTGCGGCAGCATTGAAGGAAAAATGCACCCTGGTATTATGGGACGATGCTTATCACGAACTTCACAATGAACCTGAAAAGGATGAAGTTTTCAAAACAATGACACTCTGGATGGATGCGCGCGTACGGGAATAAAAATAAGAGCATATTAACCCTTTACTGGACAAATCCATTTTCACATGGCACAATCTGCAACCACCATATTCGAATTACAGGAGTCAGTATGAGCAACACGAAAGAAATGAGCAAAAGGCAGGCGCGCCGCGAACAGATACGCCGTAAGGAACAACGCGGGAGGTTGATCGGTATTGGCCTTGTAACACTTGGTGCATTGATTGTTGCCTTTTTTATTATTTGGCCTAATTTCAAACCAATTACCGGTATTACGATTGTTGAGCCAGATGCTCGCCCACAGGCAGATGCCAACAATATGGGTGACCCCGATGCGCCCATTAAGATCGTTGAATATTCCGATTATCAGTGCCCATTCTGTGAGCAATTTTCAACTCAGACAGAACCATTGTTAGTTGAGAGCTATATCGCCACCGGGCAGCTGTATTTCACCTATCGTTCAACTGGCAACTGGGTGAGCGATAATATACGAGGCGGAAAAACTGAATCAGAAGACGCTGCCGAAGCTGCATATTGCGCGGGCGACCAAAACATGTACTGGGAAATGCACGATATGCTCTTTGCTAATGTTTTGGGCGAAGATGTGGATTCCTTTACAGATCGGCGATTAAGCGATATCGCTGAAAAAACCGGTTTGGATATGTCCCAGTTTAATGAGTGTTATTCGAGCAATAAATATGGAGACCAGGTATTTCAGGATGGTAAGGACGCACTTACAGAAGGCGTGCGGGGTACGCCTGGCTTTATACTGACATATGTCAATGCCAGCGGCGAGGAAGTTCGAGAATTGATCGACGGCGCGCAGCCTTTCAGCGTTTTCCAGGAAAAAATAGATGCGGCTTTAGCTGCCTCGGCCCAGTAATATCGGAAGATCGCATCATGAAAAAGTAAAAGGACACGGCTTTCACAGCTGTGTCCTTTTTGATTCCAATTCAAATCTTTCTTAATCCTGTGTTGGGCTGTTCCTTTGGACAATGCCTTGCTGCCATGCATATACAGCCACTTTCGTACGGTCTGCAAGGTGCAGTTTGCTGAGAATATTGCTGACATGCCCTTTGACCGTATTTTCACTGATCACGAGTTTCTCGGCGATCTGGCTGTTGGTAAGGCCGTTTGCAATGAGTTTCAACACATCGGTTTCGCGGTCGGTCAATTCAGTGAATAAAGGCTGCTCTTCATTATTCTCGCCGCGAATGTTTTGCAGAACGCGCGCCGCCACCCGCGGATGAAGCGTAACTTCACCTTGCACCGCGCGGTGAAGAACGTCCGCAAGTTTTTCCATTTTCATATCTTTTAAAATATAAGAAATCGCGCCTGCTTTTAATGCGGGAAAGATGTGTACATCTTCATGATAAGAAGTGAGCACCACCACTTGTGTGCGCGGGCTGATCTGCTTTACGCGGCGTGTGGTTTCAATGCCGTCCATGCCCGGCATGATCAGGTCCAGTAAAACAATATCAGGGATCAATTCAGAGACCAGACCCAGCGTTTCCTCTCCCGACGAAGCTTCGCCTACTACCTGAAAATCTGAGATCGTTTCAAGATAGGATCGTATCCCGTTGCGGACCACTTCATGGTCATCTGCGATCAAAATACTTGTGCGGTGGTGTTTCATGTTTTCTCCTGCGGCCAGCCTTTGATGGGTAGTTGCGCGATCAACCGGGTGCCCTGACCGGGCGCGCTTTGAATTTGAATGGTGCCCCGAATGCTGCCGATCCGTTCACGCATGGAACGGAAGCCCATACCTTTTGCCCGTTGATTCATATCAAATCCACAGCCGTCGTCTGCAACCAGTACTTGTAAGGAATCCACATTATAAACCAGGGATACGTCCACTCGTTTTGCCTTGCTGTGACGCGCCACGTTGGCCAATGCCTCCTGGATGATACGGTAAATCGCCTGCTCTGTTTCCAGTGGAAGTGAGCGTTCATTTCGTACTGTCAGTTTGACCTCCGTGTCGTTACGATTTTCCCATTCGAATATATATTCCCTTAATGTAGTGGGCAGTCCTTTCTCCTGTAAAGCGATGGGGTATATCTCTTGAATGAGAAAGGTCAGTTCCTGGATCACTTCATATACGAGGGTTTCTGCTTCACTCAAATGCGATTTTACGTCACCCGGTCTTGTCTTCAAGATGCCGTTTGCGGTGCCCAATTGCGCAAGCGCCGCGAATGCCTTTTGTTTGGCGCTGTCATGCAGGTCACGGGCGAGACGGTTGCGTTCTTCCATCACAGCCAGGTCTTTGGTTTGTTCAAAGAGCTCCATATTTGCAATGGATAGGGAGGCGCGGTTGACCAAGGCCGTAAAAAGGCGGATGGTATCCTCGTTTAGCGCGTTGGGACGTGTATAAGCCACGTTGAAGAGCGCCATTACTTTTCCATCCACCACAATCGGGAAATGCGCAAAGGATTGAATCCCTTCGTTTCGAATCACGGTTTGAATATCACCGCGCAAAGAGTTGAGTTTGAGATCGGAAACAATGATCGGCTCGCCTGTCTTCATGGCGCGCCCGACCATTCCCTCGCCCTCTTTAAAATTGAGCGCGAACAAGGTCTGTGAACTAAAGCCTCGGCTGACGCGCGGCATTATTTTTTCCTGTTCTTCATTCCACACAAAGACCACGCTTCGATCTGCTTTTAGCATGGAGACGGATACGTCCACCAGTGTTTGAAAGACTTGAATGAGTGTAACGTTTCGTATAATCTGTTCGTCAGCCTGGTATAAGGCTTCAATCTCACTTGTGCGTTTTTCAAGATCTGAAGTGCGCCTTTGTACGAGGCGTTCCAATTCGCGATTGCGCCCTTCAATACTTTTTACGCGCAAACGATATCCGCCTGCGATGGCTGTAACCAGCACAAACGCGACTAGACTTCGGAACCACCACATCTCCCAGTAGGGAGGGATCACGGTGATTTTTATAGCCCGGCCTTGCTGGTTCCAAATACCGTCGCTGTTTGAAGCTCGCAGTCTTAACGTGTATTCGCCGCCCGGCAGGTTGGTATAGCGGCCGTTCCTTTGGTTTCCGATGTTTTTCCAATTGGAATCAAAGCCTTCCAGTGTGTAGGAATACTGATTTTTGGAGGGCTGTCCGTATGAGAAGGAGGCAAATTCGAATTCAAATGAATCCTGCGGCCATGCAAGGGTTATCTCTTGCAGGTATTCGGTAGTTCGATCTTTATTCAGCTCATTGCTGTCCTGCGTGATGGAAGTCAGCGCCAATTTCGGGGGACGGGGATTGTCTTTGATCTCTTCAGGCAGGAATATGTTTAAGCCGTTGATGCCGCCGAAATATAAATTTCCGTTTTGATCGGACGCGAAGGCGGTCTGGTTGAACTCATTGCTCTGCAATCCGTCGCTGGCGGTGAAGTTGCGAACAGTTTGGGTTTTCGGATTAAAGCGGGATAAGCCGAAGTTCGTGCTTAACCATAAATTACCCGCCTTATCTTCAAGAATTCCGTAAATGACATCATTTGGCAGGCCTTCTTTTTCTGTGAAGCGTGTAAACGTATCTGTTTCGGGGTTATAGCGATTCAACCCGCCGCCGGCTGTGCCCACCCACAAGGCGCCGGTTCGATCCTGATAAATACTCATGATCGAATCATTCCCCAGGCTGGATAAGTTATTAGGATTGTTTTTGTATTGAATGATCCCGATCTTTTCAGGGTGAATGCGTTTCAGGCCGTCGTCAAACGTGCCGACCCAAAGGCTGTGGTCCTTATCCTCAAAAATGGCATCGACTCTGTTTCCATTGAAAGTGTTCGGGTCATTTTCATCGGATCCATAGTGAGTAAAAAGTTGGGTGGCTCTATCGAACAGGTCGAGACCCTTATTGGTTCCAACCCAAAGGTTTTTGGCAGAGTCTTCATAGATCGAGTAAACAGGCCCGGATAGGGTGTTGGGATCATTTTGATCTGGCTGATAACGAGTGAATTTGCCTGTGACAGGATCAAACTGATCAAGCCCGCGGTTGGTGCCAACCCATAATGTCCCTTGATAGTCAATTTGAAGCGCAATGATATCATCACTGCCAATGCTTTGCGGGTCGGCGGTATCATGCCGATAATGAGCAAACTGGCTTGTGACGGGGTCGAATCGATTCAACCCTGTTCCATGTGTGCCGATCCAGACAATTCCATCCGCATCCACAATGATGGGCGTGACAAAGTTGCCGCTCAGGGTGTTCGCGTCATCCGGGTTGTTGCGGTAATATCTGAAATTATCCTGTTGGCGATTGTATTTGTTCAGCCCGCCTCCATAAGTGCCAACCCATAATACATTGCTGTTATCTTCATAAATCGAATACACAAGTTCATTGGAAAGGCTGTTCGGTATGCTCGGTTGATATTGATGATGAATGAACTTGTACGTCTGCGAGTCGTATCGATCAAGGCCATTATTGTTGCCGATCCATAATCCACCGGAGCGATCCCTGTAGATGACAAAGACTGTATTGCCTCCCAGGCTGTTTGGATCTTCTCTGGAGTTTTGGAATCGGGTGAAATATTTTCCGGCAACCTCGAATCGGTTTAACCCATTGGCCGTGCCCACCCACAAGCCGCCGTTTTTTCCCTCTGCGATGCTGAGGACGCGGTTATTGCTCAGACTGGTAACATCATCTTCGTTATATTTGTAGGCTTGAAAAGTATTGTTCCTTTCGTTGTAAACATTCAAACCGGCGTTCAAAGTGCCAACCCAGAGCGTGCCGTTGGAATCTTTAAAGATCGCGGTAATTAAATTACTGCTTAAAGTAGTGGTGCTTTCGGTGGAACGGAAGTGTGTGAATGTTTTGGTTTCATAATCCAAATAATCGAGACCAAATTCGGTGCCGATCCACAAGCCTTTTTCATCCGGTAGTAATGTTGAGATCTGATTGTTGCCCAGACTGGCGGGGTTGGTTTCATCACGTCTATAACGCGTAAATTTTCCCGTAACAGGATCGTAGCGATTTAATCCACCCAGGCGCGTGCCAACCCACAAATAGCCTTCGTTATCCTCCGCCAGCGATGTGATCCAGCGGTCACTCAGGCTGGTTGGGTCGTCTGCATCAGGTTTGAAGACTTTGAAGCCGTACCCATCGTAACGGTTTAGGCCGTCTTCCGTGCCTATCCATAAAAAGCCCGTGCGATCTTGCAGGATGACGTTCACAACGCTTTGGGAGAGGCCGTCCTCGAGGCTGATATGTTCGAAGCGAATGTTTTGGCTGTATGTTGTACTGAGGGAAGCAATGCCGATCGGGGCCAGACCAGTTTGAGGTTCAGTGGGGGATGCGGAAGGAGAGAGATTCTGCGGGGTGAGGGCAGGGTTTACTGTCCCGCATGAGGTGATCCACAGGGTCAGAAATAAAATTGAAAAAACAAGGCGTATCCGCATGATTGATCATAATTATATGCGGTTTACAGATGACATGCTGTTTCGCCCCCCCTCCTGTGGTGGGGTTTTTTTATAACCGGAGCAGGGCGGCGATGTTTGGTTTATCTGGGGAGTTAACCATTCGGGCGTAGGTGTAAAGATAGATATGCAGACGCATGACAGTTCTACGCGGAGTTCGTATGATGAGGGCACTCCTAGCGGAGGCATTTTTCTCCTCAAAGAAAGCAACCGCTGTTTGGCATGCGAGGCGGATATCAGCATTACGCACTGGTTTCCGCCTTGCACCATATTCAAACGAAGTACATAAGGAGGTGGTTGGTTGTAGATGTTTTCACATTTAATTTCATTTGTTTAAATTCAAAAAGGAGATAAGAGAATGAAACTCAAAAAAATATATGCTTTGTTTAGTTTGCTGGTGGTGTTCAGTATGATGCTGGCCGCATGTGCGCCCGCTACCTCTGAAGCGACCAGCGCGCCGGAAGCCACTGATGTGCCGGCTGCAACGGAAGCCCCTGCTGCCGCAACCGAGGCACCGGCGATGACGGAACGCCACGGCGGTTGGTTGGATGAAATCGATATCTCTGTAGTTGCGGGCGATTCTGCAATTTCACAATTGCAAGCCGGCACGATCGATTATTTTTCGTTTGGACTTGCTTCTGATGTATACCCTGCCATTAAAGAAGCGGGTCTTTCCACCACTCAATCGTTTGGTAGTTACTACGGCATCAGTTTGAACCCTGCAGTTTTTACTGATACAAAAGTGTTGAATCCTTTCTCCAACCGAAAGATCCGCGAAGCGGTTAACTGGTTGGTTGACCGTAACTATGTTAATCAGGAAATTTATGCAGGTGGCTCACTGCCAAAGTTATTCCCGGTGACTACGCAGTTGGTGGAATATACCAACTTGATTGATACTGCCCGCGCGCTCGAAACCAAGTATGCCTATAACCTCGATAAGGCAAAGGAAGTGATCGATGCCGAAATGCCAGGCATGGGCGCCGAACTTGGCGCGGATGAGAAGTGGCAGTTCAACGGCGCGCCCGTTACCCTGGCCTTTTTAATCCGCTCTGATGGCGATGGCACACGCAAACCCATCGGCGATTATGTGGCCAACCAATTGGAAAGTGTAGGGTTTACCGTGGATCGTCAGTATAAGACCTCTTCGGAGGCATTTCCCATTTGGCTGGGAACAGTAGCTGCTGATGGACAATGGAGCATGTACACAGCGGGTTATATCCCTGCTGGTTTCCCGCGCGATGAACGTGCCAATTTCCAACAAAGCTATTTAAATACAAGCGTTCAGGCGGGCGAGCCTTTTATTTCCAATGTATCTGATCCTGAATTCCAAAAACTTGGCGATGATCTTGCACAGGGAAATTTCGGTTCCCCCGAAGAACGAAATGACATGATGCGCAAGGCGCTTGAGCTTTCACTGCAAGACTCATTGTTTGTTTGGGTGATCGATCAGCAAACATATTCACCTTATAACAATAATGTTCAGGTGACATATGATCTTGCGACCGGTCCTGAATCCACCAATGTGGGTCCTTCCAACTTGCGCTTTATCGGTGAAGAAGGCGGCGTCATGAAGGTGGGCACAAATGATCTCTTCACCCAGCCGTGGAATACGATTGGCGGCAGCAATTGGGTGTGGGATGCCGGCGTAATGCGCGCAACCACCATGGGAACTTCCAATATTATTGGCGGCGGGGGTTTGATGTCTGACCCGTATACCGGGCTGGCTTATCCCCAACGCATTGAGAGCGCTGAATTAACGTATAAAAGCGGCTTGCCCATCAAACAAAACCTTGATTGGTTAACTGTCAAAGAAGCAGATCAAATCGACGTCCCGACAGATACGTGGGTGGATTGGGATGCGAAGACTCAGAAATTTGTCACGGCTGCAGAGAAATATCCTGATGGCCTGACTGCCAATGTGAAAAGCCTTGTCGTATATCCTGCTGATCTGTTTGACACGGTCAAATGGCATGATGGCAGTCCGCTCTCTGTCGGCGATTTCGTAATGTCCATGCTCCAGGGCTTCGACCCAGGCAAACCGGATAGCTCCATTTACGATGAATCCCTTGCCGCAAGCATTGATGCGGGTTTGGTGGCCTTCAAGGGCTATCGAATCGTATCCACCAATCCATTAACCATTGAAGCGTACAGCGATTCCTACAATGCAGATGCTGAATTGAACATTCTGACGTTGTGGCCGATTTCCCCCTTCGGTTTATCTGGCGAAAATAGCTGGCCGATTCTTGCCATCTCAAACATGGCAGAAGCTGCTGGTGAGCTTGCATACACATCTGACAAATCAGATGCATCCAAGATCGAAAATACCAGTTGGGTTGGCGGGCCAAGCCTTGAGATCCTTCTAAAATATTTGGATCAGGCTTCAAGTGAATCATATATTCCGTATGAACCCACGTTAGGTCAATATATTACAGCGGATGAAGCCAGTCTGCGTTACACAAACGTGAAGAAGTGGTATGCAGATCACGGTCATTTCTGGATCGGAACTGGTCCTTACTATCTGGACAAAGTCTTCACAACTGAGAAATCCCTCGTCCTGAAACAGAATGTAGATTTTGTGGACCTTTCTGATCGCTGGGCTGCATTTAGCGAGCCGAAGCTGGCAACCACTGTCCTCGATGGGCCGGGACAGGTCAAAGCTGGCGATGAAGCGGTCTTTGATGTCACAGTCAATTTGAAAGGCAAGGATCAGGCCTATTTGAATTCAGATATCAAACTGGTCAAATACATCCTCTATGATACGACAGGCGCAGTTGTGAGTGTGGGTGAGGCTGTGGCTGTGGGGGATGGACAGTACCAGGTGACGCTGGGCTCGGATGTGACATCCAAGCTGCAAACTGGTTCTGCAAAACTGGAAGTGGCGGTTGTGCCGATACCAGTTGCTGTCCCTTCCTTCACCTCATTTGACTTCGTGGTTATCAAATAGGGTACGTTCAAGATTTTAAAATTCAGGGCAGGGCCGTACCCTGCCCTGAATTCACATGATTGTGAGGTAATCTCATGTCCGTCACCGCGCACGCCCCTTCAGAAAAATTAGCGATCAAGAAGACGGCCAGCAACAGTTCTTTTTTACGCATCACGCGCTATGTTGTGACGCGTTTGGCGACCTTGTTTATCACTGTAGTAATCGGTATTTATTTGACCATTATGATCGCTAATATGGGCGGATATGTGGATCAGATCATCAAAGGGGAAATTCGGGACCGCATTACAACCAGCATTGGATTGAACCCGGTCTATCAACAAATGGACCCTGTCACCCGTAAAAACCTGATACAGGAAAAGATTGCCCTCGAGGAAAAACGCCAGGGTTTGAATACACCGATTGCCGTGCGAAATTTTCGATACTTATCGAATGCGTTGCAGTTGAATCTTGGGCGCGCCATCAATTTGACAAGCGATAGCGGTTCAAAACAGGTGCGCTTGATCATCCTGGAAAGGCTTCCCGCTACGCTATTATTAATGGGCGTTTCACAGTTGTTTCTTTTCTTTTCAAGCGTTTTTATCGCGCTCTCGCTTTCGCGCAATTACGGAAATTTTTGGGACAAGCTGGTCATTGCCCTTTCTCCATCATCAGCGGTTCCACCCTGGTTTTATGGCATCTTTCTGATCTTGATCTTTGCATCAGCGCTTAAGATTCTTCCCTTTGGAGGCATGGTGGAATCTCCTCCGCCTTCCAATACCTTCGATTATGCCATCAGTGTTTTGAAACACCTGACCCTGCCCTGCCTTTCCCTTGTGCTTAGCTCATTTTTCCTTAGTGTTTATAACTATCGTACTTTCTTTTTGGTTTACTCAAGTGAAGATTATGTGGAAATGGCAAAGGCAAAAGGCCTGCCTGCGCGTGATATTGAACGCACTTATATTTTGCGACCTACTTTGCCAAACATCATCACAAATTTTTCACTGCTTATTATCACCTTGTGGACAGGCGCATTGTTTACAGAAACTGTCTTCCTGTGGCCCGGCTTGGGCAGGACGCTTTTCAAGGCAATCGGTTTGTATGATATTCCCATCATTGTCGGCTCAACCATCATTTACGCATACATGCTTGCGCTGACTGTCTTCCTGTTGGATTTTGTTTATGTCCTGGTAGACCCAAGAGTAAAAATAGGCCAATAATGCCATGAACACTTTACGAAATTCATTTCAAAAATTAACACTGTACCCATCGGCCATTGCCGGTTTGTTTGTTGTCTTTCTGCTCGTTGTCATGGCCGTCTACACAATGATTGCCATTCCCTACCCTGAAGCCATCCGTTTATGGCGCGGCGGGGAGGATGTTTGGTATCGAAATCCCAGGTTTGCAGCGCCGGCCTGGTTTAATTATTTTTCCAGCAAAAAATACTCGGAATCATTTGCTGTGAATACAACGGATGGGAGCATGATCAAAAACACCATCCCCGGCGAAGATGGTGTCACAACCTTTGACATCTCCTACGAGTTCGATTTTCAATACGATGTCTTTCCGCAGGAAATGCTTCTATATCTCACCTCCACTTCCGAGACAAAACAGCCTTTCGTATCGATCGAACTGCTTACGCCTGATAACAGGACGATACGGATCAGTAATTTTGCAATCGGAGATGAGTTTACCTACCGCTTCTCTCAGGATGAGAAACTGCTTGCCAAACTACGGGCAGCGGACGTCATCCCGGCATTGTTCACCATGCCCGATGGCGAAGAACCGCTGAAGGGTAAATATAAACTTCTCATAACAGGTACCACCTTTGAACCCGGTTCAGATATTAATGTGGAGCTTGTCTCTCATGGGCAGGTCTTTGGGCTGGCAGGCACAGATCATGCCCGCCGCGACCTGACGTTGCCTTTGCTTTGGGGCACGCCAGTGGCATTAGCTTTTGGATTGATTGCATCAGTTGGAACATCCATTTTGACCATGATCATTGCGGCTGTGGGAGCCTGGTATGCAGGCTGGGTGGATGAATTGATCCAGCGCATTACAGAGGTTAATCTTGTTTTGCCTTTTTTTGCCATTCTGATCATGATTGGCACGTTCTACTCTCGTAGTATATGGGTAATTCTTGGCGCGACGATTCTATTGAGTATATTTACAGGGGCAATCAAAGGGTATCGCGCTGTTTTTCTGCAAGTAAAAGAGTCCATGTACATTGAAGCGGCGCGGGCATATGGCGCCAGTAATTCGCGCATTATTTTCCTTTACCTGATCCCGCGCATGATCCCATTATTAATTCCAAGTTTGGTCCAGTCCATCCCCGCTTTTGTATTTCTTGAAGCATCTCTGGCTGTGATCGGGTTGGGCGACCCGGTTTTACCTACCTGGGGGAAAATTATTCAGGATGCCCAATCCAATGGCGCTCTTTATAAAGGTTACTACTATTGGGTATTGGAACCGGCCACATTGCTCATGATTACGGGTCTTGCCTTTGCTGTACTTGGGTTCGCACTTGACCGTGTATTCAATCCAAGATTGAGGGATGTGTAATGAATACAGCCTCTGGGAAGCTTCTTGATATCAATAATCTTATTTTACATTTCAAAACAACACAGGGCAGCGTTCAGGCGGTGGACGGTGTTAATTTTGAACTTGGCACGAATCGTGCAGTGGTGATCCTCGGCGAATCAGGCTGTGGAAAAACTTCGCTGGCAAAAGCCTTGTTGCGCCTCCTTCCGCGTAATGTGGATAAATACTCCGGTCAGGTCATTTTACAAGGGACAGATGTGATGGCTCTGGATGACGAGGCTTATCGCCAAAACGTGCGCTGGGTGGGCATGTCGCTTGTGCCGCAAGCCGCCATGAATGCACTGAACCCGGTGTTAAAAGTCGGTGACCAGGTGGCCGAACCCGCGATGATCCATTTGGGATTAAGCAAAGCCGAGGCTTTGACTCTTGTCTATAAAATGTTCCAGCACGTGGGTGTGCCATTGGATTTTGTTCAGCGCTATCCATTTGAATTGAGCGGCGGGATGCGGCAGCGTGTGGCGCTGGCGATGGCGCTCGTGACCTCACCCAGCCTGATCGTGTTGGATGAGCCTACCTCAGCCCTCGATTTGCTTACGCAGGCAAATATCATGAATGTGCTCAAACGCATCAAGCATGAGCTTGGCACATCCTTCATTCTCATTACCCATGATATTGCCACCTCAAGTGAACTCGCCGACGAAGTTGCCATCATGTACGCAGGCCAGATCGTGGAAACAGGCGCTGCAAAAGATTTTTTTCCCGCGCCCCTGCATCCGTATTCACAAATGCTGATGGCAAGCGTACCCCGCCTGCGCAGCGAGTCAGACCCGATGTTTATTACAGGCCAGCCGCCGAGTCTGATGAATCCGCCTAAAGGATGTCGCTTCGCGGCGCGCTGTCCATTTCGGTTTGAAAAATGCAGTGAAGAACCTCCTGTTTTCCAAAAGGGAAATCGCAAGGTGAAATGCTGGCTGCATGAATAGATACGATCGGGCTTACGCATAAATTAACCATGATAAACAGCGATGTGAAAAAACAGAAAAAAATATCGTGGTTAATGCTCTTATCTTTTTCGAAAATTCATTTAAGGATCACTCTTCAAATCCTGTAATCAAAGGAAAATCCATGTCTCCCCAGGCCCTTTACGATGTGCTCACGATGTTCAAAGATATACATAAGGTTGTGATCGATTTCGCCCAAAGTCTTGATGAAGACCAATTGTATTGGAAGCCAAAAGGCTACAGTACTTCGATTGGATTCCATCTCTGGCATCTTGCGCGTGAATCAGATTTTTTGAAAACTGTAATTTTGGAACGCACCCCTCAACTTGGTGAAGAGTTTGATGAAGCCAAAGAGATATGGGCAAAGGAAGACCTTGCCCGCAAATGGGGCTTCCCCACCGAATTAAATGCCACGGTCGGCACAGGCTTAAGCGACGAGATGGCCGCCACTTTACCCATTCCCCAAAAAGACGAGCTGACCGATTATCTGCGCCGTTCTTATGAAGCATTGGAACAATTTGTTGAATTGCTCGATGAACATTATCCCAATTTTGAAAATGTGGATGAAGATTTGAAGAAAAAATTACAAAGTATCCGCTTGAACCTGCTTGTCTTTCTATCGCATGATTGCCGTCACCTCGGCATGATGGAATGTTTGAAAGGTTTGCAAACTGGTTTCGGTTCGGCCACAGAACAAAGGAAATAGATGTTACTGCGAGCGCGCTGCGTGAAGCACTCTCCTCGTATAACTGGAAATTGTGTTGAGAAGAACATTCTCGGAATGACATACTACACAGGAACATACCACCATGATCACTGAATTACGAAAGGCGAAAAAGATGACTTTAAAAGTCGAAGAACCCACACAAATATTATTGTCCATTCGTGATCTGCACGTCTGGTATGAATTGCGCCGATTCGGATTTGGCCGTGTGGGGAATGTCAAAGCGGTGGACGGTGTCAGCTTTGAGTTGGCTGAAGGCGAAACAGTGGCAGTTGTCGGTGAGTCGGGCTGCGGCAAGTCGAGCCTCATGAAGACCATCCTCGGCCTCAATATTCCAACAAGTGGCGAAGTCATTTTTGACGGAAAAAACCTCGCGCATCTCGATAATAAAGATTTGCGCTCCTACCGATTTGAAGTGGGTTATGTTCAACAGGACCCGTACAGCGCGCTCGCGCCTTTTATGACCATTGAACAAATATTGGAAGAGCCGCTTATTATCAGCGGCGTCAAAAACAAAGCCGAACGAATAGAGCGGATTCGCAAGGTGATGGGTGAAGTGAAACTTCATCCCGCTGATGATTTTTTAACAAAATTCCCGCACATGTTAAGCGGCGGCCAGCAGCAGCGCATCGTGATCGCGCGTGCCATGATCCTTGAGCCAAAGCTCATTGTGGCCGATGAACCTGTTTCCATGCTGGATGCTTCAGTTCGAGTTGAGATTTTAAAACTCCTGCATGCTTTGCAGGAAAAATATAATCTTACCGTGATTTATATTACGCATGATCTTTCCACTGTAAAATATTTTTCCGCCCGTATTTTTGTGATGTATGCGGGCAACCTTATCGAAAAAGGAGAAACGCGCCGCCTGCTTGAAAATCCTTTGCATCCGTACACCATGGCTCTTCTCGCAGCCACATCTGACCCAGATGCGCGCAATGCAGATTCTTTCAAAGATGTGCCGCCGGGTGAGCCGCCAAGTTTGGTCAATCCGCCTACAGGCTGCCGCTTTCATCCGCGCTGCGCGAAAGCGATTGCAGGGCTGTGTGATGAAAAATTTCCTCCAGACTTTGAACCCGAACCCAATCATTTCGTGGCTTGCTGGTTGTATCAATAATTGTTCGCGCTGAGCGGAGGTCTGAGTGCTCGCCGAAGACCGCAGTCGAAGCGCATATATCGATGAAAGTTACTATTGGATTGAAACATGCGCTTCGACTACACTCGCGTTCGCTCGTTCCGCTCACATCGTCCCGATGTTCTTTCGGGAGCGCGAAGGAGTTAATAAAATGAATAATCCCCGCTTCCTCCTTGCCCTCGGCTTGTTCCTGATGCTATTGGGAATCATCTTGCCGTTTCTAATGGTTATTCATGTGATCAAATCTACTTTCTTTCTAAACTTTTTTGCTTACGGATGTTCAGTGACAGGTTTGGTACTTGGCACAATTGGTTTTGCCCAATTAAGGCGAACCCGTTAATAAATAAAAACAGCCTCTAAAAGTAGAGGCTGTTTTTATTTATTGTTGACTATCCAACGCTCTGAAGCGATGAATGAAATATATCCCCAGTGCGAACAAGGCAATTGCGCCTGCTTGATGCAGAAGGGCGACCACGATATTGACATACGACAATATGGTAAGGATACCCAATACGATCTGTAGTGTTACTGCGCCAATAAACCATTGCAAACCCTTGAGCAAGTCAGGCTGATAATTATTTTTCCGTACCACACAATAGACGTAGATTACCGCAGCTAAAACAACAAACGCAAACCAGCGGTGGATGAAGACAATGGTCTGCGGGGTTTCGAAGATGTTGATGAACGAATTGAATAGATTAGGCGGTATCCATTTCCCGAGCATGAGCGGCCATGTGTTGGAAACGTGACCGGCTTTAAGCCCCGCCGTGAATCCGCCGTAGGAGATTTGGATCAAGAGAATTCCGAGAAACCAAACTGCCAGTTTGGACGCTAATGACCATTTGGCTTTTTTGGTTGAATCTGGAAAGCCGTATTTATGTCCGAGATAGGTCCAAAACGACAGACCAAGAAGGGCAAGCGCAAGCAGTAAATGAATGGTGAGGTTGAAATGGCTGACGGAGGGGCGGTCAACCAGTCCGCTGGCGACCATGATCCAGCCAGCAACCGCCTGTGCGATGAAGAGTATTCCCATTACAAAGTAGATACCGAATTCCCTGAATGGAATGGTTTTCTTGAAGAGGAAATAAAATACGGGAATGGCATAGAATAATCCAGCCAGTCGCGCGATGAGGCGATGGATCCATTCCATGTAGAAGATAAATTTATATTCCTCAAGAGTCATACCGGTGTTGATCAATTTGTATTCGGGTGTTTCCTGATATTTGGAAAATTCATCTGTCCATGCTTGTTCGCCAATAGGGGGGATGCTTCCACTAATCGGATTCCATTCCACGATGGATAGCCCTGAACGAGTAAGGCGGACAAATCCCCCGAAGACGATGAGAAACGCCACGATGCTGGCAAAAGTGAAAAGCCAATTCATCACGGCGTTGTTCCTTGTTTTAGGCATGTAGTTTCTCCAAATTGAAATCGCTGGGATTATAGCACGTGAAAATTTTTAGGGTGTGTTTCAAATGAGTTGACAAAAAGAACGTCCCGAAGGTTTTGTCGAGAAAATTTGGTCGTTTGTGCCAACCTTCGGGACGGTTTCAACTGAAATGAAACACAGCCAAATCTTTAGGGTGTATTTCAAATGAGTTGACAAAAAGAACGTCCCGAAGGTTTTGTCGAGAAAATTTGGTCGTTTGTGCCAACCTTCGGGACGGTTTCAACTATAGCACGTGAAAATCTTTAGGCTTGGTTCGTGCAAAAGAAACAGGAGCAGGTTTCAGATTAAGCATGATGCGAAAAAATGCCCATCGTGTGAACAATGGGCATTTGGCGTCTTCATCCAGAAATTAACTGCTTTGCATTTGGAAGAGCAGTTTGCGATAATCTTCCACATTGGGCGGATTCATCATGACGATTTGATTGATGACTTCCTGCGCTTTTAGTTTGTCGCCAGACTGCATCAAGCTCTCACCCAAGGCATCCAATATTGTGATCGCTTCATCCATACGGCCCATGCGATGAAGCTGTGCGGCAAGAGTGCGTTTCAAAATGGGCTCATCCGCATATTCCTTCATAAGGTCTTCAAGGAAGAAGATGGCAACATCGTTCTTGCGCTGGGTCTCAAGATAAGCCATGTAATTTTCGAGTTCACTCATGGCTTTGTCGGGCTGCGCCATGCGCAGGTTGAGTTCAACGAGCTGTTTGCGCGCGGCATCGTCATCGGGCGCGAGTGTGCGGATCTGTTCATAAACGCGCAGGGCTTGTTTCCAGTCAAGGCGCTGCAGGTCGATATCGGCCATACGCTGCAGGATGTGGGCGTTCCAATCGCGATTGGCATTGCCTTGCTGTACCACACGCAGGGCAGTGGTGTATGTTTTGCGCGCCAGATCCAGTTCGGCGAGGCGGTAATAGATGGCGGCTAGTTCAAGGTATTCATGAATTGCGTCGTCTAATTGTCCGCGTGCAGTGAGTTGATCGATCAGGCGGTTGCGCGCGCCAAGGTCCATGGGCGCAAGTTGAATGACGCGGCGTAATAATTTCGTGGCTTGCGCAACTTCACCGCGCGCACTATAGGAATGGGCCACTACAGTGAATTTTGCGATCGCATCCGTGGGGCGGCCTTCCTGCACAAGCAGGTCGCCCATCAGTGTGTGGAGCGGCAGGTAGGTGGGCGCATATTGGATGGCGTCGTAGGCCTCATCCATGGCGGAGCGCAGGGTTCCCATCCGCGCCAGTTGATTGATGCGGTTCATCGATTCGATCACGGAGCTCGATTGCGCCTGTAAGATCACCTCCGCAAGCGTGGCAAGCATGTCGCCATCCTGTTTCGGCATTTGGTCACGCGTTTTATGAAGCTGTTCACGCCAATCAGGACGCATGAGCAAACTGTTTACATTCTCGCACACTTTGCGAAGGATGGTTTCATCCTTTTGATGTTGGTGCGATTCGATCAATGGTTCATATTGCTGGCGGATCTCGTCTGCCTTTTCAGCGGGGACGGTGATCGAATCGGCAAGTTTCAACGCTTCGAGATATTCAAGAGCCGCATCGCGGAAGTTGGCTTTCTTCACAAATAATTGTCCCAGCAGGATGCGTGTGCCCAGGGCATAGTCGTTATGTTTGACCGCGTTTTGTAGGAAGCGCTGGGCGCTTTCAATGCGTTCACCTTTAAATCGTAAAAGGCCGAGAGTGAAATAAAGGGATGCATGCTTAAAGCCTGCCTCCAGTGCGGCTTCCATTTCTTCTGCGGCCAGGGTCTCGTTGCCTTTGCTTTGGGCGTCGATGGCAAGGCCGAGATGTAAGACCACTTTCGTTTGTTCAGATTGCTGTAAGGAGATCCCGCCTGTGCCTTTCATGATGGCGGAAATTCCGCGTCGTTCCTGGGCGGTCGGGCTGTCATCGGAGAATTCGAAGAGAAGCTCTGCCAGTTGAGTCAATGCTTTTTGGCGCGCCTCCGCAATCGGGTCCAGACTTGATGCGGACTTCGGCGGTTTTTGAAGTTCTTTTACCTGCGACATGCGGATCGGGCCAGTCCCGCCTTTGCCGCGTATCGGCTTGGGAAGCAGCTGTCCTGTATTGAGCAGACCCTGTGCCTGTTTTGCTTCGGGGCTGTTGGGCAAAAGAGATAGAGCCTTGGTGACCATCTCTCTTGATTTTTCGGCGTTACCCGCGCGCTGGATGATGCTGGCAATGGCGAGATATTCTGTAACGGCCTGTTGAGCATGGCCGAGTCTTTCATGCACTTGCGCAAGACGCGAGTGTGCAATTGCATTTTCAGGATTCACGTTTGTTACGCGTACCCAATTCTCAAGCGCTTTTTCAGTGTCACGCTGTTGCAGGAAGAGGTCCCCTGCGCGCATGGCCGCGTCCACTGCAGTTTTGAGGTCACCCATGCGTTCAGAGATCTGCGCTACTTTTTCCACCGGCGCCGGGTCATCCGGTGAGAGCTTGGCCACATTGATGTAAATATGCAAAGCTTCCTCGATGTTGCCGAGTTGATAAAGCGCAAGGCCAAGGCTGTTTAATGCTTTCGGATGATCGGGAAATTCCTGCAAGGCGCGACGATACGCGGCGCTGGCTTTATCCCATTCCTGGTCCCAGGCCGCGGAATGGCCGTCATTCATGGCTTTTTGGAAGATATCTTCTCGTCCGGACATGTGGTTATTCTACTCTCGCATCTAGGTCGATTAACAAACTATTACTCAATTATAACCTTGTATCTCACGTAACGCAGCAGTAGGGGCGACCCGCCAGTTGAGAGCGAGGTTATCTGACAATCATGAAGGGTCGCCCCTACCTTATTTTAAAATCGACATCTCGCCCCAATTCTCGCCCGCTCTTGCTTCTGTATCGAGGGGAATGCTCATCGGGTAGGCATTTGCCATTGTTTTCTGTACGAGACGCGCGGTTTTTTCCAATTCATCTTTCGGGCATTCCAACACAAGCTCATCGTGTACCTGTAAAAGCATTTGCGCTTTTAATCCGGCGTCTTTTAGCGCGGATGGAATCTTGAGCATGGCCATCTTCATAATATCCGCGGCAGTGCCCTGAATGGGGGCGTTGATGGCTTCCCGTTCTTCGCGGTTTTTCATTTGGACGTTGATCTTGCCCTGCAATGCCGGGAAATATCTTTTGCGACCAAGCAGTGTTTCCACGTAGCCGATCTCGGCAGCCTGCCTGCGGATGCCATCCAAATATTTTTTAACACCGGGGAACTTTGTGAAATAAGCTTTGACGAAATCCTCGGCTTCAGCCAAAGTCAATTCCGTGGAGCGGGCCAGACCGAATGCAGACATGCCATAGATAAGACCGAAGTTGATCGCTTTTGCGTGACGGCGCATTTCTTTGGTCACTTTATCCAATTCAATATCGTAGATGGCGGCGGCAGTGGTAGCGTGGATATCCTCGCCGGCGCGGAAGGCTTTGAGCATGGCTTCGTCTTCTGCCATATGTGCCACAATGCGCAATTCAATTTGAGAATAATCCACTGAGAGCAATACATTGCCTTTGTCTGCGATGAAGCCATTTCGCACGCGGCGACCTGTCTCTGTGCGGATGGGAATATTTTGCAGGTTTGGGTTATTCGATGAAAGGCGGCCGGTGACTGCACCGATCTGGCTGTAGGAGGTGTGTACACGGCCAGTATTTGAATCCACAGCGGCGGGCAGGGCATCTACATAGGTTGATTTTAGTTTGGATAACTCACGTTGTTCGAGGATCCATTCCAAGATCGGGTGTTTATCTCTCAACGCTTCCAGCACATCCGCTGATGTGGAATAAAACCCTGTTGCAGTTTTGCGGCCTTTATCGGGTGGTTCGAGTCGCAGGTGAGTGAAAAGCACTTCTGAAAGTTGCTGCGGCGAATTGATATTAAAGGTTTTGCCTGCCTGCTGGAAAATTTCCTTCTCAAGCTCTGCCAGGCGCTTTGTCAATTCCACAGATAACTTGCTGAAAAATTTTGTATCGATCAGGGCGCCCTTCATTTCCATATCTGCAAGCACAGGCGTGAGAGGCATGTCTATTTCTGCAAGCAGTTTTGTGCCATTCACTCGTTCCAATTCTTTTTGCATGATGGGCATCAGGCGCAGGGTTGTTTCCGCATCTGCGGCGGCATAAGGCGCAACAGATTCAATGGCGACATCTGCCATGCTGATCTGCTTTTTGCCCTTGCCGATCAATTCTTCGATATGGGTCATCTCTTCGCCGAGCCGGTTGACAGAAAGATTCTTTAATCCGAGGTGGCGCGAGGAGGGGTCAACAATAAATTCTGCGAGCATGGTATCGAAGGTGAGCGGGATGATCGTAAGCCCGTATCGGGAAAGGATGATGTAGTCGTACTTGGCGTTATGCGCTACTTTGCCTATCTTAGCATCCGTCATGGATGGGGTCAGCGCGGAGATCACTTTTTCAATGGGCAGGTTATTTCCTGACGTGTGACCCACAGGAATGTAATAGGCCTGACCTGCTTTGACCGCCAGCGAAATGCCAACGATCTCGGCTTGCATTTCTTCTGTGGAGGTTGTCTCTGTATCAAACGATATGACTTTAGCTTTCCCAAGTTGTTTTGCCAGGTCATTCAATTTATCCTGCGAATCCACAATGACGACTTCTATGTTGGAATCCTTTGGCACATATACAACCTGGGGTTCATTCACGAACATTGAAATCTGCCCGCCAACGTTTCCCTTTTTAGGTTTTGCTACAACTTCCGTTGGAGACTCGTGTCCGCTGATCGCGGGCACTTTGCTCAACAAAATTTTAAACTCCATTTCCTTGAAGAAAGCTTCCAGTGGGGCAGGGTCAAAAGGCCTTACTGCTGCGTGCTCAAGGTCTAATTTGATTTCCAGATTTACTTCAATGCGGGCAAGGTCGCGGCTCATATAAGCCGCATCCTTGTAGGTTTCAAGCTTTGTCCGCCAGCGATTTTCAACTTGATCCAAATTTTGATAGATCGCGTCCAATGTTCCGAATTTTTCAAGCAGGGAGATGGCCGTCTTTTCGCCCACACCTTTTACGCCGGGAATATTGTCGGAAGTATCTCCAACAATGGCTTTGTAGTCCACTACTTGATCTGCGCGCACGCCTAATTTTTTGATCACATCCTGGTCTGTAATGTATGTTTGGTCATCACCTGCTAGGTAAACGGATGTGCGTTCGTTAACTAATTGCAGCAAATCACGGTCCCCCGTGATGATCTTTACGCCCAGGCCTTGTTCCGCGGCGATTTTTGCCACAGAACCCAACACATCGTCTGCTTCGTAGCCTTCCATTTCAAGGCGCGGTATGTTGAATGTATCCACCATCTCGCGAATGCGTTCTATCTGCGGACGCAGGTCATCGGGCATTTTTTCACGCGTGCCTTTATATTCAGGGAAGATCTTGTCGCGAAAGGTTTTGCCCACGTCAAATGCCACGGCCAAATATTCAGGATTTTCCTGTTCCAAAATTCGAACCAGTTCGCGGGCGAATCCGTAAATACCCGCTGTCGGTTCGCCTTTGGAATTTTGCCAGCGCTGGCTGCTTGCGCCTGCGGTGAGGGCAAAATACATACGATAGGCAAGAGCGTGTCCGTCAATTAAGTAAAGTGTAGGAGGCATAGGGTTTGTTCTAATTAATTTTTCGTCATTGCGAGCCGCCGCTCTTGTACTTAGGCGGTGAAGCAATCTCCGTGACGTTCTGGGATTGCTTCGGGCAAAATCAAGAGCGCCCTCGCAATGACGGAGGCAAAATAAAAATAAAGCGCAGAGTTGATTATACTCTGCGCTTCTTGAATTTTAGTCACGTACTCGTGCTCCATGTGACGGGGGTGGGGCTTCCTGCCCCTGACGCTGGCGCGTTTGACGAATGTAATCGCGCACGAGCTGCGGCGGGTGAGGTTGTGAGCCGCCCATAATCAAATATCCGGGCGCCCAAAAATCACCTGATGGATTCTCTTTCTTGAAGCGGTTGAAGTCGCTAAAGATTTTTTCTGAGGTTTGCTGGCGCATGATGCGCATCAGATAGCCGGGCGATGTATTTGGCTGAACGTTCGCAACCCATTGTAAATATTCGGGGCGTACGGCGAGATATTCCAGCCGCCAGCCGAATGCAATGCAAATATTTGGAAGCCATTCGCTGAGATGGTCCGCCAGATCACCGGTGATGTAATGCGCTGAAAAACGCGGCACAAGCAGGCATGCATAGGTAAGATGATACAGTCCAGCGGTGGTTGGTTCCACGACGAGTTTGCGAGCTGCGTCTGTGGTTGGGCTCTCGCGTGTCACATCTGTTTCGCCGGGTGCCGGCCTTGCGACTGGCGTCGCAGGTCTGTGCCTGGGACGTGAGGGTGCGTTGACCTCAACTTCGTTTTCTACGATCGAGCTTTTGGATTGCACGTTCTGGCCTGAAGCCTTGGGCTGTTCGGTGTAAACCAAATTATTCAACTGGACAGAGGGGGAGGCCTCCCGGTTGAAAACCGATGCATTTGAAAGCGAAGCAGCGATACGCGTTTCGTTGGGATCAAATTTTTCGTTTTTGCGAGGCAGGCCAAAGTCACGGGTTGAAGCGGGTTCGGGGTTGGGAGTCGGTATGTTGGTGAGAATATTTGAAATCGGGGCAATATCCGCATCATCGCCATCATCCATGTCAGATGGGAAATCATTCGATGTTCTTGCGTCAGGGCCGGCCGGTTTGTGAGAATCGGTTCGTTCATCACCAAAGTCATTGACGAGTTGGCTGGCCTGACTGCGAATGGTGCTGAAAGGTGTTTCCGCGTCGAAAACGAGGGCAAGCACAATATTTGTTCCGAGGCGCGTGGCATACAGCATGTGCTCGGCTTTTGTACTTTCAAGGCGGATAAATCTCAGAAGGTCTGAACCTTTTTGCCCATCCCAGTTGCGGGTTACGGTTTGAGCTACTTCCTTTGCCGCACTTTGAGAGAGACCGCCTGCATAGGCCCAGAGATCGTTGCTGCGTGTGATCAACGCGGCTTGAGCGGAAGATTCAAGTGTGAGGCGTGTGAGGTGTTGCGCGGCCTTGCTGACGTCGCTTAACCACGGCGAAGTAGTATTGTTACCAGTACTTTGTGGACCCGAGGCAGTTTGAGGTTGAGAGATGGCTGTCATAAAATCCGACATTCTAAATGGCTTGCGGACGAGGATCCATGGGCGCAAATTATCAAAAGGAGGAGGGGTTGCATTATCATCACACAGGATGATGAGATTAATGCCTGGACGGATGGTACGCAGGGCATGGCCGATTTCGTTGACCCAGTCCTCGCTGAGGGCGAAATCAAGCATTGCAAGTGGAGCGCCGACCTCATCCGCTCGTACAATGGCAGACGATTTATTGTTAACCACGTGGATACGGTAAAACTCCGTCTCTTCTAATTTGCGACGGATCGTATCTCCAAGACTGGATGAGGGGGTAACGACAAGAATATCCGCTGGCATTTGCACGAAGTTTATCACTTAGTACAGGCAGAATCAAGCCGTACAAGGGGGCTAGATGGGGCCGTTACAGCTTTCAAACGGTTAACATTTGGCAAAAGACAACAATATTTCGTTTGAATCCTGGTCTTTTGGATTAAAAACCAGATTCGGGCCGCTCCTAAGAAGCAGCATCATAATCTGCTTGCAGGTCTTTAATGCCTAACAAGGCCATCAACACTTCGGGCGGAATATCTACTTCGGGCAGGTTGGTCTTGTAGAGTTGTTCATTCTCGGCGCGTTCCCGTAAAGAGCGCCAAAGGATCTGACGTTCATCGCCGGCTACGACGAGGTCGTTTAACGTTTTGGCATTCAGTAAATATTCGCCTGTGGAATATAAAAAGGTCAGCCGTTTCCATTTGTCCGCGGAAATGGGCTGCGATAACTTTTCAAGTCCGCCGATTTGTATCTTGTAATATTCTTCCTTTGAGCGCGGATGATCTGCTTCATCCCGCAGCAGTTCGCCGCGCGTGGTTAATTCATGCCCATTGACTTTGGCCACGAACTCGATCTGTCCGCCGCGTTCGGCAAATGCCGAGGGCTGGTAAAAGGCCAGATAGTCCACGGCGACAACTTTGGGCGCGGTGCGAAGCGGTATGCGATACCATCCCAATAGCCGCGCGATTTCCATATCCCGCGGGGTGGGGAGCAGGCTGACTAAAATCAAATCCGTTGGTTTGAGCATGGGTTTATTATAAAACCTCCGAGGTCTTCAAGACCTCGGAGGTTTGCGTTTCTAGGAAATCCCAACTTCCTTGTTGAACTCAACGATCAACTCGTCAATTTCATCGGCTTGCTTTTGGACATCGGTCCAGTAATTGGGTTGATACCATTGCTGTTGAATTTC
This sequence comes from Anaerolineales bacterium, assembly GCA_038250295.1. GTDB lineage: Bacteria > Chloroflexota > Anaerolineae > Anaerolineales > Villigracilaceae > Villigracilis. The sequence goes on along the minus strand of JBBSCM010000003.1, from coordinate 719 downwards.
TTCGTAAGTTCGGCCTTGCTGCTCAACCCAGGTGTAGTATTTCAAGTTGTGTACCCGGCGGCGTTCGGGATATGTCAGCTCAAGCATGTTGTCTGTGGATTGGCCATGCAGGTAGCGGGCAAAATCGGCGGCGGCATTGTTCTCGCTGTATTCGCCGAATTCCTGGTGCATCTCATGCAGGCGCGAGCGATAGAGTTCCATCGAGTCGGTCAGCATGGTGATCATTACATCGTTTTCATCCATCTCATAGTACTTGGCGACTTTGATGCAGGAAAGCACATTTGAGATGCCAGAGAAACCTAGCAGATCGAGATTTGAAATAACGGATTCGGGAACGCCTTTTTCTGCGAGGTAAGCACGTCCGTTCTCTTCATTGAACAGGCGCGAGATGTTGACTACGGCATTATCGTCAATGGCTGTCACAAAATCAGTGTTCTTCGTGTTATGAATCCATGGTACATGTTTATCGCCAATGCCTTCAATGCGATGCGAGCCGAAGCCGTTTTCCAAAAGGGTGGGGCATTGCAAGGCTTCGCTGGCGATGATCTTGCTGTATGGGAAAACCTGCTTGAGATAATCGCCGCTGGCGATTGTCCCTGCTGAACCCGTGGCAGATGCCATGCCGCGGAAGCGGTCATCTTTGCCCATGACTTTCTTGAGCACTTCTTCCATCGCGTGACCTGTCACTTCATAGTGCCAGAGATAGTTTCCGAACTCTT
>JBBSCM010000002.1:0-53863 GCA_038250295.1 Anaerolineales bacterium | reverse complement strand
GTAGCGGCAGGCGCTTCTGTAGCGGCAGAACCACAAGCTGAAATGGCAAGAGCAGTGACCATTAAAATAGCCAACAAGTTGTAAAGTTTTTTCGTGGACATTTCTTTCTCCTTATAATAAATTTGGCAGGTAAATTGACAGTTATAATAGGCGTGAGGCTAAATTCCGCTATCACAGCGGTCCGTCTCGCCTGAAGCGTACACCCTGGGATGCCAATCTAACGGTGTACGCTTCTTGTTTTTGAGATTGCATTTTCAGATATTTGCTCCATGAGCCTCCTTGTCTTATTAATCAATAAATGGCACACATCTTATTTTCGAACGGATACAAATCTGATACTGATTGAACATTCATGACAAAGAATCAGATTTGAAATTCCTACGGTATTTCGAAAATCAATTTCGCGAATTCTCTTCAGCTGGGCCTGTTGACTCACGAATAATTACGCGAGGTGAAACGTTAAGCATCTGCCGCGGCCGATCAGGTTCTTGAATACGCGCCAATAACAACTTTACTGCCGCCCGCCCAACACCAACAGCATCTTTTGAGACTGTTGTTAATCGGGGCGCCATAAACTTGGCTAGGAGAATATCGTCATACCCAACCACAGATAGGTCTTGGGGTATTTTTAGTCCAATGTCTATCGCAGCTCGCATGGCGCCAATGGCCAATAGATCATTGACCGCAATTATTGCGGTAGGTTTATTTGAGCGCTTTAATAGGCTTTCTGCGGCTTGATACCCATCTTGAATGGTCGTTCCACATCGGATGATCAAATCATCTTGCACTGGCAAGCCTGCCGCTCGAAGGCTTTCCTGGTAAGGTAAAAGTCGGTCTTCAGCTAAAACAGGTTCCTGGACACCGTAAACCAATCCGATTTGGCGATGACCCAATGACAATAGATGAGCCATCACTTCTTTGGTAGCCAGGTAATAATCCGATGAGACCCGATCTAAATTGTTATCAGTATCGGTATTATCCCGAATTTCCACGATTGGTAACTGCCGTTTCAGGAATTGATTTAATGTTTTTTGCGACTTTTCTGAACGGCTAATAAATGACCCCATTAAGATCAACCCATCTATTCGTTGGCGTGACAAATCCTTAAAGATATCCTCCCCGTGTTCTATATTTAGTTCCATACTAGATAAAAGAAGCCTATAACCGGATGCCAGAGCTTCTTTTTCGGCACCATTGGCATACTCCCAATAATGAGGGTTGTCCATATCGGGAATAATCAAGCCAAGGGTTTTTGTACTGCCCCTTCTCAAGGCTTGAGCGCTGGCATCTGGCACATACCCAAGTTCCTCAATGGCTTCAATAACTTTTTTGTTGGTTTCTTTTGAAATAAGCACACGACCATCATTCAACCCGTTCAGAACATACGAAACGGTTGCCCTGGAAACACCTGCAAACTTAGCAACATCATTCTGGGTGGGTCGCTTCATATACTAATATACCTATTCTTTAATCAGAATTGAGTCCAGTTTACTCGTGTCAGCTTACACGTGTAAACTAATATGTAGAATATCACTAATATATATTTGAGTCAAGTGGGTTTTCTTATGTTTATATATTGAATGAACAAGCCTATCTAACATTACCCCGTTTTTCTGTTTTTTGGAGCATATAATCTTTAATCATTCAGCCCCTGTTATTTGCAGTTTCTGGTTAATATTGGAACCAAATTAAAGTATGACTACCCCATCATAATTTTTGGACGACTGCGAAGCGTGCAGCGCCTCTGCCAAATGCGTGGATTGAATCTCATCACTTCCGGCCAGATCTGCGATGGTACGAGATAATTTTAGGATACGGTGACATGGTGCTGTGCATAGGCGCGTGCGGACAACTGCAATTGACTCATGGCCGCCCGCATCAGGCTCTGACACTTCGACAGGCTCAGTGCATCGCCTTCGGCCCGCAACTGACAAAACTGGCGGATCTCTCCGATGCGCATATCTGCGTTGTAAATGATTTGGGTGTGTTTCAAATGAGTTGACAAAAAGAACGTCCCGAAGGTTTTGTCGAGAAAATTTGGTCGTTTGTGCCAACCTTCGGGACGGTTTCAACTGAAATGAAACACACCCGAATGATTTTGAGGGTGAATTTCAATTCTCTATATCAAATGTGTGGTTGATGTGTCTAGTGTGGTTAAGCTGTCTGTGGTTACTTATATCCGTATCCATGATATATGCCACATAGGACAACTTTTTGTTCGACTTTGAAATTGAAGACATGCAATTTTTGACATAAATTTGATAATAATATGAACTTCACCTAGGTCGTTCTTGACTGTCGCTATTGGATAACATCAGGGATATACAATCGGACATGGTTTTAGTGTTCGATAACTGACAGGAACAGCAGCCACAATCTTCCCAAGGCCTGGCCATACCATTTTGCTAGAAAATATATCGACCATAATCAGAAACGCCGAAATACTTTCTCATACAAGTTTAATTTGCGAGTGTTGTCTCTGAATTGTGGTGTGATTGACGTGTCTCCCCAAGTGGCCAGCACAGGAAGCTTTTTGTTTTTTATCTCAAAAGAATTACGCTGAGATGCCCTTTTTGTAGGTTAGTGTTACTATTCTTTCCTTTCCCATTCTTACTTTACGGATCAGCCGAATCCCAGCCGATATGCAGGGCTAGCGCATTATGATCTGTCAAGAAGCGTTGAACGGGATTTTTTTTCACTGTGTCTTCCACCTCAATCACATCAGCCCGCGCCTGTATGTCCTTCCGGGCGGGCGGGCGAATCAACGCATAATCCAAAGAGGTCTTCCATTTTGATGGCATCAATGGAAATGGACGGTAGGTGGGTCGTGGGTCTTCGGCAAGTGGGTCCAGCAAGTTATTTGGTTCGATCAGTTCTTGATACAAGAATGAATTGCGAGGGAAGTTCAGGTCACCACAAATGATAACCAGCGCCTCCTGCGGAAGCGCGTGAATAGCCTGATTCACCTGTCGCACCTGACTACGCAGGATGCTTGATAGGGGATTGGACGGATGCCATACGCCGTAATAGTTTGCATGCATGTGGGTATTCATGACGATGACCGTCATCCCTCCCACATCAAAGGTAGCCGAAAGAATGCCCTTGTATGTTGCCCAATCGGCAATACCGATGCCGTGCCAAACCCCGCGGTCTTGGTAAACTTCGAAGCGATGGTGGTTTGCAGGCAAACGCGAAAATATTTCCAGCCCGCCTTTGGGGGCATGTAGAAGGCGCTCATCGACACGGTACGGGTAGGAGGTGAGACCGCGCTGGAGCAAAGCCGCATAGTCGTTCTGCGCCACTTCCTGCAGGCAGATCACCGAGGCATCCGAGTGGTTCAACTCACGCGCAAGCCTTTTCAGCCGCCCTAATCCCAAGTAGAAGGGGAGACCAAAGGTGTTAAGTGAAAGCAATGAAAACTCACTCATCCCAATCCTCACATAAAATTTGTATAGTATTCAGAATCAAGAACAGCCTGGATGAGCGAGATTGTATTCTATTCAATTCCTGTCGCTTTAATTCCATCATTTGAAATCATTTTTTGTTTTTAACATTACATTATTATAATTATATGCCCCTTTTTGTCTGTGCATGAATTATCAGCAATTTAGGTGTCAGTTCTCTTCATGCTAAAATAGATTAGCATTTGAACCTGCAAAATAATTTTGAAAAAATGCGGCAAAATAAGGAAACATGCCATGGCTATTAATTTAATTAATTTTTCATTTCCGCAAATCATTAGAATCTTATACGTTATCTATATAGTTATCGCGCTTGGGATTCTCCTGTTGAATAATCGCACTCCACAATCAACCTTTGCCTGGTTATTCTTGATGATGGTATTTCCGATCGGGGGTTTTTTGATTTATATGTTTTTTGGGCGCAGTTACAAACCCTTTAGTAATGTGAACAGATTGGCGAAGATCGGCGGCAAATCCTCGCCTTTTGAACTTGCGCTCAAACCTTTGATGACTGCTCAGATGGATTATGTGGAAATCGTCAAACGTGAAAAACCAGAATCACATCGCCAAAAATTATTGAGTATGGTCATGCGCAACTCGCCGTCCATGTTGACCGCCTACAATCGCGTGGAAATCCTGCAAGATGCCTCGGAAAAATATCCGCGTTTGCTGGAAGATGTTCGCAACGCAAAATCATCAATCCACCTTTTGTATTACATCTGGACTGAAGACGAATACACCCTGCAACTTAAAGACGCTTTAATCGAGCGGTCAAAAGCGGGCGTCAAAGTTCACGCGCTGGCAGACGCATCCACCCTAAATGTCAGCAAGGAGTATCTTCAGGAACTGCGGGACGCTGGGGTTCAGATATTTCCATGCAACGTATACATGAAGTTCGACCGTTTGCATTCATTGAATTACCGTAATCACCGCAAGATTGGCGTGATAGATGGAACGATCGGGTACATCGGTGGTCTGAACCTGGACAAAGAACAATTACCCGGCGGCAATCGACTGGGGTCTTGGCGCGATACCCATCTGAGGATCGAAGGTGAAGGCGCGCGAGCGCTTCAGGCGGCTTTTTCGTTATCCTGGTACAACACAACCAAAGAAACACTTCACGATTTGATCTATTTTCCCAGGGTGGATCCAAGTCAAATACCGATCACGCCCGTGCAAATTACACTGGGCGGACCCGACGCGCAGTGGAAGGTCATACAGCAGTTGTATTTCTTTATGATCATAACCGCCCAAAAGAAGATCCAGATTCAATCCCCATTTTTTATTCCCGATGAAGGTCTGCTTGAAGCGATCAAAGCCGTTGCCCTTTCAGGCGTCGAAATCGAGATCATGTGTTCCAAGCACGGTACCGACTTCGAACTGGCTCATCGCGCGTCTCTTACTTATTTGGCAGAAGTTGTGCAGGCGGGAGTAAAAGTCTATCTATACAATAAAGGTTATTTCCATAGCAAAACCATCAACGTTGATTTGCAGGTCTGTGCGATCGGAACAGCGAATATTGACATTCGTAGTTTTTCCTTGAATTACGAAGCGATGGCTGTCATTTATGACGCAGAAGTATCGCGCGAACTGGCAGCTGACTTCGAGAATGACTTAAAATCCTGCGATGAATTTACCCTGGAAATTTATCGGACTTCCTCACTTTGGCGCCGTTTGCTGAACTCAGCAGCACGGCTGGCTTCCCCAGTGTTGTAACAAAATCGGATAATAATCAAACCTGCGATGGTGGTTTTTTGCTGTATTCCGAACGAGCTGCTTTACTGTATTCCTAAATCAGGCGGATAAACGATATAGCCAGCACAGGCATAATTGTCTAAAAAAGGTACTATGAATCCTTGGGGGCAGAGATATACACAATCGGATAAATATTTTTCGTGTTCGATAACTGACAGAAACAGATGTCACAATCTCCCCAAAGCCTGTCCACATTATTTTGTTAGAAAATATTTCGGCCATAATCAGAAACGCCGAAATACTTTCTCATACAAGTTTAATTTGCGAGTGTTGTCTCTGAATTGTGGTGTGATTGACGTGTCTCCCCCAAGTGGCGGAGACAAACACTCCCCGGCTGATGGATGTGGTCGGGGAGTGTTTGTTATAAGATTAGTATGTGTAGATTAGCCTTCTGGACTAGGTAGTCCAAACACTAACAGCCAATTTCAACATTGGCTGTTACATAAAACAGCCAGTGGCGTTCCAAGACGCTATAGTAGAAACAAGAATTGAATATTTTCGATCACAATAAGAGGAGATTCCCATGGATATTTCAATTAATACTAAAGTAAGTTGTTCGGACGGTCCCTATGGACAGTCCATATGCGTGATTCTCAAACCAACCACCAAAGAAATAACCCATCTGGTGGTAAGTAACGAGTCGTTTCCTAAAACCAATTATCTGGTGTCCCTCGATCATGTCATAGAAAGTACGCCGGACCATATTTTGCTAAATTGCAGCCGCGAGGACCTCTCCAAAATGCCGCCCTTTGACACCGTGGAGTTTGTTGCATCTGATTTAAATGGGTTTATCGGAGGTACGTACATGATGTGGCCGTATTATGCTCCAATGGCCTCTTATATGACTTTGGAAAAAGAACATACCCCTGCCAACGAACTTGTCATGCGACGCGGCGCCAGGGTCAAAGCCACCGATGGCGATGTAGGCCGCGTGGATGAATTCCTGATTAACCCTAGCAATGACCATATCACTCACCTCGTGATGCGTGAAGGTCATTTATGGGGGCAGAAAGATGTGACCATTCCTATGAACCAGATTGATCGCTTTGAGGAGAATACCGCGTATCTAAAGTTGAATAAAGAGGCTATCGAAAAATTGCCCAGCATCCCCGTTCAGCACAGTTGGTTGTAGGAAGATTAGGATGACCAGGGTGATATTCGTAAATCGTGACGAAAAAATAAACCCCAGCAGGTTCAGCGGGTGAGCAAGGATTTATCGACTTCAAAAAAGTCAGTTCGTCCAGGCATAGATAGGAGAAATTTATGAAAAAGAAAATTGGTTTGTGGATCGATCATCGGGAAGCCATACTTGTCGTGGTTACAGACGGGGATGGGCAAATCACAAGAATAAAATCAGACTCGGAAAAACAAACTCGGTTGCCGGGAGGTTCTCGAAAGGATGGACTGCAACAGACAGAAAACGTTCGCGACAAAAAATTCGCAAAGAATCTTGACCAATTCTATGACGACATCATCGCTCAAATCCGTGATGCAGAGTTGATACATATCTTTGGTCCGGGGGAAGCTAAGGGTGAGCTTGTGAAACGTCTGGAGGATGAGGGGCTTAAGCAGCGTATCGTCGAGGTTGAAACTGCAGATAATATGACGGACAACCAAATTGCGGCTAAAGTTCGGGAACGCTTTTCAACATCAAGTATGCCAGCGAAATAAGGCGAAACGGCTTAGATCAGATAGTAAATAAAGAAAAGCAAAAATCGAATGAACAACAAAAGACAATTGGCTATCCCGAGTTCATTAGGTGAAAGGCAAAGATCATGAAACCAGAAATCACAAGTATTTCCTACAGTACAGCGCTTACCTTTGAGATGATAACCCAAAACGGTTTTCAGACTCTGGGCGCGCCAACTTTTCCCTCATTGCGGGAGGATGCAATTTATCAGGCTAACGCGAATACTCGGAGTGTGCTGCTGTTCCTTCAGTATAAATTGAGCGATCGCATTGTTGGCACTGGTTCGTCATTGAAAGATGACTGGGGAATTCCCTATTACCGTTTCCTAATGCACCCAAAAAATAAGAACAATCGGCACGAATTGTTACTCAATCTGGAAATTCTGAATCACCTCGTGTATTACATCGCGCCAGAATTTCATACCATGGGCGGCTTATACGAGTCCCTAATGAATAAGACTTTGTTAACCAATTCTACATTCTGGTCACCGAAGTCAATAGGCGCCCTGCCAGCAAATGGGGAGAGAACTACCGTTTCATATAAGCGAGGAATGCACTATGGCATATTGGAACCGGGAAAAAGAAGAATCGATGGTGCGATTAAAGGCGAAATGCTACGGGGTGTAATCAATGACAGGTTCGAGACAAAACAGTCTGAAATATATAGTAATGAAAGATTGTCCCATTTAGGTGATCAGATGCTGGAAAATTATTTCAAAGTCTTGCATACGCCAAAAGAGGAAAGATTAGTAAATGACATTAGGAAAGGTCGGGATCACATTGATCCGCGAGACTATTTGAGTCTGATATCTATATTATTGTACGATTGTTACGTTTATATCGTTACGAAGTAATAGATAAAAAATGTATCCCATCAATCACGTGATATTTGAGTTTAACCAATAAAGGAGTACTTATGAAAAGCTTAACTTTAGATCAAGTCAAGGGTTTGGCGCAACAAACGGCAAGTCCAAGCATATCGCTTTTTCTGCCGACACACCAGGCTGGTCGGGGCACCCAACAAGACCCCATCCGCTTCAAAAATCTCTTGAGCGAGGCTGAGAAGCAGCTTCTGGCCGGTGAGATGGGACCTCGCGAGGTAAATGCGCTGCTCCAACCAGCCCACGCATTATTGGAAGATCACTATTTCTGGGAACACCAGTCCAAAGGGTTGGCTGTCTTTGTCGCCGAAGATGACTTCCATACCTACCGTCTGCCATTTGATGTCGAGGAGCTGCTCATCATTGCCGGGTCTTATTACTTCAAACCGGTTTTGCCGCTGTTCACGAACAATGGACATTACTATATCCTGGCCATCAGCCAAAATGCAATTCGCTTGTTTGACGGGACCCGCCGCGGGGTGAGTCAGATCGACCTACCCGAAGGGACACCTGAAAACCTGGAGGAAGCGCTCAGATTGGATGATCCACAAAAGTCGTTACAGATGCACGCAGGGTCAGGGCAAGGAGCCGGACGGGATGGCATGTTCCATGGGCAGGGTCCCGGCGGCGAGGAGCAGAAAGACTTGATTGAGCGCTATCTCAACCTGGTGGATAGCGGACTCAAAGAAATCTTTCACGACCAGCAAGCGCCACTTGTTTTGGCTGGTGTTGATTATCTGCTTCCGATTTATCACAAGGTCAGCGAATATGCTCACATCATGCCCGAAGGGATACCCGGAAACCCTGAACATCTACGGCCTGAAGAATTGCAGGAACAGGCCTGGCCGATTGTGGAAGCCTATTTCCGTCAGGAGATGGAAAAGACTGTGGCGCAATATCAGCAGCTTTCCACTACGGGTCAAGCCACCGATCACGTTGATGAGATTATCGCAGCTGCATTTTCCGGGCGCGTGGACAGTCTCGTTTTAGCCGTCGAAACTCAGATGTGGGGGAGGTTTAATCGTGAAACTGGCAAGGTCATTCGCAATGAGGACGGGCAGCACAAGCAAGCCGATCTTGCGCTATTAGATTTCGCAGCAATGAAGACCCTTCAAAATGGCGGCACTGTTTACGCCCTTTCCCAGAACGAAATGCCAACCGATTCGCCCGCCGTTGCTGTTTTCCGCTATTAGATGCAGCAAACTGGTTGAAACACGGAAACCAAATTACACCACGACATAAAGTTTCACTACGCTGAAAAGCAAAGGATATAAAAATGGATCAAACAACTTTCCCAATCGAGTTTAATAATGAAATTGATGATGTAAAGCAAAGCGAGAACGAGTTCTACACATTGGCTGTTGATCGGCTCAGTAAATTGACGGAAGGTCACAACGATATTATAGGCGGAGCTGTTAACTTCAAGCAGCCTGCCAAGGAACGCGAGACAGCGCACATCTATGAAGTGACAATTGTCCTCTATATGGGTAAAGATCATATCGCTGCTACCGAAAAAGGCGAACAATTTCTGATCACATTGGAAGGCGCCTTGGATGCTGTTGAACGGCAGGTTCATAAACACCGAGAACAACTGCGAAATTATTAAGCTGCCTGAATATCCGCGTTGATGAGGCTAAGTATTTCGGGCTAGGCAAGACCAGCTATGATCATTACCAGAAGGAGCACAACCATGAACGAACACCAACCATGGGAATTTACCTGTAAAGAATGCGGCGGTCATAAATTGAACGTTTTTCGGGTTTGGAAGATCCTCGCCGGACCGGAGAGTGAAACCTGGCAGGAATGGGGACTACTCAGGGCTGATCATCTTTGGCGCTTTGAATTCAAGGAAAAGGTAGAGAAAGATAATGATGATGATGAAGTTCAGAGATGGGACTTCGGTAAATATTTAAAAGACAACTCTACTTCCAAGCCGGAGGAGTACGAAATATTCGAACCGGAGGACAATCCGGGAAACGACAAGTTCTACGTGAATTGCGCCAGCTGCGATCGCGAGATCGAATTTGGCTGGGCACAATCCAACCGCGGCGGGGGCATATTTCCCGTTGAATGTTCCGATTTCATTCCCGGGAAATATTGGCCCGAACCCAGATATTTGGATTCCTGGCAAAAGAGGGGTTGGCTCAAGAAAGGAGATAAACCTTCATGAATACTTCTGAGAAAAAAATCGTAGGTGAGATCCATGGTTGTATCGTTTGTGCCAAATTATATAATATTCTGGTTGTATATACCCCGGAAGGGAAATTGCTGGATTGCACTGTGACCAGTCCCGGCGGCCACATTGTTCCAGATGAAAGACGACCGCTGGTTGCCTGCGATATCCACTCGGAAGAGGAAATTGAGCCTGCGCATAAAAGAGCGCAATCTACGAACACCGAAGAACAAGAAGATGACTAAAGTGATATTCCATGACACTATTCGATGACATGCTTGCGCAATTTCCTCCCGAAGTTCAAGCAACCGTGCATAATATCTGGGAGGCATTAGGCCCTAATGAACAGGCCAGTTTCCTGTCGCTATTGATCGGCTTCCCAACAGATACCAATTTGGTAAAACTGCTGGTCAAGTTATCCACAGCCCAGCTTCGTCAGGCCTTTGGCCAAAAGCACCGGGTGGCCATCGTCGGCCCGACAAATGTCGGCAAATCCACTCTTTACAATCAATTAGTGCAAACCAAAAGTGATCAGGCTGTAGTAAGTCCCTTGCCGGGAACAACAACAGAAAATCAACAGGCCGATGCGGCCCTGTTTACCGTGATCGATACACCTGGAGCGGATGCAGTAGGGAGTATGGGTGTGCGAGAGAAGGAACTTGCCCTGTCAGCAGCGACAGATGCCGATTTTTTAATCCTGGTATTCGACGCCATTCAGGGAATAAAGAAGACCGAGCAGGAATTATTTAACGAGCTATCTGCTCTGAAAAAGCCTTTCGTGGTGGTACTGAATAAGATCGACCTGGTACCACGTAAAGACCTGCAAGCTGTTATTTCAAATGCTGCACTGAACCTGGGCTTGGAGCGCGATCAAATCGTTCCAATCGCCGCCAAGGATGGGAAGAACATCGGAAAAGTGTTATTGGCAGTGGCGGCTACAGAACCTGAGATGGTCGCCGCTCTAGGACAGGCGTTACCGGAATATCGCTGGCAGCTTGCCTGGCAAACCATTGTCAGATCGGCATCGATCTCGGCGGCGATTGCGTTGGCTCCGCTTCCGGTCATAGATTTTGTTCCGCTGGTGGTCACGCAATCGATCATGGTGGTTAGTATCGCCCGCATTTATAAGTACAAAATTACCCCTCAACGCGCTACAGAACTGGTCGCCACCTTTGGTCTGGGGTTCTTGGGACGAACTCTCTTTCAGGAACTGAGCAAATTTGGTGGGTTGCCGGGCTGGCTGTTGAGCGCGGCAATTGCTGCATCCACAACCGTAGTCATGGGCTACGCGGCTGTACGCTGGTTCGAAAAAGGCGAGAAGCTTTCAACTGAAGCACTCAAGAAGCTCACCCAAAGCATGACCACAACCCTGCTGGATTCCCTCAAAAGTCTCGGAAAACGTAAGCCGGGCCAAAAGGGATTACGCGAACGGATCACCCAGTCACTCGAAAACTCACCGCTGGCCGAAGACCGATCAGCGCTTGACAAGGAAGTGGGTGAATAAAATGCCCCCTGCTTTTTGCATAAAGAGCCAGTTGATGAAAATCTAAACAAGATGGTGTCCAATGGACTTTAAAGATTATTACGAAATATTAGGCGTGCCGCCGAACGCGGATAAGAAAGTCATCCAGCAGGCTTTTCGCAAGTTGGCCCGCGAGCATCATCCTGATGTAAACCCGGGCAATAAAGATGCGGAAGAAAAATTCAAAACGATCAATGAAGCGAATCAGGTTCTATCGGATGCAAAACAGCGCAAGAAGTATGATGAGTTACGAGCGCAATACCAGCAATGGCAGCAGACTGGCAGTCGCGGCGGACAACAGGATTTCGATTGGCAAAACTGGTCTGCCCAACCTAGTCAAGGAACGCGCACTCAAACTCAATACGCAACTGCTGAAGATTTGGAAGATCTCTTTGGCAGTGATTCGCCGTATTCCGACTTCTTCACCAATATCTTTGGCGGCAAGAGGCAGACTTCAACCAACCCGCGTCGCGGACGAGATGTCGAGTACGAAGTTGAGTTGACTTTGCAAGAGGCGTTTCACGGCACGGAGCGCTCGCTGGAAATGGATGGGCGCCAATTTCAAGCCAGCATTCCTATTGGTGTTCGCACGGGAACGCGAGTCCGTCTGGCGGGTAAAGGCGAGCCAGGAAAGAACGGCGGCGCGGCTGGAGATTTGTATTTGATCGTCAAAGTTCTACCTAACGACACCTTTGAGCGCGATGGCGATGACTTGCACATGGAAGCTCCGCTGGATATCTTCACGGCAATTGCAGGAGGCGAAATCCGCATTCCGGCATTTGAGCGTCCGCTGACTTTAACGATCCCGCCTCGCACCAATGCCAGGCAGACTTTCCGCTTACGCGGCAAAGGCATGCCCCATATGCGTGACATTAATAAGCGCGGCGATATGTTTGCACGTGTCAGACTGGTTCTGCCTGACGCATTGACTGATCAGGAAGTTGACAGTATCCGCACGTTGGCTGCAGCCCGTCAAAAAAATTCTCAGACCAGTACCAAGTGAGGTCATTATGATTCCTGAAAACACACCCAGAAAAAGTTATTGGTATGGTCCATACAAAGACTATGAGTTGCGCTGCCGACGCCGCCTGCAAAATGATTTGGGAATTGATGAGGCCGCCGCTGAGACCATTCTGCACCTGCGCAAGCAAGTCATTGAATTGCAAGCCCATATCCGTCAGTTGGAAACCGAACTCAATTCACAAAATGACAGCCAGCAGTTTCGTCTGACGCGCTATCGCGAAATCTATTTCGAAGCCGCCTGGACCGAATTGGAAATTGAGGAATAAAAATGAAGCTCGATAAATTTACCCAAAAATCTCAAGAAGCGATCATGCAGGCACAGCAAAATGCCAGCGACCTCAATCATCAAGCCATCGATCCCGCGCACCTGCTGCTTGCGTTGATTCGTCAGGAGGATGGCATCGTTGCGGTTATCGTCACCAAAGTGGCGGGCAGTGTGCAGGCATTGCGCGACGAACTGCAAAACGATTTGAACCAACGCCCCAAAATTCAGGGCGGCAATATGGATGTTGGCTTATCGCAAGCCGCCACGGATGTGTTGAACGCCGCCGAACGCTACGCCAAAGGCATGCAGGATGACTACGTCTCGACCGAACATATCCTGCTCGGTCTGACCGATTCAAGCGAAGGCAAACGCCTCGTCTCTTACGGCTTGACGAAGGACGCGGCTCTAACCGCGCTGAAAACTGTGCGCGGCTCCCAAAGAGTGACCACCCCTGAACCTGAATCCACCTACCAATCCCTCGAAAAATATGGTCGTGACCTGACGGATATGGCGCGCAAAGGCAAACTCGATCCCGTCATCGGACGTGATGAAGAGATTCGGCGCGTCATTCAAATCCTCTCGCGTCGAACGAAAAATAATCCAGCCATCATCGGCGAACCTGGCGTCGGCAAAACAGCGATTGCCGAAGGGTTGGCACAGCGCATCGTTAACGGCGACGTGCCCGAAGGTCTGAAAAAGAAGCGCTTGATCCAATTGGATATGAGCGCGCTTGTGGCAGGCGCAAAATTTCGCGGTGAGTTTGAAGAACGTCTCAAGGCAGTCCTGAAAGAGATTACTGATTCTGAGGGTGAAATCATTTTGTTCGTGGACGAAATGCACACCGTCGTCGGTGCGGGCAAAGCCGAAGGTTCAATGGACGCGGGCAACATGCTCAAGCCCATGCTGGCACGCGGCGAACTACACATGATCGGCGCCACCACGCTGGATGAATATCGCATGTACATCGAGAAAGATCCTGCGCTCGAACGCCGCTTCCAACCTGTGATGGTCGAAGAGCCAAGCGTTGAGGATACCATCTCCATTTTGCGCGGACTCAAGGAACGTTATGAAGTCCATCATGGCGTGCGCATCACTGACCCAGCCGTGATCGCCGCGGCGACGCTCAGTCATCGTTATATTTCTGGTCGTCAACTGCCCGATAAAGCCATTGACCTGATCGACGAAGCCGCCGCTCGCTTGCGGACTGAAATTGACTCCAAGCCGCAAAAACTGGATCAAGTAGATCGCCAGATCATGCAATTGGAGATCGAACGCGAAGCTCTGAAAAAAGAAAAAGACAAAGCCTCCAAAGAACGCCTGTCAAAATTGATTCAGGAACTTGCAGACTTAAAAGAAACCTCACGCCAAATTACAGCACGCTGGCAAAATGAAAAACAAGTCATTGCTGAATTACGCAAGGTGAAGGAACAGATCGAACAAACGCGCACCGAGATCGATCGCGCCGAACGTCAATCCGATTTGGAAAAGGCGGCGCGTCTGCGCTACGGTACGTTGACCGAATTGGATACAAAACTGATCGAAGCCGAAAAACGCTTGAAGTCCATGCAGACCGAAGGCGCACTGCTCAAAGAAGAAGTGGATGCCGAAGAGATCGCCGCCATCGTCGCACGCTGGACGGGCATTCCCATTTCCAAACTACTCGAAGGCGAAACACAAAAATTGATCCACATGGAAGACGGTCTGCATCAACGCGTCATCGGGCAGGATGAGGCTGTGCGCGTTGTTGCCAATGCGGTGCGCCGCACACGGGCTGGGCTGCAAGACCCAAACCGTCCGATTGGATCATTTATATTTCTTGGACCAACAGGCGTCGGCAAGACCGAATTGGCGCGTGCCCTGGCTGAATTCATGTTCGATGACGAGCGCGCCATGATCCGCATTGATATGAGCGAGTATCAGGAAAAGCACACCGTCTCGCGGCTGATCGGCGCACCGCCAGGATATATCGGCTACGAAGAGGGCGGGCAGTTGACCGAGGCGGTTCGCCGCCGACCGTATAGTGTGGTGCTGTTCGATGAAATCGAAAAAGCTCATCCTGAGGTTTTCAACGTGTTGCTGCAATTGCTGGACGATGGTCGCCTGACGGATGGGCAGGGTCGCACGGTGGACTTCCGCAACACGGTGGTTATCATGACCTCCAATTTGGGCAATCAACTTTGGGAGGGCGGTCACACGGTCACACGCGATGAAATCACGAGCGTTTTACAAAACCATTTCCGTCCTGAGTTTCTCAACCGCATTGATGAGATCGTCATCTTCCATGCCTTGGGCAGGGAACATATCGCAAAAATTGTGGATATTCAAATTCGCCACGTAGCAAAACTGCTGACCGACAAAGGCTACCACCTTGAAGTAACCGAAGCCGCACGCGAATTCCTCGCCGAAGTTGGCTATGACCCAAACTTTGGCGCTCGTCCATTGAAGCGCGCCATCCAACGCGAACTACAAGATCCGCTCGCGCTCAAAATCTTGAGCGGCGACTTCAAAGAAGGCGATACGATCCAGGTGGAACGCGGAAAGGACAAGTTGGAATTCACTGCACTTAAGTCAGATTAACTTACGTCCGCATAACATCAAATACCAATGCATCTCACCCAAGTGGCGGATACAAAGCCTCCCCGACCGATGGATACGGCTGGGGAGGCTTTGTTGTAGGATTAGGATGAATTCAAGGTTGGATTATCGGTCGAGCGGAAATTGAAATCCAACATCAACAAGTATGGAGAACAATAAATGAAAAACCCATTTATAAGACTTTTGCCAGTATTCATTATCATGAGTATGTTTCTTGGGGCATGTGCCACGCCACCCCAGCAAGTATCCATCCCCGTGACTCGGGCGACTGCAATCCTTACGCCGACCATCGCGCCAGCCACAGTTGCACCGCAGAGTGACGATGTTTGGGATCGTATTGTGGCAAATAATAAAATTGTAGTGGGTACATCCTGGGATTATCCACCTTTTAGTTCAGTCGATCCAAATTTTCAGATTGTTGGATTCGATATTGCGCTGGTCGAGGAAATCGGACGCCGCCTGAATATTCCAATTGAAATCCAGAACTACGCTTTTGAAGGACTTTCCGGCGCATTACAGATTAACCAAATTGATCTGGCTGTTGCCGCCATTTCCGTTACTCCCGAACGCTCCAGTCAAATGACTTTTTCACCCATATACTACGTGAATGAAACTGCCATTCTGGCAAGAAGTGATTCACTTATAACGAACATCACTGATTTCACACAACTGGCTGGCTTTCGTGTGGGGGTGCAACGAGGCACTACATATGAAAGTATGGCGCAAAGTCTACTGGTGGACACCGGGCTGATGAGCACGGATAAATTATTGAGTTACACGCAGGCTGATGAGGCTGTGCGGGACCTGATCGAAAAGCGAGTTGATGTTGTAGTTGTCGGCCAGGCGACAGCCAGTTATTACGGCTCACGGCAGGATCTGAAAGTGGCTGGCAAAGGGTTCGATCAGCAAAATCTGGCAGTTGCAATGCGGTCGGAAACACCACGCTTAAAAGCTGAAATCGACCGGGTGTTGGATGAAATGCTCACAGACGGGACAATTCTGGGCTTTATTCAACAGTATATTCAGAGCGATGTGGCCGGGATTCTTTCCACGCCGATTCCGCCGGCCACAGCAATTCCCTCTGTCCCGACGGTTGTCCCGCCAGTCTGCCTGAACGGAATGAAATTCGTTGCTGATGTAACCTACGGTGACAACAATATGAAAAATCCGCCATTCGTCACGCCCGAAGAGGGATTTGTCAAAATCTGGCGGATAGAAAACACCGGAACCTGTACATGGACGCCAAATTATCGTCTGGTGTACGCTTACGGAAATGTCACAGCCGCAAAAATGAATGGACAGCCATTAAATATTCCTGTGAATGTCGCTCCTGGACAGACCATTGATTTGAGCATAACCCTGATCGCGCCAAAGGAGCCATTAACCTATCAGGGCTTCTGGCAGATTGAGAACGAAAAAGGCGAGCGCTTCGGTCAAACCATTTGGGTCGCCATCTCAACCCTGGCAGATCAAGACAACCCGATCGCAACCGGGCAGCCATCCGGGAACTACTGTGTGGCGGCGGTCACTGCGCCGAGGAATTCAATTACAGTCCTCAGCGATTTCGACGCAGTCTGGACAGTCAGGAATATCAGTGGAAATAATTGGCGCACAGATTCGGTGGATTACAAGTTTATTAGCGGCACAAAGATGCATAAGAAAGATGGTTATGATTTTACTGAAACCATCAATGACGGTGAGAGTGGAAAAATTGTCGTAGACATGGTTGCCCCAAGTACGCCTGGTATTTACAACACCCAATGGGCTATCGTCTCTGGCAATAGAACCCTTTGCGTCCTTTATGTGACCGTGACTGTGGTCGCGAAGTAATCCCGGCGCGAAGCCTCAAGCCAGCTAAAACAAAAAACGCCCCGGGTAATATTTATGGGATGCTGGTTCTGCAACTGCATGAATTTTGAACGCATCCACTCGATAGATACCAATGCGGTCTCCCCCAAGTGGCGGAGACAAACCCTCCCCGGCTGATGGATGCGGCCGGGGAGGGTTTATTGTATGATGAGTTATCAACCAATCACCCAAAAGGAGAAATCTCATGTTATGGACTATCATTGTAATTCTGTTAATCTTGTGGCTACTCGGCTTTTTCGGTGGGAGCATAAGTCCAAGTTTCCCGAAGACTGGCAATTGGATTCACACGCTACTCGTTATTGCCGTCATTCTCATCGTTCTGAACCTGTTGGGGATTATATAGGTTAGCGCTTTGCTGAAAACAAGAGAGGCGGCCTGCTTGGCCGCCTCTTCATATCGCCACAAAAAGCCGATTTCATCCCAAAAGAGGAAAACTTGTATGAAGAAATGTGATGACGTGATGACGAAAAAACCCGTTTGCTGTCTGCCAAATAACATGAGACTTTATCGGAAATAACATATAAGCACCGTCCCGAAGGGTTGTTACGAGTGGTTTGAGCGTCTGAAAGCAACCTTCGGGACGTATTTTCTAATTACCGATAAAGTCTATGGAGGCAAAAGCGGCACAATTGATGAAACGCAAAAAAACAAAAGGAGTACGATCATGTTAAACAAAGCCAAAACACTCACTGGTTACAAACTGGACAGTCTCGATGGGGAAATAGGGAAGGTCAAAGAATTCTACTTCGATGACAAGCATTGGACGATTCGCTATTTGGTCGCCGACACAGGCAACTGGCTCACGGGCAGGCAGGTATTGATCTCCCCATATGCGCTGGCCGCCGCGAATAAGGAAGAGCAACACATCTCCGTCGATTTAACCAAAAAGCAGATTGAGGACAGTCCATCCTTGAACAGTGACAAGCCTGTCTCACGACAATTCGAGGAGACTTACTACGGATATTATGGAATGCCGATGTATTGGGGCGGCTCATATATGTGGGGAATGTATCCCAATATAGTGCGTGACCGCAAAATATGGAAAGAACCTGCTCACCATGAAGAAACCTGGGATGCCCATTTGCGCAGCACTCACGATGTAAGTGGACATCACATCCAAGCCACCGACGGCGAGATTGGCCATGTCGAGGATTTCATCATTGATGACGAGACATGGGCGATCCGCTATCTAGTCATTGATACACAGAACTGGTGGCCGGGAAAAAAGGTCCTGATCTCACCGCTATGGATCGAGCGCGTTAGTTGGGACGAGGCGAAAGTATTCGTCAATCTCACTCGCGAGACCATCAAGAAGTCGCCGGAATACACGGAAGAGTCTCTGCTAACCCGGGATTATGAAACCGGATTGTACCGGCATTACAATCGCCAGGGATACTGGATGGATGAACCAGTTGCCAAGGGAAATTCCCGTTGAGGCAAACACGAGAAAAGACTTGCTTGTATAGATGGCTTGTATAGCCGTGAAGTGCAACACGAATGGTGGACTGAAACGGTAGCTTTGTATTGGCTCGTTAGGTCAGATCGAAAAAAAATGTTCGCAGGTCATGCTGGCACCGAGGTCTGCCTGGATGGAGCCGATCTGCCTTGAGGCCATCCCTGAGAACAATCGGCTCGGGGGTGGCCTTATTGGCGACATTGGCCTGTTTGATCTTGCTTTAGATTCGTATTTAGACAAAACGAATTCGCCTAATGAAGAATCAGGCTCAGAATCAGAAACCGCCGCCCCTCTTGCTAATTTACTTCTCGATAATGACACTCGTATACGCTGGTCTGCAATGGAAAGTTTGATTTATCTGGACGCGTTGCGATGCGCCCTCTATTGGAACTTTTCACCAAAAACTTCGACTCACCATTAATGCGCGAAGGTCTTCATTACATCCTACATGTCTTTAAAGATCGAGACCTTTTAACCGAGCAGGAGATCACGCTATTCGAAAAGCTCCCTAAGCAGGAAATTTCAGGCTATCAGACAAGTTGGAACAGTGAAGCTGCCTGGATAGCGGAAAAGGCGCTCGAAGCGTTGGGTCAGGAAACAAAGCATGAGGATAAAAAAGGAGTAAATTGATGAGTGATCGAATTCGCGAAATTCTCGGCTGGTATCGGAGTGAAAACTCCGGTGTACTGACCAACCTCTACCGCTTGCTCAATCACGGACGACTTGCTGGTACCGGCCGAATGGTGATCCTGCCCGTGGATCAAGGCTTTGAACACGGTCCGGGCCGAAGTTTCGCGCCGAATCCCCCTGCTTATGATCCCCATTATCATTTTCAGCTCGCGATTGATGCGGGCTTGAACGCCTATGCAAGCCTGCTGGGTTTCCTGGAAGCTGGTGCTGCAGAGTTTGCCGGGCAAGTGCCTCTGATCCTCAAATTGAACAGCCACGATCTCTTACATCCGGAGCAAGATCCGCTTGGTGCACAAACAGCATCGGTACGGGATGCTTTGCGATTGGGCTGTGTGGCCGTCGGTTATACGATTTATCCTGGTACAGCCGAACGACGCCTGTTATATGAACAACTTCGTGAACTCGCCGAGGAAGCCAAATCCGTGGGACTGGCAGTGGTGGTCTGGTCCTATCCGCGCGGCGGCGGGATCAGTAAAGAAGGCGAAACAGCCTTGGACGTGACCGCATACGCGGCACAGATTGCAGCGCAACTTGGCGCACATATCATCAAGGTAAAACTGCCAACCGCAACTCTCGAATTTGAAGAAGCGCGGAAGGTTTACGAGGAGCAGAATGTCCCGCGTGCAACGCTTACCGAGCGTGTGCGGCATGTGATCCAAAGCGCCTTCAATGGCCGCCGGATCGTCATCTTCTCCGGAGGCGCCAAAACAGATGATGCCACCATATATGACGAGGTCCGCGCGATTCGGGATGGCGGCGGGTTTGGCTCGATAATCGGCCGCAACTCGTTTCAACGTGATCGCGCATCAGCCCTGAATCTTCTGGGCAATGTGATTAGCCTTTATAAAGAGGAAAAGGCTTAATCAGGAAGTCAATCATGGAAATAAGTCCTCTCGCTGGCAAGCCAGCCACACCTGACATTCTGGTCAATGTCCCAAATCTTGTCACAGCGTATTATACAGAAATGCCTGACTCGTCCAATCCGGAGCAGAGGGTATCTTTTGGAACTTCAGGGCATCGTGGTTCAGCCTTTAAAAAATCTTTCAATGAATGGCACATCCTTGCCATCACTCAAGCGATTTGTTTATATCGTAAGCAGCACAAGATCAATGGTCCTTTGTTTCTTGGGATGGACACCCACGCGCTCTCGGTGCCAGCCTTGGCCAGCGCACTGGAGGTTCTTGCTGCCAACGGAGTCGAAGTGATGCTTTCTGACGGGGACGAATATACGCCGACACCAGCCATATCACTGGCTATTCTCACCTACAATCGCGGTCGCAATTCCGGGTTTGCAGACGGGATCGTGATTACTCCATCGCACAACCCTCCTGACGAAGGTGGTTTTAAATACAATCCACCCAATGGTGGTCCCGCGGAAAGTACGATTACAAATTCAATCGAACAAAAGGCAAACGAATTTCTCGAAAACAAATTGAAAGGTGTTAAGCGGATTTCTCTGGAAAAAGCGAAACGCTCAGCAACGACGCATAAGCATGATTATCGGCGTGCCTACGTTGACGATCTGGTTAATGTTTTGGATATGGACGTGATTCACGCATCGAAAATCACTCTAGGTGTCGATCCGCTTGGTGGCGCTGGAGTCCACTACTGGGAACTGATTGCCGAACGTTATGGTCTGGATCTCACAGTCGTGAACAAGGCTGTGGATCCCACCTTTCGCTTTATGAGTGTGGATTGGGACGGACAAATCCGCATGGACCCGTCTTCACCGTATGCGATGCAAAGTTTGATCGCCTTGAAAGATAAGTATCGGATTGCCTTCGCCTGTGATACAGACCACGACCGACACGGCATTGTCACAAGCAGCGCCGGGCTGCTGCCTCCCAATCATTTTCTATCGGTTGCCATCTTTTATCTCTTTCAACACCGTCCAAATTGGAGTGACACTGCCGCCGTTGGTAAGACAATGGTGAGCAGCCAGATGATCGATCATGTCACTGCCAAACTCGGACGAAAACTTTATGAAGTGCCGGTTGGTTTCAAATGGTTTGTAGATGGATTATTTGATGGCTCACTCGGTTTTGGCGGAGAAGAAAGTGCAGGCGCATCTTTTGCCCGTCTTGACGGCGGCGTCTGGACAACAGATAAAGATGGGATCATCCTGGCCCTGCTCGCGGCGGAGATCACAGCGAAAATGGGACGCGACCCAGGCGAGATCTATTCCGACCTGACTCGTGAATTTGGCGATTCGATCTACGAGCGAATTGAAGCGCCTGCCACTTCGGAACAAAAAACAATTCTTATGAAACTTTCGGCAGAGCAAGTCCATGTCAAAGAACTGGCCGGCGAAAAAATAACGACCATTCTGACGAATGCGCCAGGTAATGGTGCTCCACTTGGAGGTTTGAAAGTATCAACAGATAACGGATGGTTCGCAGCACGTCCTTCAGGGACTGAAGAAATTTACAAAATATATGCAGAGAGTTTCCGCGGAGCCGATCATCTAAAACACATTCAGGAAGATGCACAGGTCATCGTCAACGACGCTTTGAAAGCAGGAAATTAGTCATGATTTGGCTTGAGGAATAACCTTGAACAATAGAAACCCGATCACTGAGGTTGAACTGGAAAAACTTCAACTAGACTCGTTTCTCTACTTTCTGAATGAAACGAATCCAATTAACGGGCTGGTAGCCGACAAGACCGAGAATGATTGGCCCGCCAGTATTGCCGCTACAGGATTTGCCCTGGCAGCTTACCCAGTGGCTGTTGGGCGCGGACTTATGTCCCGTATTGCAGCAGTGGAACGAACGCTGACCACGCTTCGTTTTTTCTGGAACAGCCCGCAAGGACCCGAACCCGATGCCACCGGTTATAAAGGCTTTTTTTATCATTTTCTTGATATGAAGACCGGTCGACGCGTCTGGCAAAGTGAATTATCAACAGTGGATACCGGTTTTCTGCTGGCAGGTGCGTTAGCAGCTGGAGTTTATTTTAGCGGTAACACGGACGCCGAGAATGAAATCCGCAGGCTTGCCGACAACCTCTATCGCCGCGCAGATTGGCAATGGGCGCAAAACGATGGCGAAACAATCACACACGGTTGGAAGCCCGAAAGTGGTTTTCTCAAATATCGTTGGGAAGGCTATGACGAAGCGATGCTGATGTATATCCTGGGACTTGGCTCGCCCACTCATGCACTGCCAGAGAGCTGCTATCCTGCGTGGGCTTCCACGTATCGGTGGGAACACTCTTACGGATACGAATATCTTTATGCCGGGCCGTTGTTCACCCACCAACTTTCGCATATCTGGATTGATTTTCGCGGCATTCAAGACTCATTCATGCGTCTTCAGGGCATTGACTATTTCGAAAACAGCCGTCGTGCGACATATGTGCAACAACAATATGCGATGGACAACCCGCTCAAGTTCGCCGGTTATGGCGTTGATTGTTGGGGAATTACTGCGAGCGATGGTCCTGGTCCCACGACGATTAAAGTAAATGGTGTCGAGCGCCAATTTTTTAACTATCTGGGGCGAGGTGTTCCATATGGGCCTGATGACGGAACCATCGCGCCGTGGGCAGTCGTGGCATCGCTGCCATTCGCGCCTGAAATCGTGCTGCCCACACTGGATTATTGCATTAATCAAATTAAATTAACAGAGTCGAACTCTTACGGTTTCAAAGCAACTTTTAACCCTACCTACCCGGAAAAATCCCGTAATTCAAATGGTTGGGTGTCTCCCTGGCATTACGGCATCAATCAAGGGCCGGTTATTTTAATGATTGAAAATTACCGTACTGGATTATTATGGCAATTGATGCGAGAGTGTCCTTACATCGTCAGCGGATTGCAACGAGCAGGTTTTAACGGGGGGTGGTTATGAACCTTTTATTACCTATGCACGTTAGAACTTTACACCGACGGAGTGAAATGCGGCACGTCGGAACGGCAGGAGATGATGTCCAGTTGCGGTTAGCAATTGATGGAGACAAACAGCTACAGCTGCACGGCACAGGTACCTGCAGCATGCCCAGCCACGGACTATGCAGCGCAAGTCATATCACAGCACGATGGCGTTGTAGTCGTTTTGGAGTCCTCTCGAATCCAATGGCGGCGGTGATTCGAAATCGTCACTATATGCACCCTTTCTTGAGATTGTGGAAAGATGGAGAGACCATCAGTGAAACAAGCTAAAGCCTGTGTCCTGACGATCAACGGCGGCTCATCGAACATCAAGTTCGCGCTTTTCGAGGCCGATGATACGTTGCAACGGATCCTCGATGGTGGAATCGAACGGATTGGACTGTCAGAATCTATATTTGTAGTGAAAGGCTTGAACAAGGCTGATAATTTCACCAGGTCTGTGACTGCGGCGAACCACGCAGCAGTGGTCGGAGAGTTAATGGATTGGATCGAGAAACGCTTTCAGCGCGGAGAGTTGACTGCTGTGGGGCATCGCGTGGTGCATGGCGGACCGAAGTATTTCGAACCACAGCGAATCACAGCAGAAGTGGTCGAGGAGTTGCATCAACTTCAGCCTTTCGATCCCGAACATTTACCAGAAGAGATCCTGCTGACCGAGGCCTTTCAGTGCCGGCTTCCCGACTTGGTACAAGTGGCTTGTTTCGATAATGCCTTTCACCAGGACATGCCGGAAATCTGCAACTGGAAGTGGGGTCTTGCCCATGAATAAGTTTAAACAACTCTGGAGCAATCTGCGGTCGAGCTTTTGGTTTATGCCTTCGCTCATTGTCATGGGCAGCATCGGCTTCGCGGTTGTATTGATCGGCGCAGACTCCATCGTGAGTGACCGATGGCTGGCCCAGTGGCCGCGCCTGTTTGGGGCTGGGGCGCAAGGTGCGCGAGACATGATGTCCACGATCGCCGGTTCGATGATGACCGTGGTTGGCGTTACCTTCTCCATGATCCTCGTGGTGTTGGCGCTTGCTTCGAGCCAATATACATCCCGTATCCTGCGGAACTTTATGCGCAGCAGGATCACCCAGGTCGTGCTCGGGATCTTCGCCGGCATTTTCACGTATTGCCTGATCGTGTTGCGCACCATTCGCGATGGCGTCGACGCATTTGTCCCAAACCTGGCGGTCTTCTTCGGCTTCGTGATGGCGCTCGGAGGCGTCGGCGCCCTTATGTTCTTCATTCATCATATCGCCTCTTCCATCCAGGCTTCCAGCATCATCGCCTCGGTCGCCCAGGAAACCATCGCGGCCATTGACCGGCTTTTTCCTGAAAAACTCGGACAAGAGCCTGACAAAGACGATGATGACCAAACGCTGCTCTCTCTGGCCGGGCTGAACTGGCGTGGCGTCCCGTCCAGGGAGAGCGGCTATATCCAGGGCGTGGATAACGCAGGGCTCCTGCGTTTGGCGAAGGACAAGAAGACCATCGTGCGGATGGAGTACGGCATCGGCGATTTCGTTGTTCAGAACACTACGCTGGTCTCACTCTCTCTGGAAGAAGAGCCGGACCAGGAGACGATCACCGCCCTTCAGGAAACGTTTAACATCAGCCCCTACCGCTCAGTGGAACAGGACGCGGACTTCGGCATCAGACAGATCGTGGATGTGGCATTGAAAGCACTCTCGCCCGGCATCAACGACACGACAACAGCCGTAACGTGCGTGGATTATCTGTCGACGATACTGGCGCGCCTGGCACCCCGGCAAATCCCATCATCACATCGCTACGAGGAAGGCGAACTGCGGGTGATTGCAAAAGAAGCCGGTTTCGAAAGCCTGCTGGCGGAAGCATTCGACCAAATTCGAAGCAATGCCAACGGCGATCTCGCCATCATGTTGCGGATGCTCGGCGCGCTGCAAATCATCATCGGTCTGACTGACAGGCCAGAACGGCGGCGGGCGCTTCGCGATCAAGTGCAATGGATAGCCGAACTTGCTGAGCGCACCCTTGAGTCCGCGCATGACTGTGCGAGGATCGACGCGAGGTTGGCGAGCGTGCGCGAAGCGTTTGAAGCCGAACTTGCTTTGCGCCCAGGGGAGAAGAGGGAATAGTATTGCAAAATCGATCATACGTCGTGCATCGACAGAAACGGCGAGGGCCTGCCGGAAATTCAGAATTGGAAGTGGAATTCGTACAAAACGTAGAGAGAGGCGTAGATTGACAATAGTATCGGCGATAAGCATTTTTTCTGTATGTTTTGTCTTGATGACAATATCCAGTTTCGTTTTAGGCAGAAGTATTGTAACGCTTAGAACGCGCTTCCGCTTATCAGGAGGGTTACTAGGCATGATTGCTGCATTAGCCGCAAACACCCCTGAAATTTCATCGGCAGTCACCGCTTTATTGGTTGGACAGCATGATATTGGCGTGGGCATTATCATCGGATCCAGCATTTTCAATTTGGCCGCCTTATTGGGGCTAAGTGCCTTGATTGCGGGGGGGCTGCCTGTAAGAAGGCAGGGCATTATTTTCGACGGTGCGGCTTCGTTAATGGTAATCCTGGTACTGGTTTTATTGGTCTTTAGATTTATTTCGGCCCCGGTTAGTCTTATGTTATTGATGCTTTTGTTGGTTCCCTATATCATCGTTTCCAGCCTAAAACCCGATCAGATCAAAAAATGGAGATTGCCTGAGAAAGTTTACGCGTTTTTGATCGTAGTGATCGCTCAGACTCGCCATGCTTCAAGCGAACCTAAAATGGTTATATCGAAATCATGGTCTTGGGCATGGATGGGAGGGCTTGCTCTGATCGCTATCATAGTAACAAGCATGGGAATGGTTCGTTCAGCGATTTTCTTAAGCAGTGCATGGGGAATAAGCACAGCTATCGTGGGCATGCTTATTCTTGCTGCCTTGACCGGCATCCCCAATGTCATAACATCTATCAGGCTGGCTCTAGGTCAAAGGGGGGCAGCCGTAATGAGCGAATCTCTGAATAGTAATACCCTGAATATCTTATTTGGAATATGTGTTCCTGCGGCAATATTGAGTTTCGCTCCGTTGTCGGAACGAAATATCTTTTCAGTCTGGTGGCTTGTAGGCACAACAGTTACAGCCCTGGTTCTTCTGTATTTCAATAGAGGTCTCAATAGAATGGCCGGTGCAATTATCGTCGGTCTGTATTTGGTCTTTGTTGTTCTTATGATTGGCTGGATGTAATTTTATACTCATATCTAATTGAATACAGACGCGACCAACATCGCGGCCAACCTGACCGAAAGGATGAAAATGAAAATCAAGTCAAAGGATTTCTGTGTGCAACCCAGAAAAAAGGTCGAACTCAAGGAGTGGTCAACAATTGTGAAGCCCTTTTTTAAATCGAAGAAAGGCTATAAAAAACTTCTGGAAGAACACGTTGATGAGTTGAGTTCGCTGCAACGCTTGCATTATGCCTCCAACCATTATGCACTGTTGCTGATTTTCCAGGGTATGGACGCTGCCGGCAAGGATGGCGCTATCCGGCACGTCATGTCCGGTGTCAATCCGCAAGGTGTTCAGGCTTTCAGCTTTAAACAGCCCAGCGCCGAAGAACTTGAACATGATTTTCTCTGGCGCACGACCTGCCGTTTACCTGAACGCGGGCGCATTGGCATCTTCAATCGCTCCTACTACGAGGAGGTGCTTATCGTCCGTGTCCATCCGGAGATTCTCCACAGTCAGGGTCTCCCAGATGAATTGCTCGATGAACAGGCTGTTTGGAAAGAGCGCTATCGTTCCATCGTAGATTTGGAGCACCATCTCCATCAAAACGGAACCCGCATCATCAAATTCTTCCTGCACCTGTCAAAAGACGAACAGCGCAAACGTTTTCTGGCGCGGATTGATGAGCCAGACAAGAACTGGAAATTCAGCTTGGCTGACATCCAAGAGCGAAAAATTTGGGAAAATTACCAGGAGGCGTACCAGGAATGCCTGAGCGCAACCAGCACAAACGAAGCACCCTGGTATGTCGTCCCCGCCGATGATAAGGATAATGCCCGTTTAATTGTTTCCAAAATTATCATCGAAACGCTGAATGGACTTGGGATGAGTTACCCAGAAGTAGAACAGACTCGCCGTAAAGAATTACAGTCGGTTCGCAAGTTGCTTTTGAATGAGGCCGAGAGTGCGAAGTGAAAGGCAGCGTCATGCCAAGCTGCAACTTGAGAAAGGAAAACAAAAATGAGTAAAGATATTTCAAAAATATCCTCACCCATTGACTCGGATAAATTATCGATCAATACGATTCGTTTTTTAGCGATAGATGCGATTCAAAAAGCAAACAGCGGACACCCCGGCTTGCCCATGAAGAATCAGAGCATTTGCACAAGTGCTGAAGCGATATCCAATATATGTTTGTGGATGAACCACGTTTTTCCGTCCAACAGGCTGATGCACTGGTAACTGATGTGATCACGAAAATCGCCCAGGCAATCGCTACCCATATATGACCAAGATAAATGTGATGTAAAGAACATGGCAACATGTATACCGCAACTTACGAAGTCTGCGACATAACAGAAAAGGAAAATACCTATTATGGATCATCCAGAGACCTCCGAAGAACAGCCAATGCTAGGCGAAATGGCAAAGAAAGAAGATCATTCTCAAGGACATGGCACGCATAATTCGTCAATAGCCGAAACTAAAATGCCGCACGTTTTATCCGAATACCATGCTCACATGGCAGCTAATTCAAGGATCAACAAAAGGAGAACGGTGATGACATCAAATCTTAACGTACCGGTCACCCCGGCGTCGAAGCGTGCTGGTCGCCACAGCGTGTGCCTTAAGTGACCTGGCATATGTCTGCCAAAAAAGAACGACACGGTTGGCTCAGTCCTGATATATTGCAGCCGCTCGATTGGTTGCTGCTGGCAGTCCCGCTGGCTTTCGCCATCTATTATGTTCCGGCGTGGAAGAACGAAACACTGCTTTTCATCATCACAGGCATCGCGATCATTCCGCTGGCCGGTTGGATGGGCCGGGCCACCGAGCATCTGGGCGCACGCGCCGGCCATGGCATTGGCGGGCTGCTCAATGCCACCTTCGGCAATGCCGCCGAGTTGATCATCGCGCTGATGGCTTTGTCGCACGGATTGATTGGGGTTGTCAAGGCCTCCATCACCGGCTCGATCATCGGCAACATTCTCCTGGTTCTCGGTGCCTCAATTCTGGCCGGCGGGACACGTTTCCCCCGCCAGACCTTCAACCAAACCGCCGCGCGCATTTCCGCCACTTCGCTCAGCCTGGCCGCCATCGGGCTGATCATTCCGACAATTTTCCATCTGTCGGCCGATCGGCGCCCGGGCGGCTGGTCGCCGCAAGCTGAGCAAAATCTTTCCATGGCCATAGCCACCGTGCTTTTTATTACCTATATTCTTTGGCTTGTCTTTACGTTGATCACGCACAAGGAACTCTTCGTCGGACAAGGTTTCGGCAAAGACGGCGACCAGGAGGGCACGGCCTGGTCCGTTGCAAAAGCCATCACCATTCTGGCCCTGGCGACGATGCTGGTTGCGTTCATGAGCGAGTTTCTCGTTGGCTCGGTGGAGGCGGCTCGTGAAAGCCTCGGGCTGACGGAAGTATTCGTCGGCGTCATCGTTGTGGCAATCATCGGCAACGCAGCTGAACATTCCACGGCCGTGTTGGCGGCGCTTAAAAACAAAATGGATTTGAGTCTGGGCATTGCCATTGGTTCGAGTCTGCAAATCGCGCTTTTCGTCACCCCAGTGCTCATTTTTGCCTCCTACTTGTTTGGTCAGCCGATGAACCTGGAGTTTTCTCTCCCGGAAATCGCCGCCGTCGGTCTGGCCGTCTGGATCGTGGCCGCGATCAGCGGTGATGGTGAATGTAACTGGCTGGAAGGTGT
Organism: Anaerolineales bacterium; assembly: GCA_038250295.1. Lineage (GTDB taxonomy): Bacteria > Chloroflexota > Anaerolineae > Anaerolineales > Villigracilaceae > Villigracilis. The sequence goes on along the minus strand of JBBSCM010000002.1, from coordinate 24,687 downwards.
GCAGCTTCTTTCAGTGTACATCATCATCGCAATTCTATTTTTCTTTCTGCCTTAGTCTAAACGCGTGTTGAACGGAAAGTCAGCAGTACGACGCTTGGCGAGCAAAATGAGTTATGCACAAAAAAACTGGAGGTTCAAAATGCTTGATGGTGTAATACTTCTGTGGTGTCTTCTTACGTGAAACGATAGCCGAACAGTAAAAGATAAGGATAATCGAATGAGTAAAGATATTTCAATAATTTCATCAACAGTTGACCTGGACAATTTGGCCATCAATACGATTCGTTTTTTAGCGATAGATGCGATCCAAAAAGCCAACAGTGGACATCCCGGCTTGCCTATGGGTGCGGCGCCCATGGCTTATATCTTGTGGACGCGCTTTCTCAAACACAACCCCGGTAATCCCCAATGGTTTGACCGTGACCGCTTTGTTCTATCCGCAGGACATGGATCGATGTTGTTATACAGTCTGCTTCATCTGACGGGTTATGACCTTTCTCTCGATCAGATTAAACAATTTCGACAATGGGGCAGTATGACGCCCGGGCATCCTGAACGAGGGATCACACCCGGAGTTGAAACGACGACCGGACCGCTCGGTCAGGGATTTGGCAATGCCATTGGAATGGCAATGGCAGAAGCATTTCTAGCCGCCCGTTATAACCAGCTTGGACATAAAATCATCGATCATTATACATATAGCCTTGTCAGCGATGGGGATTTAATGGAGGGTGTGGCATCTGAATCGGCTTCTTTGGCAGGTCATTTGCGACTCGGAAAATTAATCTGTTTATATGACAACAACCATGTCACTCTTTCAGCGGCAACAGATCTCACTTTCACAGAAGATGTAAAAAAACGTTTCGCGGCTTATGGCTGGCATACTCAATCCATAGCAGATGGAAATGACCTCAAAACGATTGAACGCGCCATCAAGCGCGCGCACCAGGTAAAAGCCCGTCCCTCGCTCATCCTCGTTCAGACTCATCTGGGATTTGGTTCACCCAATAAACAGGATACTTATGAAGCGCATGGTTCTCCGTTGGGCGAGGCTGAGGTAATACTGACCAAGCAAAATCTTGGTTGGCCGCTCGAGCCATCGTTCTATATCCCTGAGTCTGCCTTGGCGAATTTCCGCAAAGCCGTAGACAAAGGAAAGAAATATGAAACGAATTGGGATAAACGATTCTCCGCGTACGCGCAGTCCTATCCAGATTTGGCACAGGAGTTGCGTCGAATGATGCAGGGGGAATTACCGCAAGGCTGGGACATGGATATTCCAGAGTTCTTACCCGATACAAAAGGTATGGCCACGCGTGTAGCATCGGGCAAAATAATGAATGGCATTGCATCCAAGCTGCCCACATTTATCGGCGGCTCGGCGGACTTGGACCCATCCACGCATACGGCTCTGGCAGAGGGGGGCGACTTCGAAGGCCGCCAGGAAACGATGTATGACTCCCAAGGTTCTGTCGGAGGCGGTTGGAGTTACTCCGGTAATAATCTCCATTTTGGTATCCGTGAACACGCCATGGGATCGATCATTAATGGCATGGCGGCTCATGGCGGCACGCTTCCTTTTGGATCCACTTTTCTGATCTTCTCAGATTACATGCGCCCTCCGATGCGTTTGGCGGCTTTAATGGGTCTGCACGTGACCTATGTTTTTACGCATGACAGCATCGCGCTTGGAGAAGACGGTCCCACGCACGAACCGGTCGAACAACTGTTGGGATTGCGTTCCATTCCAAATATGCTGGTCATCCGCCCGGCCGATGCGAACGAAACTGCCGCTGCCTGGCGGATCGCCATCGAGCATAAAGATGGTCCAGTCGCGCTAATCCTCACCCGTCAGAATCTGCCAATCCTTGATTTGAAGAAGTACACGCAACTCCCGCTTGGCGTTCGCTGTGGAGGATACGTGCTTGCACATGCAAACGGAAGCGCTCTTCCAGATATTACCTTGATCGCCACGGGTTCTGAAGTTCCACTGGCTCTCGCGGCGCGTGAGAAACTGGAGACGCAGGGTATCAGAGCACGTGTTGTCAGCCTGCCTTGTTGGAATTTGTTCGACGCACAACCGGTCGAATATAAAGAAGCGGTACTACCTCTGGATGTCCCCATGCTTGCCATTGAAGCGGGAGTATCTCTAGGCTGGCGTCCGTATGTTGGGGCGGGAATAGCAGTGATCGGGGTGGATCGCTTTGGCGCATCGGCTCCGGGTGAGACAGTCATGCGTGAGTACGGTTTTAGTGTCGATCATGTTGTTCAGCAGGTTCTTACTGTATTAAAACTACAGAAAAAATCCTGATGGTTTTAGAAAGAAGGTAACAATGCTTATTGGCTTAGCAACCGATCACGGTGGCTATATCTTGAAAGAACCTATCTTGAAGGCGCTACGCGATTCTGGGCACGAGGTGCGCGATTTCGGCGCTTACACTTTGAATCCCGAAGATGATTATCCGGACTTTGTCATTCCGTTGGCCAGGGCGGTCGCGCAAGGTGAAGTAGTGCGCGGCATAGCAATGTGTGGCAGCGGAGTGGGCGCTAGCTTCACTGCCAACAAGATCCCTGGCGTCCGTTCAGCCCTGATCCACGAAAGTTTTTCCGCCCATCAAGGCGTCGAAGATGATGACATGAATCTCTTGTGCCTGGGCGGGCGCGTGATTTCCTTTGCTCTAGCCTGGGAAATAATCCAAATCTATCTTGCGGCTCGCTATGAAAAGACTGAACGCTTTGAACGGCGCCTGGCAAAAGTGGCCGCTATCGAATGTAAGGAGCAAATAAAATGAACAAGAATCCATTATTGGTTTTGGAAAGTTTTGGGCAGAGCGTCTGGCTGGACTATCTACGGCGCAATGCGCTCGAAAATGGTGAAATCCAGGGATTGATCGATCAAGATGGGGTTAGCGGCCTGACCCCGTTGGTCTTCGCGCGTACGTTCCCCATTGTGGATGGCGCTTTCCCCCTGACGGTTTTGGATTCCACAGACCCGGCCACCATTCTGGAGATTGAGCATTCGCTCCCACTGGAAAAGACTCTTTTCATTGTAGCCAGTAAATCAGGGACAACCGCAGAGCCGCTTGCTTTTGGAGAATATTTCTATCAGAAAGTAAAAGAGATCAAAGGTGAGCGCGCCGGTGAAAATTTCTGTGTGATTACCGACCCTGGGACGAGCCTGGCAAAGCTGGCACAGGGCCGGAATTATCGGAAGACATTCCTTAATTTTGCGGATATCGGCGGGCGCTATTCCGCCCTATTCTACTTCGGTCTGGTTCCGGCTTCCTTGATGGGAATTGACGTTAATGAACTCCTGGAGCGTGCCCTGCGCATGGTCCATGCCTGTGCTCCAGGCATTCGAGCACAGGAAAATCCCGGATTGATGCTTGGAGCGGCGCTGGGTGAGTTGGCTAAAAACCACAAACGAAATAAGGTGACCTTCATTCTTCAAGAGTCGCTTGCTCCATTGGGAATGTGGCTGGAACAGCTCCTGGCGGAAAGTACCGGGAAAGAAGGTACCGGTCTCCTACCAGTGGCGGGTGAACCAGTCGGCAAACCAAATGAATATGGAGATGACCGGATCTTTGTCTACATCCGCATGAAAGATACAACGGATAAAGCACTGGAACAAAGCGTGTCCCGCTTGAGCGAAGCTGGCCAACCCGTCATCACCATTTATATGGACGATCTTCTCGACCTCGGACAGGAATTCTTCCGTTGGGAAATTGCTACTGCCACGGCCGGAGCGATCCTGGGCATCAATGCTTTTAATCAGCCCAATGTCCAGGAAAGCAAGGACAATACCAACCGCCTGCTGGCAATGGTCGGCAGCCAGGGAAAATTACTGCAAGAGAAGCCGTCGCTCACCGAAGCCCCCTTGAGCCTCTATTTCGAGCAGGCGGCATCCACTGCCGAAGATATCCTGAGACAGTTCCTGGCTCAAGGCCGCCCGGGAGATTATCTCGCCTTGATGGCTTATCTCGGCGAGAATTCGGCCAACCAACAAGCCCTACAAGATCTTCATAGGTTGCTTCAAGACGGCCTGCACCTCCCAACCACGCTGGGTTATGGTTCACGTTTCCTACATTCCACTGGTCAGTTCCACAAAGGCGGCCCGAACACGGGATTATTCCTGCAACTGACGGCCGATGATGCAAAAGATATACCTATTCCGGGTGCGGCATACACTTTTGGCATATTCAAGCGCGCCGAGGCATTGGGTGATTTGGAAGCGCTGCGAAAACACGGCCGGCGGGTAGGACGTATCCATCTTGGTCCCAACGTAAACCAGGGTTTACTGGCTTTACAGGATGCTCTCGAGGCTGCACTAAAAGTAAAGGAGTTGGGATGATGGCACAGTTACCCCCAATCACAACCCTATTCCTTGATATCGGCGGCGTGCTACTAACGAATGGCTGGGACCGCGGCATTCGAACTCGCGCCGCCGAAAAATTCGCTCTGGACTACAAAGAGATGGACGAGCGCCATCATCTGACCTTTGACACATATGAAGAAGGCAAGCTCAGCTTGGACGAATATTTGAATAGGGTTGTTTTTTATCAAGAGCGTTCGTTCTCACGCGAAGAGTTCAAGGCATTTATGTATGCACAGTCGCAACCTTTTCCCGAGATGCTTGAATTGATGCGCAAGCTCAAGACTCAATACAAACTTCAAGTCGCGGCTGTCAGCAATGAGGGGCGCGAACTGACAGTCTATCGTGTCGAACAATTCAAACTGGGCACATTCATAGACTTCTTTGTTTCATCGTGCTTTGTTCATTACCGAAAGCCAGATACCGACATATACAGAATTGCATTGGACATTGCTCAAACGCGCCCGGAACAAGTTGTTTACATTGATGACCGGGCGATGTTCGTTGAGGTGGCTCAAAGCTTGGGAATTACAGGCATTATTCATGCCAGTTATGAGTCAACACAGAAGTCTCTGGAAGGATTGGGGCTGACTTTACCCTAAGATATGCATAAAAGATTCAATTGTTAGAAAGGAAAAAATGGATAACTTTTTACTGTTCCCAAAGCACGAATCGGATAATCCGGAAACAATTTCCCTTGATCCCAGTCGTAAAGACCGTGTTCATATTCCACCGGGGCCGCCGCCAGAGCAACCACCCTCTGAGCGGCTTAAAAATTTTCAAATGGTATTTACGGGCTATGACGAAAAACAAGCAGTGGTTGAAGCAACACGCTGCATTCACTGCCCCGCCACTGAACCTTGCATTCTAGGTTGCCCGCTTCATAACAACATCCCCAAAGCTTTGATCGCCATTGAACTAAACAAATATGATGAGGCTGCCAACATTTTCCGCCTGACATCCAATTTTCCCGAAGTGTGCGGGCGACTCTGTCCACAAGAAGCCTTGTGCGAAGGTTCCTGCACTGTTGCCGGATATGACCGCCCGGTCAATATTGGAAAACTGGAGGCTTTTTGCGCCGACTCGCAGCGTAACCAAAGTGGATTCCCCACCCCGTCAATGGAGTCAGCGACGGGTCGTCGTGTGGCGGTCGTCGGAAGTGGTCCCGCCAGCATTGCCGTGGCAGAGCAGTTGACCACTCACGGGCATACGGTTGTTGTCTACGAAGAGTGGCCAAAACCCGGGGGATTGCTTCATTATGGCATCCCAAGTTTCAAACTTGATAAAGATATCGTGCAAGCCAAAATCGCCCACCTCGAATCTATCGGTGTGAAGTTCATCTGCAACACGCGCGTCGGGCGGGATATTCAAGTGGATGATCTCCACCAGCAATACGACGCCGTTTTTCTTGGTATCGGCACACCCGTTGGCCGAGCGATTAAATTGCCCGGCGAGGATTTGAAAGGTGTCTATCAGGCAACGGAGTTTCTGGTGCGCGGCAATTTGCCGTTGGACGACTTGCCAGAAGGATTAAAAGGTCTACCTGAAATTGATAAGACCGTTGTTGTGATTGGCGGCGGTGATACATCCACCGACTGTGTTCGCACGGCCCGTCGTTTGCAAGTCCAGCATGGCTTTGCAGATGGCGTCGTAGTGGGTTATTACCGGGGTACCGAAACGGAGATGAGGGCACGGGAGGAGGATTCCAAGCATGCGAAGGAAGAAGGCGTCCATTACGAATTTCTGGCAAATCCAATTCGTTTTATTGGTGATGAGCAAGGTCACGTTCGTCAAATCGAAATGCAGCGGATGAGATCCAAGCCTGCGCATCAACCCGAACAACGCTTGCCGTCCCGCATCCGCATCCCAATCCCGGGATCAAATTTCACCATACCAGCCGATATCGTAATCCTTGCAATTGGTTACAGCGGTGATCAGTTGATTCCGTCCAAGACGCCGGAATTGAAGACGAGAAAACCTGGCATTTTTGAAGTTGAATCTGAAGAGACAGGAGTAGCCACGTTGGGAGGCGTATATGCAGCCGGTGATGATGTGCGTGGTCCTGACTTGATTGTGACTGCCATCGCGGCGGGGCGTAAGGCGGCGCTAGCCATGGATAGTTATCTGAAGTCGTTGCCATAATTGATTTTGATGCACCCAACCAGGAAAGGAAATTTAAATGCAAATCGGCATAATTGGATTAGGACGGATGGGAGCCAACATGGCGCGGCGCCTGATGCGCGGCGGGCACGAGGTCGTCGTTAGCAACAGAAGCCCGGGACCGGTCAAGGAGTTGGAAGTGGAAGGTGCGATCGGCGCATATACGCTTGAAGATTTTATTTCCCGACTCTCCAAACCGCGAACAGTCTGGATGATGTTGCCTGCTGCTGTAATAGATCAGGAATTGGCATTGCTAGCCCCACTACTCGACACGGGAGATATTGTGATTGATGGTGGCAACTCCTATTACCGCGATGATGTTCGGCGCGGCGCGGAGTTAAAGCAGCGTAGCATCCACTATGTAGATGTTGGAACAAGCGGCGGCGTAGTAGGACTCGAGCGTGGATATTGTCTGATGATCGGCGGCGAGGCCGAAGTCGTCCAGCATCTTGCTCCTATCTTTGCCACTCTCGCTCCCGGTGTTGGCGCGGCTCCGAACACGCCTGGCCGACAGAAACGTGATAGCACTGCTGAACAGGGTTTCCTGCATTGTGGTCCGCAAGGTGCTGGTCACTTTGTTAAGATGGTCCACAACGGCATTGAATATGGCCTTATGGCTGCTTATGCAGAAGGGTTGAATATCTTGCGAAATGCCGATATTGGCAAACAGTCGCGTGTTTCAGATGCCGAGACGACGCCATTGCGAGATCCTGAATATTATCAATATGAATTAGACCTGCCTGAGATAACTGAGGTCTGGCGGCGGGGCAGCGTGATTGGCTCATGGCTGCTTGATCTCACCGCTCAGACACTCATCGAAGACCCTGACTTGAAAAATTATGCGGGTCGCGTATCAGATTCTGGTGAAGGCCGCTGGACGATCGCGGCCGCAGTCGATGAGGGTGTGCCAGTGCCGGTGATCAGCGCTGCTCTATTCGAGCGCTTTGAATCTAGAGGCAATGCTGACTATGCCAATCGGCTGCTCTCTGCGATGAGAAAGCAGTTCGGCGGGCATGATGAAAAAAAGGAAACGAGTTGATATGGCCGAGACTAATGGCGATGCGGCGCGATCCGATACGCTGGTCCTTTTCGGCTTGACGGGCGATCTTGCTTACAAGATGATTATCCCGGCGCTCTATGCGATGGTAAAACGAGGCGTTCTGACGGCCCCGGTAATCGGCGTCGTTTCCCTGAAGTGGACTCCGGATCAATTGCACGCCCGTGTGAAGGAAAGCATCAAGCAATCGGGCGGAATTGATGACAAGCATGCGCTTGATAAACTTTTCTCTCTGCTTAGATATGTGAGCGGGGACTATAACGACAAAAACACCTACACAGCTTTAAAAAAAGCATTGGGAAACGCCAAGCATCCGGCACACTATCTTGCCATTCCGCCTTCACTCTTTGAAACTGTTATCAAGGGACTCGGCACTGCAGGCTTGGCTGAGCATGCGCGTGTTATTGTTGAAAAGCCGTTTGGACGCGACCTTGCTTCTGCGCGGGAACTTAATCGCATTGCACACGCAGTTTTTTCTGAAGACTCAATTTTCCGTATTGACCACTACCTCGGGAAGGAAGCGATCATGAATATCCTTTATTTTCGCTTCGCCAATTCGTTTCTCGAGCCTATTTGGAATCGGAATTACGTGGCCAGTGTGCAGATAACTTTATCCGAGAATTTCGGCGTGGGGAACCGGGGTGCTTTCTACGAAACTGCAGGCTGTTTACGTGACGCTATTCAAAACCACCTCTTCCAGATCGTTGCATTGCTCGCCATGGAACCACCGGCATATCGAGGATTTGGAGCTGTGCATATTGAGAAAACCAAGGTATTCCAAGCCATGCGTCCGCTAAAACAAAGTGACCTGATACGTGGTCAGTACAGCGGTTATCGCAAAGAGAAGGATGTGGCGAAGAGTTCCGATGTTGAGACTTATTGCGCTCTGCGGCTTTACATCGACTCCTGGCGCTGGGAAGGGGTGCCGTGGTATCTGCGCTCCGGCAAGTTCATGGCTGAAACTGCAGCCGAGGTTCTGGTGGAGTTGAAGCCGCCGCCGCAAAGGTTGTTCGCGGACTCAAAGTCGGCAATTGGACGCGCAAACTATCTGCGTTTTCGGCTCTCGCCTAATTCTGCGGTTGCCTTAGCGGCTCGCGTCAAGAGCAAAGGCAAGGAATTTATCGGGGAACAACAGGAGCTATACCTTCTAGAGGAGGAACCGGGGGAAGAATCACCATATGAGCGTCTCTTATCAGATGCAATGTCTGGTGATGCTGCGCTCTTTACGCGTGAGGATGCAGTTGAGGCGGCCTGGGCAGTAGTGGAGCCAGTCCTCAAGACCCACCACCAAGTTATCCCCTATAAACGCGGCAGTTGGGGGCCGAAGGAGGCAGACGTGCTTATCGCGACAGACGGTGGCTGGCATAACCGCTTACCAGAACGGGCAAAAGAATGAAAGCAAAACTTTGATACAGCCCTTGCACGATATAACATTTGAAACATGTGCCTGAGTTTAAGTATGTAGATTACTTTAGTAGATTGCAACTACTTGATCATCACTCAACTTTTCATAATCCACACGCGGGACTTCGATGTGAATGTCGATTCACATCAAAATCACAAGAGGCAATCGGTCAGGCACAGCAAATTGCGAGCGACCTCAATCATCAAACCATCGAACCCGCGATCAGGTATAGCGACAATCAGGCAACACGCCTGGCGAGGGACGATATGTTGTCAGGCTGAAAACTTGAGCGGAGTCTATCCAACGATGGTTTGTCTTATGCCAAAATGGGACAGCCGTCCTCATCCAGGAATTCGCCCAGCATGCTGCTCCCTGAGTTAAGGTTACACGTCCGTTTTACCTCTCAAATCTGGGCGGATGAACCAAGTAGCCAGCACAGGTTTATTTCTCCGCTTGTAAATGCACGGTTTGAATCGGGTAGGGAATTTCCACGCTTGCACGCTCAAACGCAGCTTTAACCTTAATCAAAGCCGCATCTTTTGCCACCAATGGATTGGTCAGCTTCGTATCGATCCAGAAATGCGCGGTCAGGTCAATTGATGAACTGCCAAACGTATGGAAAACGATCATAGATGCTGGCTCAGTCACAAAGCCTGCCACAGATTCCACCGCATTTAATACCAACTGACGCACCTGCTCAAGGTCAGAGTCATACGCCACACCGACGGTTAAGTCAACAAGGCGACGGTCTGCGCGCGTGTAATTCTCGATCGGGTTTGAGAGAATGGTCGCATTCGGCAAAATAACGATGCGTCCGTCAAATGTTTTCATCTCTGTGGTGCGCAAGTCAATCGCAAGGATTGTACCTGCATAGTTCGTCGTGTTGATCGCATCTCCCACGTGAAAGGGTCGTTGTATCAGAAGGATCACACCCGCTACAAAGTTCTGCATAATATCCTGCAAGGCAAAGCCCACTGTGAAACCAAGAATACCGAGTCCCGCCAGAAACGCAGTCACATTGAAGAAGCGTTGCAGTGCTGTAATGATGCCGAAGGTAATAATCGTCCAACGCAACGTTTGAGAAAGTAAATTTGTAACTCCGCTAGATATATTCCGCCGATTAAGCGCGCGCTTGAGCAAATTGCTGATCAACCCAGCAAGATACAAGCTGACGATAAATATTAATAATGCAGTCAGGATATTTGGGATTGATCTAATGGCTTGGTCAATGATCTGAATTAAATATTCTTGCATGATCTACTCCATGTTTATAAGATCGAAATAATGTTGGCAAAGGAAAATTTTGATTCCAAAAACACGCCTGTCCGCGCTTGGGCGGCTGAGATGGAATTGGATGGGATGAGAGAACGGATGGGGATGGGCGTCCAAGCACGGCTGAAAGCGGGCAAAGCAAACACAGGATAGGATCGCTATGGGTATCTTCGTATAGGTGAGAAAATCCATGTTGTCAATACAGCAAGTACTACTACTACTTAATTTGACGGTGTGGCTGTGACCATCTTCAAATAGATTTCAGGAACCCAACCGATCCTGCCTTCTGCATCCATAACCTCGACCCAGATCAAGCCACCCGCTTCCTGCCTGCCATACAACAAGGTTACCATCTGCCCTGCGCGAATCTGGCCTATGACCGGACCGTTGGGAGATTGATAAATCTGCAAGCGCGGCAAGCCTGTACCGATGACCTGACCCAATCCGGGGGTGGAGGTGGCCGTGGCTGTAAAAGTGGATGTGGCTGTGGGAGGCAAAGGAGATGGGGTTACTGTCGGACTTGGACCGGGCGTATTCGATGGAGTCAGGGTTGGAGTCCAAGTTGAGGTCGGAGGAACAAGTGGATCAAGTTGCTCAGCAAAAATTTGATTCACCTTTAGCGAAATCGGAATGTGAAGTCCATTCACAATCGTTTTTTGTAGTGCAGCGACTTGTTCATAGTGTAGCGCTGAGTTTGTGCGAATCGTGATGATCATATCAAGTCCATTGGCTAAATGAGACACATTCAACTCCACGAGTTCGACGTTGAGACGCGCGACCTCTGTATTTACGACTTCGTTGATGCGTCGGTTTTCATTGGCTTGTTGAAAAAATTGAACGCTGTAATAGGTTAGCGGCACAAGCAAAATAAGCGTAATCAACGCTGAAATGATCAAAGTGCGCGGAAGCCGATGATTAACGATATGCGTATCTGGTGAGAAGCCGCGCAGGAAAAATATAAGCGCTGCGGCAAATGCAATGGTAATGGCGTTTGTAATGAAAAGCAGGAGCGCGCCGCCAGCTACATCCCAACGAACGAGCGCGGCGCCAATGCCTACAGTACATAGCGGAGGCATGAGCGCAGTGGCAATGGCAACACCTGGCAAAGCGGCGGAGAGTTTAGCGCGTGTGAGCGCGTACGCTGCCGCCAATCCGCCTGCCAGAGCGATACCGAGATCTATTGGAGATGGGTGGGTGCGTACCAGGACTTCGTTTGGGAGTTCCTGCAATACGACAAAGGGTAATTTTGTGTTGACCATTGTCATTAATGCAGAGAGTAGCACTGCCAATACAGCCCCTCGGAATAAAGCGATGAAGGAGTTGCGGGCTAAAACTGAATCTCCGGTGATGGAGGACAAGCCGATGCCGATAATGGGGGACATCAACGGGGCGACCAACATGGCGCCGATGATGACCGCCGGGGAATTGGTGATCAGGCCCAATGTGGCAATACTGCATGAGAGCACCACCAGCAGGAAAAAGTCAAAACTGGATGAAGCAGACTCGCGAATATCCTGCGTGACAATTATTTTTTCGTCAGCGCTCAATGGGTGAATTAACTTTTGGAGAAAGTGAACGATTTGCATGGTTTGTTCAATGATTATAAATCCCTATTGATGCCATTGCACAAGATACGGCTGCGCATTATCTGGAATATGTTGATAGACATTTTTCATTGGAATTCCCTGGGAATGACAAATGATGACCGCCAGTGAAACACCATGCGCGACGATTAAAACAGGGCCGTCAGAGTAATAATTGCATATTTCACTTATCGCTGTAAGTACACGATCTGTCACTTCGCTCGGAGATTCTCCATTTGGAGCGTGCGTGCAAAATGGATTTCGTAGACGTTCCGCCATTTCCTGCGGATAATTTGCTTCGATATCCTCTGAGAGCATCCCCTCCCAATCACCGAGATTAATTTCCCGCAAACGCGGTTCCAAAGTTATGGTCATCCCAAAAGATTCAGTAATCAACTCGGCAGTCTGTCTGGCACGAAGCAGATCGCTACTGTAAACCGCAGCGAACTTGATATCCTCCAACTGCTCGCGGATTGCCAATGCCTGCTTGTGTCCCGTATCATTCAATCCGGGCGCATCGGCAGCCTGCCCCTGCCATCTTCCAGTTAAGTTCCAATTTGTTTGACCGTGACGGACGAGCCAGAGATCAGTCATTAATTTTTTCCGTAGGTTCCTGAATTATTCAACAGGGATGAGCTTTACCAGGGGCACCGACTCAGCCAGGCGAAAACTACCTTCCTGGTCGGGACGAAGCGCCTCATCCATCATGACACGTGAAATTTCGCGAAATGCCAGTGGGTAGTTGCGGGCATAAATATAAAAGGTGGCGGCTGACTCTACAAGCTGCATCACCACGGCAGTGGCTTTAAAGGTGCGTGTGCCAGCCGTGATCTCAACCGTGGGATCGGCTTGGATGTTCTTAAACCAATCCGCCTTTCCCCGCCATCCGGCTGCGACAAAATATGCGCCCGTTTCGAGATCGTGATGGACTATCTCAAGCACCACCTGGCGCGGCTGTCCGCTTTTACGCCCGACGTGGGTCAGCATCAGAAATCTGCCGCCGAGTAGCCAACCCAGACGGGCGCGGTATAGAAAGATGGGCATACGCAATAACAAGCGCAGCAATCCATGCGGTTGTTGGGTTGTTAGTTTGGAACTCATTTTTTCTCCTTGTCACCTGTTTTCATCATCGCCAACTTTACTCCTTTTTCATATGAATATGGATATTGTTGTCAATGCGCATCATCAAGGGATGACGTGTACTTTCAGAAAATTGGTTGTGCCAGGCTCTGAACCGGCTACGCCTGCCGTGATCACGACAAGATCGCCTTTTTTCACCAGAGATCGTTCTTGAGCAGACTGCAAGGCATTGGAGATCATCTCATCTGTATTGTCAGTGCGCATTGCAAGCAACGGTGTAACCCCCCACTCAAGGTTGAGCTGCCTTTGCACATGCTCGTCTGGAGTGATGGCAATGATTGGCGCATCTGGACGAACACGGGAGATCGTACGAGCGGTATAACCTGAGGCTGTTATGGCAATAATCGCTGCTGCATTGAGGCTGTGGGTAACATCCCGCGTTGCGCTGCCCACTGCGCGGGCGACAGATAGATTGAGGCTTTCTTTCAGCGAGTGAAAAGGGCGGACGGGGATAATCGCCTGTTTTTGTTCTACTTCGAGAATAATGCGTGTCATCATTTGCACGGTTTCGATGGGGTAGCGCCCGATGGATGTTTCTCCTGAAAGCATGACAGCATCTGTTCCATCCAAAATTGCGTTGGCTACATCTGATGCCTCTGCGCGGGTTGGACGTGGATTGCGAATCATAGAATCTAACATTTGGGTTGCCGTCACAACCGGAACACCAGCTCCGTTACAATGTTCAATGATATGTTTTTGTGCCATAGGCACCTGTTCAGTTGGAATCTCGATTCCCAGATCACCACGCGCCACCATAACTGCGTCGGAAATTTCTACAATCTGAGCAAGATTATCCAATGCCTGCGGTTTCTCGATTTTTGCCATCACCGGCACATGTCGACTTGTGAGTTTTTGAATATTACTTTTCAAAGCCTCGATGTCTTCGGCGCTGCGCACAAAAGAGAGGGCGATCCAATCGACATCCCAATCCAGCGCGTATTGCAAATATTGGATGTCTTTTTCTGTCAACGAGGGTAGTTCCACCGAAATTCCTGGCAAATTCAGCCCTTTGTTATTTTTTATACATCCCCCAACCATTACCTGACATTGAATTCTTTGGCTTGTGGTGGATAGGACTTTTAGCTCGATCAAGCCATCGTCAATCAGGATTGAATCTCCTGGCTTTACCAGTGCAGGGAGTTTCTGATTTTGTATAGGCAATACAGATGAGGTGGAACCAATGATGTCATCGGTAGTTAAAGTGATTGCATCCCCTTCTTCTATAAAGACCCCATCGTCCACAATTCTGCCCATCCGAAATTTGGGTCCTTGTAGATCTGCCAAAATGGCAACTGGATGCCCCTCCGCTTTTGCCGCAAAGCGAATCTGCTCTACTGTTTGACGATGTATCTCCGCGTTTCCATGCGAAAGATTGAGTCTTGCCACATCCATGCCATAACGTATCATTTTTCGTAAGGTATCAAGTTCCTGACTGGCCGGTCCAATGGTACAGATGATCTTGGTTTTGCGCATATTATCAACCTTTCTTGTTCTTTGATACAAAACGGATGTTTCACAAACTAGACTTTTCTATTCGATTACGCCTTCCTGAACAAAACGAGTCAACTCACTGACACTCCACTGTTCAAGCCCGAGTTTATCCACCGTTCGTCCGCGCCGCCAGTAATCAGTACGGTGGATGATGCTGCCGATCTTGATGATGCTTTCCATACCCATGACGGAAACTCCAAACCGTTTGCCAAGCGACGCCATCGGCACTAGACTCATCGGCACATCCTCAAAAATGTAACGATGATTGAGGGTGGGGGGCGCCTTGATGCCATAATAGCCCGGCTGGTTGTGAATCGCTTCATGCAAATCCTCGCCATTGGTATCGTAAGCCAGCTTGAGCCATTCCAACGAAGTGCGGGCGCGGACTCCCACTGATGAAGCCACCGTCACCCGTTCACGGTCGAGCACTTCCAGGACGCGCGCCACAGAGGGAGTCACGCCGTCAATATAGAACTGATAGTCGCCATGCGTATGTTCGATCCAGCCTGCATTGAGAAGGGTTAAGGCAGGATGAAAAATCGCCCCCATATTATTCAAGCCGGTATGAAGCACATCCACCCCATCAATAAATTGTGGATAGGCGTGTCGAATGGCATTCAAAACCAATTCGTTGCGGCTCGCTGGGAGCGCCGCCAATGGCACTGCTTCCTTGATGCGAAAAATACGCGCCTGCGCCGGTCCCTCTGAGCGGCTGGCATAGATGAATGTTTCAGCTTCGGCGATTGTCACATCTGCTGTGCAGCCGTTATCGCGGATTAACTTTGAAAATTCCAATGCGCCGAGGGTACGCCCAGGATGAAGGAGTACGATCTGCCCATCCCTGAGAAATGGCGCCGAGGCTTTCGCAATATCGGCATGTGCAGAGGAAGGCAACACCACCATGATCACCTGTGCATGCGCAATCGCTTCCTCTAAATTGGAGGTAATCAGACTCAGCTTGCCAAACCCATGCGGCCCTCCCTCTGTGCTTTCCAGTTCGATCCCGCCGCGCTTCTTCATAATCGAAATATGATCAAACGTGCGGTTCCAAATGGCTACATCCGCACCCATCAATGCCAGGTGAGCCGCCATTGATTTGCCGCCATGTCCCGCCCCTATTACTGTATATTTTTCTGTCATGTTTCCTCGCTTTCTGGATTGGGATATCAACTCGCTTTATAGTATTTGGAATAAACGTTCCCTTTCGGAGAGAACACCTCCCGATTCATCCACGGCCTCACAAGCGCCATCCACAATTTGAGTGCGGATCATTCCCCGCCCGAAGTTGTTATTCATCAATTGGGGAGCATCCAACACCCCGGCAGTGACCGCCTTCGCCAAAGTCTGTGGGTCTGCCAATGGATCATCCACGCCTTGCCCTGCAAGATTTTGAATCATCTCCAACGTAACACGCGCTTCAGAGATCAAGTGTCGCTTGCGATCCTGCACTTCAGGCGAACGGGTCATGTTTGGAGCGCCCAGCGCATTACTGATGGCGCGGCGCACGATCTTGCTGGCTTCGATGACATCCTCGGCAGTGGCAGCGTGATGCGCTTCCGTGTGCCCGACGATATGGTAAATATCGGGCTTGAGCGCCATTTGCAAATAGGTGCTGGCAGCAAGATGTCCGCGGGCGGCGTCAGGGTCGAGCGGATGCGAGAGTAGCCCAATTCGCGTTTGTTTCCAGATACGGAAACCTTTTTTTGCCAGCGGCTTGATAATCTCAAGCACCGCCAGCATCTTCGCTAAGTCCATCGCGTCACTGGTACCAGGCGGGCTGTTGAACATCATCTGGGCAATGTAATCCTTCACGCCGTATTTCTTCGCGTTGTAAGCAGAAAGATACGCCGCGACTACGAAGATCACATCCGAAGAGTCGCGCATGCCCCAGTGATGCGGCTCATTGAGTTCAACAGGGATGTTTCTTTCGCCGTACCACTGCATCACTTTTTGATGTTCGCGGATGGAGCCTTCCAAATCCCAGGGACCGCGTCCGTCCATTTGGTTGAACCAAAATAGCGGGATGGCGCACCAGGCATTATGAATGGTCTCGGTCAGCACTTCGGCATATTTGATGAAATCATCCGTGCCGGAGTAGGCGCGCAGCATGGGAAAGTTGCCACGGCGGCTGGCTTCGTACAATGCGCGGTAATCATCCGCAGTACGGACGGGAACACCGCCTGCTCCTGTACGACGCACATCCTGCCGCTCCGGGTGGAAGAAGTTTTCCTGCGCATCCTGATCGGTGCCAAGAGAAATTAGATCAAGCGCCTGCGCTTCTGCTATTTTCTGAATGCCGTCAATCGTGGCTTCCATTGTCGGCAAGCCGAAATGGTGGCGCAGAATCGGATACGGGGCGCGCCAGATAATTCGTTTAGTAACAAGTTGCGGGAAGTCTGAGGCGGTTAAATTTTGGGCAGGCTGTCCTTTGAGATAGGCAAGTACCTGTTCGGGTGATTCGCTGCCGTCGAAGGTTTTTTCAAAAAAAGATAATTTGGCGGCGCGTTCTGCAACCGGCGGGGTTCCGCCGAAGACAAATTTGACTCCCGCCTCATGCAGTTCGGAAGCCTCTTCTGCAAACTGACCGAGCAGGCGTTCACCTGTTTCTGGCGTGAGGCGATAGGAGATGCCAACGAGATCCGCTTTTTCAGCGCGGGCAGTTTCGAGCACTTTTTCAATCGGGACGGCGGGTCCCAAAAAAATTGTGCGCCAGCCAGCGGTTTCTGCCAGGCGTAAAAAATTGGAGATGCCCGCCACGTGGACACATTCGCCCAATGCGGCGGCGATTACGGTTTTCTGATTCATAGTTCTTCCTTTCCGTTCGATTTTTGATTCAACAGGAAATAACCGATCATCCCTGCAGAAATCGAGCCGATCATGATGGCAACTTTAGAAGTTTGGGCAAGGTCGTTCTCGCCAAAGGCAAGAAGGGTAATAAAAATGGACATGGTAAAGCCGATGCCGCCCAGAAACCCCGCGCCGATCAGGTGGCGGAGAGTAATGCCGTCCGGAAGATTTGCGAACTTCGTTCTGATAGCCAGCAGGGAGAAAAGCGTTATTCCCAGCGGCTTCCCAAACAATAATCCGATAAAAATCCCAATGGTGTTGGGCGTGATGAAACTAGACGCTGAACCGCCGATTAGAAGAACGCCAGTATTTGCCAGGGCAAAAATTGGCATGATGATAAACGCAACGGGTTTATGCAAAATATGTTGCAGCCCATAGGAAGGGGATTTCTCTCCCCCATCCCCAAATGGAATGACAAACGCCAGCAGGACACCTGCAATGGATGCATGAATCCCTGATTGCAGAATGGCATACCACATGACTAGTCCAAAGATCAGGTAGATGGGAATCCAATATATTTTTCGCAAGTTGAGCAGCAGCAGGAAGAAGAAAACACCGGCTGCCAGCGCCAGATAGCCCAATGAAAAATCGGATGAATAGAATAGCGCAATGACCAAAATGGCGATTAGGTCGTCTATGATGGCAAATGCCGTCAGAAAGACTTTGAGCGAGAGCGGCGCTTTGTTTCCAAGCAAAGCCAGGACGCCAAGCGCAAAGGCAATATCCGTAGCCATTGGGATGCCAAAACCAGATTGCGTTGCCGTGCCGCGATTAAAGAGAAAGTGAATTAAGGCAGGGATGATCACGCCGCCGACTGCGGCAAAGATGGGCAGACGCGCATTCTTTATATCGGAGAGTTCGCCTATGTAAAATTCGCGTTCGATCTCCAGCCCGATCATTAAAAAGAAGACCGCCATCAAGCCGTCATTCACCCAATGCCCGATGCTATAACGCAAATGAACTGCGCCAAAATCCCAGCCCAGTTTGACATGCCAGAACTCAATGAATCGTTCTCCCAGTGGGGAGTTGGCGAGTATCATCGCAGCTACGGCGCTGAAAATTAGGAGGATGCCTGACGCTTTTTCGCTTTCGAAAAACTCTATGAAGAGTTTTGTAACTTTGTATTTCATACCTGCATGTCTCCTTAATTCTTCAATATTTTCTAATTCAACTCTTCTTTTGTCACGGAACGGGTGCGTCCCACAGTTTGGGCGGGAATCCGTTCACCGAATTGGTCATGGAAGATACGGTAGTAAAACAATTCCTCCTTCGAGCGCAGCGCGGCTTGCGGATATTGCTGCTGCGCCTCGGCAAAGGCTTTATCTGAAATCTGAGCGTTGGCATATCGTGCTAACAAATCGCGGGAGCCTGTGCCGTGGGAGAACTTCTGCTTGGGACGCTGGAGAATCCCTTCGGGCAGGAAGCCTGCAAAGGCGCGGCGGAGAAGCGCTTTCTCTGTTCCGCCGCCATTGTGGAATTTGAGTTCAGGTGGCAGGCTTAGTGCCAGGCGGATCATCTCCTTATCCAAAAAAGGGACCCGCCCCTCGATGCTGTGCGCCATGGTCATACGATCTGTGCGCTGTAGATTGGTATTGTGCAAGTTGGTGGTGATTGTCCACAACTCACGCTGGAATTGCTGAGAGTCGGTAACACCACTCAAATATTCGTAGCCTCCAAAAATTTCATCGGCGCCTTCGCCAGTAAGCATGACCTTGACATGTTTGGAGGCGAGGCGGGCAAGAAAATAATTGGGGATGGCGCTGCGCACCAAAGCCGCATCGAACGATTCGAGGTGATAGATAACCTTGGGCAAGACTTCCAGCATTTCCTGAAAGTCATAGAGATAAACGTGATGGCGCGTGCCAAGCGCCTCAGCAACTTCCTGGGAACGGGCTACATCCTCGCTGCCGTCCATGCCAACCACAAAGGTGTCGAGCACATCGCGTCCTTCTCTTGCCAATGCAGTGATGAGACTGCTATCCAGTCCGCCAGAAAGGCTGACGCCTACGGGAATGCCCGGGTCGGCGATCAATCTTTTTTGAACTGCGCGGCGCAAGGTGGAACGGATCAAGTCGTCATATTCCGCTTCGGGCAGATTGGGCAGGGAAGCATTCCACTGCAAATCGTCAATGTGGAAATAACGTACAAAGCCGCGTGCTGCACTCCACCAATGTCCCGCGGGAAATTCATGCACATCCCCCTGCGCATCCAACAGCGCCTTGATCTCGGAGGCAAAGAACATGCCCGCATCGTTTTTTACATAATAGAGCGGTTTGATCCCGATGGCATCTCGCGCCAATAACACTTCATCCCCGAAAAATGCAAAAGCAAACATGCCATCAAGTGCATCAATGGCTTCCATACCGCGCTCCACAATCAGGCGCATGACGACTTCCGTGTCGCCCTGAGTGTGCCAGGACCCAGGAAGTTGATTTCGCAGGGCTTGAAAGTTATATATTTCGCCGTTGAACACGATCCAGTGTTGTCCCTCTGCCATCGGTTGGTGGCTGGCAGCGACATCCACAATCGAAAGCCGGGCATGTCCCAACGCGCCTTGCAACGTTTGCGTAACGCCCTGCTCGTCGGGACCACGGTGCCGCATTTTGAGCACCGCCTGTTCCACAAAAGATGTATCCTTGTTCGGGGTTGACCCGCAGAATCCACACATAATTGCTCCTTATTTTTTCTTGATCAAATCAAATTTTTTCATAAACTTTTGCCGCCGACCAAGATGGAAAACGCCTTCACTGGAAGCGCGTACTTCCTCGACCGAATAAAACATCTTGGGATTGACTTCGTGGATGATTTTTTCGACCTGTTCCAATTCGCTGCGATGGATGGTGGTAAACAGGACTTTGACCGGGCCGCCTGCTCCGTGACCATCTAAGACGGTTACACCAAAGCCTGAGCCTGCCAGCCGTTTCGAAAGTTCATCCCCCTCGTGTACGGCGAAAACCCGCACGGTGAGCGTGCCAAGCGCCAGCTTTTCTTCGATCCACATGCCGATATAATTTCCCGCGGCAAAACCGGCGGCATAGGCAAGGTAACTCGAAAAATGAGTCAGATTCCGAACCAACTGGCTGATGGCGACAACCCAGATAAAGACTTCGACAAAGCCTAATAAAGGAGCAAGCCGCTTCCAGCCGCGTGAAAGAGAAATGATACGCACGGTTCCCAGGGTCACATCCATGATGCGGGCGAAAAAGATAAAGACCGGCAAGGCAAAGGGTGATGTTTGAAAAAGTGTTTCCATAAACCTCCAAAACGTTTCGGAAAATTCGTAAAAAAAGATGGATTGATCTAGCGCTTGAAATTCTCGGACTAGCCGCCTGTTGATGAGCGGACGAGTAATTTTGGTCGAATTTTTACCTGCCGCTCTGCCAGATGTTCGCCTTTGATGAGCGCCAGCAACATGGTTACCAGCCGTCCCGCAATTTCATAGACCGGCTGATCAAGGGTCGTTAGCGGCGGTTGTGTATAGGCCGAGTCGGCAATGCCATCAAAACCGGCAATGGCGATGTCGCGCCCTACCTTATACCCGTGTTCATGTGCCGCGTGCATGGCGCCGATGGCAGTCAGGTCGTTGACGCACACAATCGCCGTGGGCGCATTTGTCAGCGTCAGCAATTGTCTGGCTGCCTGATACCCGCCTTCGGGGGTCAGGTCAGCGCGTATCGAAAGGGCGGGATCGGGATTTATTTGGGCTTCCTGCAATCCAGCCAGATAACCGTGATAGCGGTCATAGTCAATCTTGAGATCGGGGGAAGCGCCAATATAAGCAATTCGGCTGTGACCCTGATTGGCAAGGTGGGCAATCAATTCAATCATGCCCTGGTTTGTATCGGTTTCCACGCCGATAAATTCGAGAGGAAGTTGGGAACGCTCCAGCGAAACAAACGGGGTTTTTCGTTCTGTCAAATATTGCACACGCCAGTCACGCAGGCGTGTACGATTTACGATAATCCCATCCACCTTGCGGCCTTGGACCCAGCGTTCATACACAGCCTTCTCGGAGGAACTATCCGGGGGCGCTGCAGAAACAAGCAAATCGAAATTGTTTGAAGCCGCCATGTCACCCAAACCGGCAATAAACTCGGAATAAAAGGCATCGGCAAACTGGGGCTTTTCAGTGGGCAGGATGTATCCGATCGTATCGGTTTGCTGGCGGCGCAACTGGCGCGCGGCACGGTTAGGGGTATAGCCCATCTTGCGCGCAGTATTGATGACCAGTTCGCGGGTGTCGGCAGCGACATCATCATAACCATCCAGGGCGCGCGAGACGGTGGTAATGGATAATTTTAGGGCTCCTGCTACATCTTTAATGGTTGTCATATATTTTCCAAAACGTTTTGGAAAATATTATCACATGCTCATATAAAAGTCAAACCTGAGGTTTTTGGGGAATATCTGTAGTAAAACCCAGAATTGGGGGGGGGAACTTAATTGCCATTCGTCATTCCCAGTTACCAATCGAGGATATGAATAATTATTTCACGTTCTCATCTTTGTTTGAAGAAAATGTTCCATTTTGTTTGTCCGAGGTTGTAATCAAAAAGGCGTGACCACCGCTTTTTAGATCAGATATTCAGCCCTGACCATGCCATATTTCTCCGATCCCAATGTGTATACTTCATAATATGGGAAGCCAGTCACGGAGGTTCCGGGTATACGGAAAACACGATGTTATTTTTGGAACTGGTTTTTACAGAATACATTAACTTATCCACCATTCCAATCATGGCATCCAATGACATGGAGGGCTGGATGCAAGTTAACACGCCCATGCTGAATGTAACAGGAAAATTCAGTTTGGCGGTATTTTCCATCAATATCATCCTGATCTTGGCCGCTGTGGCTTTGGCGACATCCTGCCCGGTATCGGGAAACAGGATGACAAACTCGTCGCCGCCCACCCGCCCAACCAGATCGCTTTGGCGGAGGTTCAAGATCAGGGTTTCAACAATGGCAGCAAGCAACATGTCGCCGGCATTGTGTCCAAAGGTGTCATTGATGGCCTTGAAATCATCCACATCCAAAAAGGCGATGGTCAAGGCATTACCAGAACGCGTGGAACGATAGATCTCGCGTTCCGCAAGTTCCTTAAAGCCGCGTATGTTAAGCGCATTGGTAAGCGGGTCCCTGCGTAAAAGATTATGGGCATCCAAAAGGGATTGTTTTAGAAAGGAAAGCGCAATTGAAACAATCAACAGGATGGATAGGACTTACGCAGAACAAGAATTCCAACACCATATATGACGCTTTGGAAGGACATAGTAGCATATATAGGGGTAGTTTACGCAAGCTTTGTCCGTCTTGCGTAAGTCCTAATGGAGAGTCTTGAGAAAAAATTCCAGGAATAAACAACAATGTTCAGGGAAAAACGATCCGAGAAATGATCCACGATAATCCAGGTAACGGCGGTCAAGATGGACGCAAGAACAGTTGTCGTGAGCCGAACATTTAGCCAGGCAATCGCCGCCACAGGAATTAAGTAAACAAGGGCGAATGTAATGGCTGGTCCGGTCAAATAATCAATCATACCGACAGCAGGTATCATCAAAAAGAACAATATTGACAGCGCAAAGATGGTTGCCTTGCCAGGACCCGCGATGTATTTTAATTTCATGTCTTCCTGCCTTTGCAGCCGTTTCGTAGAATCATCAACCCGTGTGACGCTTCCGGCGCGATGACTACAGTGATCTTCATGTGCTCCTCAAGAATGGTTATGGCTGTTGGAACAAATTCGCGCCCCCTTTCTGTACAACGCACAAGAACGCACCCAGGAGGTAATCCAAGCATGCGTACCTCTTGTCCAGCGAAAGATGCTCCCTGTTCTATTAAGAAATCCATGACCATCGGCTCTTTCAACTTGATATGAGAGCCATCGCGAAGCAGATCCCGTTCCAACAAAGCCTCGTATATAGGCAAATCCTTTAACAGTTCTGCGACTGCATACGCACAAAAGCAGGCGACCAACAGCGGTAACATCTGTTGATAGTTGCCTGTCATTTCCACGATCAGCATGATTCCTGTCAATGGCGCGCGTACAATTGCAGTAAAGTATGCGGCCATGCCGACAACAGCAAAGACGGCCGGTATGGGCACAACGCCTGGCGCGATTCGATTTGCAAGCTGCCCGAGAGCAAGACCAAGCAGCGCACCCAGCGCCAGTAAAGGAGCAAAAATTCCGCCTGCTGCGCCGGTGCCATAACTGGCAATGGTCATCAGGAATCGGATTACAAAAAAAATTGGGATTATCCAGAGAACAAGATTACCTGCCAGGGCTGTTTCTGCAAGTGAGTGACCGCCTCCAACAAGCATGGGGGAGAACCAGCCAGTAAGTCCAACCAACGCACCGACGACTGCCGCAACAGCCAGACCCCATTTTCCCTTAGCCCGGGCAAACAAGTTCATTGTGCCCAGCAGGCTTCGATTAAATGCAACTCCCAAAAAGCCCGCAAGAACACCCAGCAAAGCAAAAATAGGCAACGACGCAGTTGGAGGGGTCGGGTAATCAGGGATGGAGAATACTGGGAAAGCTCCTGCTAGAAGGCGCGAGACAATATCGGCAATCGCGGCTGCCAGGAAAGCTGCTCCAAATACAAACGGGTGAAAATCACGCTGGACTTCTTCTAGAACGAAGATCAACCCAGACAAGGGTGCGTTAAATGCTGCGGCGAGACCAGCGCCCGCTCCTGCTGCGATCAGTGTCCGTCGTTCCCGAGGCGGCACTTTAAGCCATTTGGAGATTGCATCACCAACAGCTCCGCCCATTTGAACAGTAGGTCCTTCGCGCCCTAAAGCTAGTCCGCCGCCAATAGCCAATGCGCCAGCAACAAATTTGACAGGCAAAACACGTTTCCAATTCAACTTTCGCAAACGGTGCAGTACGGCTTCAAGATGAGGAATTCCGCTTCCGCTCGTTTCAGGTGCAAAGCGTCTTACTACCAAAACTGACAGCGTGGCTCCCGCCAGTCCAAAAGTTACCGGAAAAATCCATCCCCAGACGGGATATTGATGTGACCATTCAATCAACCCATTTCGGGCTGTATCCGCTCCCGCCAGAACAACTCGAAAAAATGACGCAATCAGGCCTGCTCCCAATCCTACGAGTGCCGCACGTGGAAACATGCGCCGTCGTTGCTCCCTTATGTTATGATCTTCCTGTATTTCAGAAAGCACTTCTTTTGGAGAAATTTTCGGTTCCTTATTTTTTTTGCTGCCCCGTTCGAATCCGCTTAACTGGGAAGCTCCGCAAGGTTGAGAGCAAGCCCGCATCTGTGTCCCCTGAAGGGGATAATAATGTGATACAGCGGCCCTAAAAAAGAAACGTGCCCGACCCCGGCTGGCAGGGAAGCGC
>JBBSCM010000001.1:0-59698 GCA_038250295.1 Anaerolineales bacterium | reverse complement strand
TTGCGCAGCCTTACCATTATTACCGCCTCCTGTCACACGGGTTCGGATACGGAAATTCCGCAGGAAATCCGTACCGGGCGTTGACCCGTTTCCAGCCAGGATCAAGTTAGTATTCACTGCATCGACAATGGATGTGGTTCCGCAAACGTATAAGCGATAGAAACCGACCACGTTAAGCGGGAGACCGCCATTGATATTAAGGGTTGCAATAAATGGACCAGCTCCATTGTTGCTGCTATACGTTACGCTGTCAACCGATATGGCCACATCCGGTGCAACGACTCCCGTACTACAACTGACGGTTTGGAACACTCCGGTGGAGCTGCCCAACACAAGCATATAGTTTGCAGGATTTGTGACACTATCCCCATAATTAGGATCTGTACTTGGGACATTTAGCACATCCTGGCTGAACTCGACTGTGAGCTGAGTGATACCAAGTGTGTCAAGAATGCCTTCATTCTCGCTAATACTGCCGTTGCCGGTATCGGGTACAGAATTGACCCCATTCGCTCCAATGGTCGGACAAGATGTGTACGTTGCTGTGTAGGTTTGCGGAGTCGCGCCGGTGGTGATCTGATGGCTGGCAGTACCGCCATCTGACCACGAGACAAAGTTGTTGCAAGCTCCCTGTGTCAGCGGTGCGATCAAATCTCTTACTGAGTTAACATTGGTGGTGACAACGAAAGGTGTGGTGTAAGTAATACCGTCATACTCCAGCTTCAATCCACCAGGAACAGTATCAAATGATAAAGCAACCATGTTAGGTTGGAGATTAACGCAATCCTGATCGTTAAGACCGCCGCTATCCGTAACGGTAAGGCACAATTCAATCCAGGTATTATCGCCATGATCAGGAACGGGGAAACTGCCAATATTATCGATCAAACCTGGGATATAGTCGAAGTGCGTATGTTGGTTATGATGGAGCAGAATATCCCATTGCAGGCTTGCTCCACCGAGATTGCCATCATCATTATCAATACCCGTACCGTTGTAGCCAATCGTATCACCCGCGCTGTAAGCAAAGCCATCGGTTGGTGAGATGATGGATGCTACCGGTCGCAGGTTGCCAACGGTAACGTCGACAGTATCGGAGCCTGTATCCCCCGCTGAGTCAGTGACAGTAAGTGTCGCAGTAAAATTCCCATTCGTAACGTACGTGTGAGAAGGGTTTGGGCCGGCACCGGTATTGCCATCACCAAAGTCCCAGATATAGGTCAACACTTGATTATCAGGATCGAACGAACCAGCACTGGAGAAATTCACTGTAAACGGCACATAACCAGAGTCAGGGTCAGCACTAGCGTTGGCAATCGGTGGCGTGTTTCCCCCAGCGGTATAGCGAATGCGGCGGACTTCACTGGTGTTCGGTGAGGGTCCGTTATAGGCTACATAATAGAGATTTGTATCCGGGCCAATGAGCAATTGCACAACGCCACCAACGGGTGAAACATCCGTGCCAAAGTCAAATTTGGTGGCCACACCATTACCATCAAAAGTGAGATAATTAATCCAGTCGGAGTCGTAGTCGGAAAAGAACAATGCGCCCTGATATTGAGGCGGGTAGTTTATACCCTGATAAAACCCTCCAGCCTGCACCGAGGCTCCTCCAATGTTTTGATAGGAATGAATAGGGGCTTGTACTGCGCCCAATCCCTGAGCGTATAATGCGCTGCAAGTAGCCGAAGTTGTAGGTGTATTCTTATAGCTTCCCTGCTGGGCACTCCCAACATCATCGCCCTCGTAACATGGCCAGCCAAAATTCTTACCTCGCCCGGTATTCAACTCTTCCCATGCATTCCAGCCGACATCACCAATAAATAACTCACCGTTCGAGGTGTTGACCGTCACGCGGAATGGATTGCGCAATCCCAGACTATATACCTTGGAACGATTGCTGTTTGGGTTGCCGTTATAGAAAGGATTATCGGGATAGCCTTCACCAGTGATAGGATGGATACGCAGGATTTTGCCATTGAGGCTGTCGACGTTAAGAGCACGCAAAGCACGAAAATCAGTGTAATTGAAATGCGCGGCATCGCCACTGCTGACAAACAACGATCCATCTGTTCCGAATATGAGGGTGCCAATTGTGTGCGAAGGGCCATCAGCCGCAATACAGTCTTGAACGTAGACACCCCCACTCTCACACGAGGCTGGACCGTCATTAGTAATGAGATCGCCGATGTTTGCTAAAGTACTGTTGGTACCCAACAGTACAACTTCACTTCCGGGCAAGGCCACATTTGTGTTATTGGGATCAGCTGTAACACGCATTAATCGGGAGACGCGCGCACCAGTACCGTTGGCAGTTGAGCCCGGCGGATCATAAGTGTATAAAAAATAAAGATAGGGTGTGGTGGGAAAATCGGGGTGAACAGCAATGCCCATCAACCCACGATCCCAGTAAGTATTAACTTCAGCTGAAAGATCAATGAAATCTGTTGGTAGAAGAGCACCATTTTGGAAAACCCGCACGCGCCCATCTTTCTGACCGATAAACATGCGGCCATCCGGGGCAAAGGCAATGGTAGTCGGCCCGGTAAGATTAGTAACAACTGCCTCGCTGACAAACCCCGGCGGCAGGATCGTGGCAGCTTTTACAGGGCTAAAGGTAGCGGCCAAGCTCAATAATAAAAAAATAGCCAGTATAAAGGAAGTGGTTTTACGAAACACGTATTTCTCCATGAGAACAATCCATAGACTCCGCACACACTCGCTATCGAAAAAACTCCCCTAAATTGTACTCAAAATGAAAAGATGGGGCAATACCAATTTTTCCTACAATTACAAACATGATGAACAAGAATGCAGTATATCATCGCCACGGCTGCTCCAACCCACGCGCCGTCGACAATTTTTCGTCCTCCAAAATTTCACTCGTCAGGTCATTGGCCGCAACCCGCCCTTCATCCATGACAAATGAAAGATTTATGGCTAAAATCATTATTGATTGTATTACCAGTAAAGTCAAGAAACAAAAACACGATGCTCAAGACTCCCACAGAGATGCTGCGGGAGTTTTGAGCGAGTCTTCCAAAAAATGTTCCGGGGTAGATTCCAACCCAAATCAATGGCCTATAATATTGATGGTAGAAGGTACAGACCAGGCACCCCAATTCCCGGCCGCATCTTTAGCACGGACACGCCAATAGTAGGTTCCATTTTTCATGGCGTGCTACGGCTTTTCCAACCCATGTGCCGTCAACAGTTTTTCATCTTCCAAAATTTCACTCGTCAAACCATCAGCCACCACCCTGCCTTCATCCATCACGATCGTGCGTGGGAAGAGTTCCTGCACCAGTGTCATATCATGCGTGGAGACCAGCATGGTGATCGGCAACTCGCGCAGTAAATTAATCAATGTCCTGCGTGCGCGCGGATCGAGTCCAGCGGAGGGTTCATCCAGGATCAAGATGCTTGGATTCATGGATAACACCGTGGCAATCGCAATACGTTTCTTCTCCCCTACACTTAAGTGATGGGAGAGGCGGTCTTTATAGGAAGACATACGCACCGCTTCGAGCGCAGCATCCACTCTCGCGCGCACTTCATCTTCAGGCAAACCCATATGAAGCGGACCAA
Source organism: Anaerolineales bacterium (assembly GCA_038250295.1). Classification (GTDB taxonomy): domain Bacteria; phylum Chloroflexota; class Anaerolineae; order Anaerolineales; family Villigracilaceae; genus Villigracilis. Next base: position 56,110 of record JBBSCM010000001.1, on the reverse strand, counting down.
ATGCCACGTCCTCAAAAACTGTCGGCGAGAAAAGTTGGTCGTCCGGGTTCTGGAAGACGAGTCCCACCATTGCGCGGATGGCAGGCAAATTGTCACGAGTGAGGCGTTGTCCCTTAATCTCCACTTCTCCATGCCCGCCTAATATCCCATTCAAGTGCAGCATCAAGGTGGATTTTCCCGCGCCGTTCGGTCCAACCAACGCAACCTTATCACCATCGCATAATTTGATGGAAACACCTGCGAGCGCCATGTGTCCATCAGGATACGAAAAATTCAAGTCGCGCACCTGCACGCAAAGCGCATCGTCATCATTTTTTTGAGCGGGAAAAATTGTGTGAGCATGTGTAATGGGCATTAGAGCCTTCCAATGATCTGAACAATAAATATGATCGCAATGGCGAATGCGGTCACAAAATAATCACGCGACTTCATCTCATGCGGATTCAATGTATAAAGATGACCGGTATAACCGCGTGACAACATCGCGTTATAGATACGGTCACTGCGTTCGTAACTTCGCAGAAAAAGTTGACCTGCCATATTGCCCGCGACTTTTGCCCTCCACAACACGCCTCCTCCCGACCGTTTACCTGCCGAGGCCGCCGAACGGGATTCCCTCGCCCGAAGCAGACGAAGGACTTCATCCGTCAGCACAAATAAGTAGCGATATAAAAATGCAATAATCGTAGTGAGAATTGCGGGTACGCGTAAATGTTCGAAAGCATGAATAAGATCCGGGAAACGTGTGGTAGCCACAAGCAATATCGCCAGTTGCACCGAAAGCCACGAGCGGATAAGAATGCTTACAAAACGAAGAAAGCCCGTATCGGTGACCGTGAGGTTCCACATGAGCAGTTTAAAGGATGCAATCGGTTCACCGGGCATGGAAAATAAAATGGTAACCGCGATCAATGCAAAGGGAAGAGCTATAAGCGAACGCTTGATCGTATAAGTGATCCCAAGTCGTGAGAGTGCGTTCGCAAGAAGTAAAAATAACCATGCGAATATAAAGGCCGTCCATGCGCCGTCAGGAAGCAACGCGTTGGAAACAATAAAAACAATCGTCACCACCACCTTGACCCGCGGGTCAAGGTGGTGGATGAAACTTTCCTTTTCGTGATAACGATCAAAGGCGTCGAAATGCAAGGTTATGCCTTTGCCTTCATGCCGCGGCCAACCAGCATAACGACCACGCCGACAACGATCACGCCAATTACCCCCGCCGCAATAGTGGAAAATGCAGTCTCACCAAGGAATGGCAAAGTGTAGTCGGGGATGATGGAATACGGGGCCGATTGACCTGCATTGATAAAGCCCATATCTGTGGCAACACGCTCAAGTCCATCAGGGTCCGCTGATGCAAGCGGGGAAAGAAAAACAACTACAAGCGTAATGAGTCCGCCAACAAAAATCCAACCACGGCTGGCTTTTGCAGATTCAGAATCTTCACCAAGTAAATCAGGACGTGTCCGCAGGATAAACGCCAAAGCCGAAACGGTGATGAATGCTTCACCAAGGCCGATCAAGGCGTGTACACCGAGCATGGAGGGGATGACAACTTGCAAATCTGAAGTACCACTTAACCAAAGCTCAAGAGATGTAAGTAAAGCGCCTGTCATTACAGAAAGCCACGCGGCCACACCAGCGATACCAAGTTTTACATTGTTTGATTGAGTTGAAGCAAAACGATAAAGTCCGTAACCAACAGCAGCAGTGAGCAATCCCATATTAAGTATGTTTGCACCCATTACAACAAGACCGCCGTCTTGAAAGAGCAAAGCCTGTAACGCAATTACTGAGGTCATCACAAGCATACCGGCCCAAGGACCAAGTGTGATGGCTGCCAGCGCGCCGCCAAGCAAATGACCGGATGTGCCGCCTGCCACAGGGAAGTTGATCATCTGCGCGGCGAAAATAAATGCCGCCATCACGCCCATTAAAGGAATTTGTTTTTCGCCAAGCGCTTTATTTGTCTTTGAAATGGCGAGACCGATAATTGAAGCGGAGGCTACCCAGCATATAATGGATACGATCAAACTAAGAAAACCGTCGGGGATGTGCATAAGAACTGGTGAATAGTGCATGTTAATCTCCTTTTTGACAACCTGGACAAAGGCCAAAAAACGTTAAATGGCTATCAGTTAATTGATAGCCGCTTTCAGATTCGAGTTTCCGGTACATGGATTTTAGTAAGGCGTGTTCCACCTCCATTTCATCTCCACAATTGCGGCATTTTAAATGATGATGTTCGTGCCGCGCGATCTCATAAACAAGATGACCATTGCCCATGTGCGCGGGGCGAGCCAGCCCGTTCTCAGCCAGGAATTCCAGTGTGCGGTATACCGTGGTCTCAGTGAGGCCAGGTAACTCCTTATGCGCCTTCTCGTATACATCCGCGGGAGAGAGATGCTTGCCTGAATGATGAAGCACATGCAAGATCGCCATCCGTTGGAGAGTCATGCGGTAACCACGGGCGCGGAGTTGAGGAGCGTAATCTTCTGAGCAGGACATTAAAATTTCCTTATTGCAACTTTTTGCAATAACATAAATATATAATAGCATAGTTGTGTGTTTCTTACCTTAAAAAATTCATCCTGCTTCCCTATGATTAGGGAAGCAGGATGAATGCATCAAATAGTTCGCGCCAGCTGCACTAGGGTTCCCATACGAAGTGAATGAGAGCCGCCAGATATGGTTTGCCCCCCACACTATCCATACCAACAACCCAGGTCTGCCAATCCAATCCGCCGTATTGATCTGTGCCGGGGAAATGCACGGAGTAGTAATTCAAATCTGCATAGGGCCAAATGGGTTGATAGGTTGCGCCGCCGACTTTGATCTGATTACAAACAACAACAGCATTTGAGGTAAACACTTGTTGCAAAGACGGCAGGATAATTTCCTGAAATGAGCCGAGGGTGGGTTCACCGCTTCCAAAGGAAAGTCCCCAGTCTGCTTGAAAGGTGGTTTCAAAGACAAACTTGGCATGTTCCACATCATAGTTAATAACGTTGCCGTCGCGATAAAAACGCACATCCATACCGGAGGCAGGGGAAACAAGGGATGAGAGCAGCGGCCCATCTTTGGATGTGATGGCTGTCCTAAAAGAGTTGATCAATTCGCGGCCACGTGCATCATCGCAGAATGAGAGCGCAGTTGTCGCCACTGGGAGCGCAAGTGTAGCAGTGGGAGGCTGTGTCAGCGCCGGGATGGAAGTAAATATTGGGGCTGCGATCAGAGTCGATTGGGCCGTGGCAGATGGCAGGGCGGTGGGAGGCGGAGGCACATCCACCGGAGCGGAACAGCTTATAAGAGTCAAGAATATCAGCGCAACGAAAAATGTTTCCAGTTTCATTTTTTATCCTTTCAACAAAAAACTGGCAGAGGGTTCCGCCAGTTCATTTTGCTCTTATCTGTTGGCGTCTTCAGCCATCTTTTTTGAAATCCGTTTGATAACTTCTGTCACGCCGCCCACTGGATTCTTTAGCGTTTCAAATGCGACCTCCACGATTTCTGGAGCCATGCGCTTGAGGTTGCGGAAACGCCGCACGATAAAACTTTCGTCAGGCTTTGGCTCTTCGAGCGCAGCCTGAATCTCCTTGAGTTCTTCCTTTGCATCCTGCTTTTTCCCGGCTTGAAGTTTCGGATGTCTTTCAACAAAACGATAGATCGTCTCAAAGAGAGGCGCGATATTGATGCTTTGATTTGAAACCGTATTATTATTTCCCAAAACAATATTGCTTCGGTCCACGCTTCCACCGATAACAATACTGCCATTGCCTGCGCTCAATCCGTTTTTCTTTTTTGCACCACGCTCAGGGCGACGATTTTTTCCTGCCATGATTCCTCCTATGAATCTTTTGGCGCAATGACCACGCGAAAACCGAGGTCATCATTGAACATCAACGGGATCGACCAGTTGCAAAACGACGAGCGCGCAAACCATTGATAACCGATCCACGAACCGCCGCGCACGATGCGATATTTCTTCTCTTCATCATACCATGAGCGCGTCCACTCCCAAACGTTGCCGCTCATATCCATTGCGCCGGTTGGGCTTACTCCCTGCGGAAAAGTGCAAACTGCGGTGGTCCCGCCGAGGCCCGACCCTGTCGAGTTGCTATCCCAGGTGTTCGCGGCTGTTTTATCGAAGCCTTCACCCCACGGGTATTCACGCCCATCGGTGCCGCGTGAAGCGCGTTCCCACTCGTCATCGCGCGGCAGGCGAACGGTATATCCATCAGGAACCGCCACGATCTTTTTCGCAAGCCAGCTGCAATAGGCTTCAGCTTCAAACCAGCTCACGCCCACAATCGGCACGATCGGATTGCTCAACTCGATACTGTGCCAATAGTATGGAATGTTTCGTTTTGCAAGCGGACGATGTTCAAGCCAGTCGCGGTTTACATCTTCAAGCGTGCGGTCATCATATTTGCCTGTGCGCCATTCCCAGCCATCATCGCTCCAAAATTCACGGCTTTGATATCCATTCTCCTGAACAAAACGCGCATATTGGATATTGGTAACGGGATATTTACAGATCCAATATGTATAGGGGATTCCCTTCGTTTCTTTCTTAACCCCAGCCTGATACACACTAGCAGGCACTTCTGCAAACCGGTCCAGTTCCGCGGGCCGCCAGCCGAGCCGTCCCAACAACAAACTGGCGTGCCTTCTTAACTCAGGCCGAATGGCGCCATCCTGCATGGTTGTGATCAGGGCTTGTACTACATTTTCTTTGCTTTGTATTGGCACTCCGCCCGGCCATGTATCCAACACGGCATCACCTGCAAGGATCACGGCTTCGCCGGGAGGGCCGGGCTGGTTATTAACAAGCGCTTCAACAACCTCACCGGAAACCTTTGGCAATTGCTGGCGGATACCAAGATAACCAATCGTAAGCAACGTCACTTCACGCCAGGCCTGCTCGCCTACATGTGCAGATAATGTTTCTATGATCGGGGCAGAATCTCCCTGCCCATCTAAAGCAAGAGCAACCGCGGCAAGGTATTCTTCAAAAGTTAAGTGAATGAAACCATATTCACCGGGGCCGCGTTCAAGCAAAAGCGCAGCATGTTCGCGTACATCGGTCAGGAATTGGCGCGCGGCCTGATGCGGGGACGAATCGCCTCGTTCCAAAAAAAGTTCTTCCAGTTTGCGGCGCATATCTTCACGCCCAACCAGCCCAACACCGGGGCTGACCTCGTGCATCCACAATGCCAGCGGCGCGAGAATGCGTATCGTCTGGATCTCATCCAGGTCGCGGCCGGGCGCGCGGCCGCTAAGGCTGCGCGCGCGATTCCATGTTGAGAGCAAAGTATTTACATATTGATCATAAAGCTGCACACGGCGTTCAGGCAGGGAAATACCCTGTCGCTTCATTAACGCGAGGATGGTAAGCAATAAAGGCGTGGAAGCCAGTTGCCGAACACCCGGGTTTTGTTGAATGGAATCAAGCAGTTCGCGGCGGTCAGTCTCCGCATCAGTGCGCGCGACAGCTGTATTGCCCTGGGCCTGTTTTTCGAGGGCGGTTGTCCAGTATGTAATGAATTTTTCGATCTCGTCTTCTTCAAAATCCACGATGGTACATTCAACCAGATCTTCAGCAGACGGACGCACAGCGCGATAACCGACCACGCGGCTGGTTAATACAAATTTATTTCCCACCCGGCGATGAAACGCAAAGAAATCCACCACGCGTTCCACAACCGTATTACGCATGTTAATATCACGTACTTCGTCGAGGCCATCCAATAAGATGAGGGCACGGCCTGCCTTGAGCGCTTCGCTCAACATGGGGCCGACCGGCAAATCTGCGCCAATGCCGGCAAAGTATTCCGCAATGAAATCGTCGAGACGGATGTCATGTGTTTGGATCGCATTGGCAAACGCAGCCAACGGAAGCAGGATGGGCAAATAATCACTCAGCCCGATCTTCACTCCCTCACCGCGCGCGAGACGTAACGCAACGTATTTTACAAAAGTTGTCTTGCCAGCGCCGGGATCCCCCAGCACGATCATGCCTGAATGTTTTTGCAATACCTGCAAAAGCGGCACAGGCTCACCGAAGTGTAAAAGCTCCTGTTCATCGTTGGTGATTTCACGGCCGGCGAGGCTGAGGTTGCGATTCCATGTGTCGCCTTCAGGTAATTCCATGCGCGCTTTGAGCGGCACATAGAGATCAAGAAGTTTCAGCCTAAGCGGCACACGATCTGATACGCCCATGCCTTTCAGGCTAAGGTAATAGTGACGGTCTGTCAGGTAGGCGAGATAAGCCGCAGTGGCCTCCCGAATCTTTTCGGCCGGCAGAGCAGGCTTGAGGTCACGCCAGAAGCGGTCTGCAAGGACAATCGTCTGCCCATGGATGATGGCGCTATCCGTTACAGCGCCGCCAACGGCAATACTCTGGTCGCCGGCCTGAATTTCCGGTTCCGGCTTCGTTTGTTTTGTTGTTTTCTTCGGAGATGTCTTCTTTTCGGTCATGTACTGCCTCGTTGACTTAAGGTCAGTATACAATAAATCCAGTGAATTTGGCAAAAACCGTATTAAAAGGTTTTTCTCCTTAAAACTACGAAACCCGGCTCTTGTGAGCCGGGCTTGGGTTTATTACGTGATTCTAGTTCTGGTTTGCTTCCCCAAAAACCATGACAATGATATGTTGGTTCAGGAACTTCGGTACCGCAGTTTTATTGGATACAATCTGACCTAACGTATAACCGCCTGCAATTGGAATCTTATCTCCCAGAATCTCCTGGACAGCGGCAATCTCTATACCAGGTTGTGCTCTGAGCAACATTTGCCAGGCAACATCCACAAGCACCAGGGCAAAGGCGGGCTTGGCATCACCAAGTTCCAACAAAGCTTGTTGCGCAGCCAGCCTTGCAGCACGCTCACAGGCAACACGGCTTCCCACCAATAAATATGCGTCTATCCCATCTCGAATGGTGGCGTTCATACGGAAACTGCCATCTGCTTCCACGCGGATGGGAGCGCGCACCACCAGGTCTTCACCCTGCTCCATGCCGAGAGGATATAAACGAGCAAGATAATTTAATGGAGGAAAGGCCCAGTCACGCGCGGGGTAACCAAATAACCCGGCATAAGTTTCAGAGGCGGGGCGGCCATCCAGAGTACGGAGCCAAAATCCACGCGACCGCGTAACACGGAATTGACTTCCGACCGGATCCCAACCATGATCATGTCCCACGCCAATCTTTAGGTTACCGCGCAGGAAGGCAGCCACCAATCCACCGGTACCGGTTTGGCTGCCGGCCATTTGATAGGTGTTCCCTGTGTGCAGGTCGCCGCTGGAGAGAGCCCCGGTAATATGCAGACCCGGCAATATTGCACTGCAAAATTGCTCGGCATCCCCATTGAATCCATCCGCAAAGAAAAGCACAGATTGATGCTCCGCGCGGGCCTGGGTGTGCTGCATGATCTTTGCAGCTGTTTCGCGTCCGGATTGGGCATACCCCGGAAGCCATAAGGTCTCTGCCTGAAAATCACCGCTGATGAGCGCCACCACTACAGAGTGTGGATGTTGTCCTTCGTGAGTAAGACCGGCCGGCGAGCTAAAACCAATCATCGGCGTATCACCCAAAAGGCTGGAGACACCATTCAACACTTCACGCGCCTGATATTGATGCGAGGAAATTACCACAGCCAGACCCGGCGTATTGACGCCGATACGGTTTAAAGCCTTATGCGCCGCCTGTAAACCGGCTTCGCGTCCATCAAGCGCCTGCGCATGTCCTACAGATGCAGTTACTGTCATATCAACTCATTACTCTTCCGCAACCGGAACGGTGAAGTGGAAGGTTGTGCCTTTGCGGAACTCGCTTTCAAACCAGATCTTGCCGCCCTGCATCTCAACGAGGCTCTTGGTGATGTTCAACCCCAAACCGGTACCCGGTGCTTCACGCGCTTTCGGGTCATCGGAGCGGAAGAATTTCTGGAACATCTTTTGCTGATCCTCCGGGGTCAGGCCGATACCGTTATCTTTCACCCACAGGTGAATAACTCGTGAGGCGCCATCAGGATCCCAATGATTTGCGGTTTCCTCCACGCCTATTTGAAGGATTCCACTTTCTGGTGTGTACTTGTAGGAGTTACTGACTAAATTTGTAAGAACCTGTCCAACGCGGGTGCGGTCTGCCCACATGGGAGATAGTTTTTCCGGCAGTTCAAGTTCAAGTTTTTGCTTCTTATCTTCGATCTGACGTTTAAGGGAACGAACCACTTCATCCACCAGGTCGGCCGCGTTGGTGGCTTTATATTCAAGACGCAGACGGCCTACTTCGATCTTGCCGTTGTCGTTGAGATCTGAAACAAGGGTGGACATACGTTCAACATTCGACTTAATCGTATTCAGGAAGTTGGTCTGCATGTCGTTGATCTGTCCAACGGCTCCCCCAGCCAGTAATTCTGTATATCCTTTAATGGAGGTCATTGGATTCTTTAACTCATGCGCCACAAACGCAACGAAATCGCTCTTGGCAAGGTTGGCTCGTTGAACCTCGGCATACAATTGCGCATTGGAAATAGCGATAGCGGCAAGGTCTGTGAGGCGGGTAAGAAAATCAATATCCACCAGGGAATCGCTTGTACTTTCCAAATGGAGCAAGCCAATCACCGCTGCTTCACGTCGAATCGGAATGATCATCTGCGTATGCGCGCTGATCATTAATTTATCCCGCGAATTTGCAACCGTTAAACGCTGCGGCTGTCCAGTTTCAACAGTAACAAGCATGGCGGGTAATTCCACCTTCATGGTTTGGTCCGGCAGGTTTTCCATACGGTCATCAAAACCCTGCTGTGACATGACATGAAGATTGGTTTCATCCAGCATACCGATCAAGCCGGCTTCCGCGCCGGATTGCCGCAAAGCCCAATCCAATGTGATGCGCATGGCGCGGTCCATTTCAAGGCTGGCATTCAATTCGCGGCTGATACGCTGCATGACCGAAAGCTCTTCCACACGCACAGCAAGTTCCTGGTCTGTCAGCGTGAAGAGACGCGCATTTTCAATGGCGATCGCGGCCTGACCTGCAAACGCGGTCAATAGTGTTTGATCATCTCCCACAAATGGGAGACCATCACGGCGGTTGATGACCTCGATCACGCCGGTCACATGATCCTTAACCTGCAAAGGCACAGCCATCAGTGAGCGGCTGACAAACCCAGTTTGTTGATCAACACCCTTAAATCTTGATGCGGTGCGTTGATCTTCATTTTCGATGACAGGGCCGCGAGTTTGCACGGCACGTCCAACAATCCCTGTACCTGGCGGCAAACGCTGGCCTACCAGGTTCGTAGCCACAGGACCTACTGTCACCCTAAACACCAGTTCATTCGTTTGGTCATCCACGAGAAACAAACTGCCGGCTTCGCAATTCAAAATGCTGACCGCGTTCTCAAGAATATTTTGAAGCAGGGGGCCCAGCTCAAGCGTTGATGTCAACTGTCGTGTGATTTCATTCAAAATGGATAACTGGCGGGCGCGTTGCTGTGTTTCTTCAAGCAGGCGCGCTTTTACAATAGCCCCTGCGGTTTGATCTGCAATAGCCTGCAAAAGTTCAAGCTGGCCGCGCGTATAAACCGTGCCCCCATCACGACTGCCGACGCTAAGTGCGCCGATCGATTGGGCGCCCGCATTGAGAGGCACACCCATCCAGGCAAAGATATTTTCAAGCGCCGGCGTATGGCTGCGTGCCTGGCATTCACGGATGTAATCCTGCGTGATGATCGGGCGACTCTTGCGGATCACTTCCGGACCGAGGCCTGTATTCATCGAAAATGGCAGATTCTCACGATCGGGAATTCGCTCACTATTCTCCACGCAGAAGCCGTAGTAATAGTAATCACTATCCTTGTTATAGAGCGTAATATGAAAATGCGAGGTGGGAATGATCTGTGCGGTCTGGGCATAGATCAATTCAAGCACATCGTCAAAAGTCAGTGTAACGTTCACGCCCTGGGAAACACGCGTCAACGCGTTCATTTCCTGGATCTGGCGCTCAAGATGCGCAACGGTTTGCACGCGTTCAATGGCAACGGAGGCTTGATCGCAAATATTCTCCAGGAATCTCAAATCACGAGGCGTGTAGGGTTGGCCGGATAAACGCGCCCCCAAAGCAAGCCAGCCATTTTCACGCTGTTTACCCGGTAGCATAATGAACAAACGCGCGCCAAGCAATGCAAGGCGTGATTGCTCAGACTGCAAAGATTGCGGCAAAGTGACCGTGTTATCCAAATACAATGGCAGGCGCTCTGTCTCAAAATAACGCGCAAATGGACTGGTGGCCGCAAAACGAATATCGCTGGTGGGACGGCGGTCATCGCCGGGCAGGGCGGAGTAATAGTCGTTGAGTGAATCGTACGTGTAAATGTGAACCCGGCTCGGGGTCAGGGTTGATGCGATCTGTTCGCGCAGGACCATGCCGATAGAATTGAGGTCCAATGCCGTGGTGAGTTTATGGGAGAAGCCCTCAAGCTGTTCAGCAAAGGCCCGTTCGCCGCGGAAAAACACAGTATCCAAAAGACGCTGCACGCGTGTACGGATCGGCTCCAGGATAAGGACAACCAGAAAAATATACCCGCCAACCAGGTAGGTGTTATTCGTGGGTAAACTTTGCTGAAAAAGCAAGCCTGCGCCTGTTACGAAAACCGCATAGCCGCCCACCAGAATTACACTCAGCACAAAATACATCAATCCGCGCCGCACAAAATCGTCTGTACGCAGAAAGCGAAAACGCAAAATGGTATAGCCAATCACCAGGGGAAATAAAGCAAGCGGCAGAAATAGATAGGGCGAGAAATTTATATCTGTATTAAAACTTTTGACGGCTGCCCAGATGGCAATGGGAACAAATGAAAAAGCTGCGCCATAAAGGATGGCGCGTGCCTGTATTTTTATGACCGGGGATTGGGCATAAATGGCGTGATAAAGATTGATACCGATATAGAAGAGTACGCTTAAAGCAATGAAGCCATAGATATACTGCCAACTGCGAATATAAGCGGTCGGTTGTTCAAAATTAAATAATTTTGTAAAAGACCCAATGGCCAGCAGGAATCCAACTAAAATACCAACCCATCTCAGGTAGGGGCGATTGATCACAAGGCGGGGTTCCAACGGAAACGCAAATGCAAGGTCCACTAAAGCGCCGCCGGAGAGGGCGCTTGCAAGCGCCCAAACCATTGTAAACTGGTGGGTGGTGCTGATGTTAAAGTATGCGCCTGTGATAATGGCAAGGGAGGAGGTGAAGAGAGAGAAGGCGCGGCCCGCAGGCTCATTGCGGCGCAGACCGAAAATCCACAGGCTTGCTGCGAGAAAGACAAAACTTAATATTGATGGAATAATAAAATAGGTTGTTAAACTGGATGATGGAAAATTATATAAAATAATATCCAAAACACGCTCTTCCCCATTCTCTGAGCGCACAGTGGCTGTTACAGTTTCGCCGGCAAAATGGCCTCGCAAAATGGCGCTGACCTCATCTGAACTGCGCACTGGCACATCGTTGATGGCAATCAGTTGGTCTCCAATCACGACCTTTTCATACAATGCCCACGCAGGGTCAGGTTCGCCGGGTCCCGTTCCATTAAATACCATCGTATGTTCATAGAAAGCCCCGATGAACGGTTGTTGCAGCCAGCCATTTGCCAAAAACAACCCCGATAAAAAGACAACCACTGCAAGCCACGCGTATGCAAACACGATCCATTGCAGGATCTGACTGGTCAGAGTGTTATAGCGTTGAAAGCCAAGCTGCACATTGCGCTGGACATTTTGAGCCATCATAGTGTTTGAATTTTACTCCACATCCCTGCCATCAGTGTATGGTACTTTCATGACAAAGAAGCAAAATATGAAATAAAAAGAAGCCCACCAGCCATAAAGCTGATGGGCTTCCAAATTACACTTCAAACTAAATATCCAAATTCCTTACACTCTTTGCATGGGTTTGGATGAACTTCTTGCGCGGATCAACCGCATCACCCATGAGCATATCAAAGGTACGGTCAGCTTCGGCGGCATCTTCCACGGTCACAAGGAGCAGGGTACGGTTTGCGGGGTTCATCGTCGTTTCCCATAGTTGTTCCGGGTTCATTTCGCCGAGACCCTTGTATCTTTGTATACCCACTTTATCGCTGCCATACTCTTTGACCGACTTATCCTTTTCCTTGTCGCTATAAGCGTATTTGACCTGGTTCTTGTATGCGATACGATACAGCGGCGGCTGCGCAATATAAAGATGGCCGTCATCGATCAAGTGCGGCATGTAGCGGAAGAAGAAGGTTAACAAAAGCGTGCGGATATGGCTGCCATCCACATCTGCATCGGTCATAATGATGATACGTCCGTAGCGTAAACCCTCGAGATCAAAGTTATCGCCAATGCCCGTGCCAAGCGCAGAGATGAGCGACCTGACTTCATTATTACCCAAAATCTTATCGAGGCGGGCGCGCTCGGTATTTAAGATCTTACCGCGCAACGGAAGGATGGCTTGAAAGTGACGGTCACGTCCCTGTTTGGCTGAGCCGCCAGCCGAGTCACCTTCCACAATATAAAGCTCGGTCTTGGATGAATCACGTTCGGAGCAATCTGCCAGTTTACCGGGCAGTGTCAACGACTCAAGCGCGGACTTGCGGATTACGAGGTCCCGCGCCTTACGAGCGGCATCACGCGCGCGCGCGGAGGTAAGACACTTCGCGATGATCGCCTTTGCGGCCTGTGGATTCTCCTCAAGGAAAGTACTGAAGGCTTCGCCAACCACCTGGGTGACATAGGTTTGCGCTTCGGGGTTCATCAACTTGACTTTGGTTTGCGATTCAAATTGCGGATCGGGATGCTTCACGGAAACAATGGCGGTCAAGCCTTCGCGGGTATCGTCACCGGAAAAATTCGGGTCTGCATCTTTGAGCAACCCATTCTTACGGGCATAATCATTAACCACACGAGTCAACGATGAACGCAGGCCTGTGAGATGCGTGCCGCCGTCAATGGTATTGATCGTGTTTGCAAATGAGTAAACCGATTCAGTATAGGAATCTGTATATTGGATCGCAGCTTCAATACCGATGTTGTCCACTTCCTTTTCAACATGCACAACAGGATGAAGCCCTTCACGGTTGCGATTAAGGTAACGGACGAACGCGGTAATACCGCCCTCAAAGTAGAAGGTCATCTCACGGTCAGCCCGCTCGTCAATGAATTTGATGGTCACACCGCGTGTCACAAAAGACATTTCGCGGAGTCGTTGAACCAGCGTGTCGAAGCGAAAATCAATATCTTCCGTGAAGATTTTCTTATCAAATTTAAAGGATTGTTTGGTTCCGGTTTCATCCTTTACTTTTCCAATTTGTTTAATGCTTCCCTGTGGAACGCCGCGCTTATACTCCTGCCGCCATAACTTACCATCGCGCTTGATCTCCGTGACCATCCACTCAGAGAGGGCATTCACGGCGCTGACACCCACACCATGCAAACCACCAGAGACCTTGTAGCCGCCCCCGCCAAATTTACCGCCAGCGCCAATGACCGTCATTACGACATCCAGGGTTTCCATGGGCTTGCCGTTCGCATCTTTTTTCGAAGGATGCGGCCCCACCGGGATACCGCGTCCATTATCCTCAATCGTTACACTGCTATCGGCATGGATGGTAATATCGATCCTGTCACAAACGCCGGCGAGCGCTTCGTCAATGGCATTATCAACAACTTCATAAACAAGATGATGTAAAGCCTTAATATCCGTTCCGCCCACGTACATACCGGGGCGTTTACGTACATGCTCAATGCCTTCCAAAGCCTGAATGGAACTTACATCATAGTTTATTTTCTTCTCTTTTTCAGCCACAACAACCTCCAGCAATTTATACTTTTATTCTCTATAGTACAAACCCAAAACTTTTACCGCGAAGCCCACAAAGTTCGCGAAGAAAACCTTTTTAAATCTTTGCGTTCTTCGCGCTCTTTGCAATAAAAATAGCAAGATATACGCAGAGAATACTTCTATACTTAACTTACACCTGTTTCGTCACAACATTCGGACGTAATTTCTCGATCACAGTCTGTAACCAGATATTCATATCGCGATAATAGATGAAGCTGCCCGCCAATAAGGCGGTAGTCACAAACGAATGGCCTAAAATACCCACAATGGTCATCCATGAGTCATCGGGGGGAATGCTCCACAGGAAATTCAAACCAAACGAAAGCAGAAAGACCGCCAGCACGAACATACTGCTCGTGGGCAGTGTAAAACGCGCCATCTGCACACTGCTGATAATGGAAGTAATCACATTTTGCCTCTTAACAAAAACCCCATGCGGCCAAAAGAACAAAGGCACGATCACCCACATGGAGGCGAGGCTGACAAACAGCACGAGAAGATTGGCAATAAATGGATTGAATTGAAGCACCAATGCCAAAACAAGAAAAATTGGTACCGCAATGACCATGACAAGAATTCCCCAAAATATGGAAATGAAGATCGTTTGAACGATAGCGCGGAAAACGCTCATGGGCTGATCATCTTTGTTCGCGGTTGCCAGCCATGCCACACTGCGGAAGTATAACCCGCCGCCGATCCATCCAATGAGCGTCAGCAGGAACATCCAGCCAAATAAGCTGACTGTATTCACCTGCAAAATGGCAGAATCACCCAAAGGCGTAGATACCGTTTCTGGAAAGAGCAAGCTTGAGATCCCGATGGGAAGCGTACGCAATAGCCAAAACATGTTGACCATTTTGACCATTGGGAGCGTCCTATTATATTCTTCAATGAACTGTTGAATATTGGCCGGTGGAACGCTGCCCGCCGCCAAAATCACATCATTCTTTATCGAACTGAATAAAACGTCGATGTGCAAACGCGGCCCCAGCCAAAGGAACAAATTCAACGACAACGGCAAAAGGATCGCCGTAATATGAGCGGCAACGGTATCAAAGCCGGCTTTGATTGAACTGATCACACCCGGCGGTGGAGGCAGGTTTTCTATGCGTGAAACTTCCATAACATTATGATTCTACCATACCCCTGCTTGCGCTCACACGCGCCCACAGGTACAATCTTTGCATGCAAGAGAACCATTCATATAATCCGCCGGCAGACCGGGTGGGCGTATTAATCGCATCGGTATTATTAACCTTTGCATTAACCAGGCTCATCCAATCACCCAACCTAACGCTGACCATCACCCTGCCCGGTTTCTATTTTGCTTATCCCATCACCCTCGGCAACCTCATGACAATATTCGCCGCTGCGCTGTCTGCCACCGGTATGGCGTGGCTCATATACGATCATCCCAGGCTTGCCAAAAAAAACAATATTGAACATCTGGTACTGCCCACACTCACCACTTTTGTGATTGGCGCGCCATTGACCTTGTTACCAAATGGCACAGCGTGGTCGGTCGGTTTTGCATTTGGGGCGATGGTGCTGGTGGGCGTTTTTTTTGCGGAATATATCACCATAGAACCGTCGGCGCCTGCGTATGCCTTCGCGCGCGCAGGTCTCACCGCACTTGCTTATGCGCTCTTTCTTATCCTTGCCACCTCGCTGCGCTATGCCGGGGTTCGCATGTTTTTATTTGTGCCTGTGATCTTTATCGTGGCAGCGTTAATTAGTTTACGCATTCTTCATCTTGACGGCACAGACCGTTGGGATTTTCCCTGGGCAATCGGGATCGGTATCATCTGCGCACAGATCGGAGCGGGTTTGCATTACTGGCCCGTGACACCATTGCAACTCGGCCTCACACTGACCGGGCCTTTATATGCGCTGACCATGTTATGCGCCAGCCTTACAGAAAATATTCCAATACGCCGAGCCGCGCTGAGTCCCGCCATTATCATCGGCGTTGCATGGATCTCGGCAATATTTTTACGTTAATGCGTTCCCTCACCATCACAAAAGAACAATACCAAAAAATGATCGCACATGTTGACGCACATGCGCCGCTTGAAGCCTGCGGGCTTTTGGCAGGGCGAGACTCAAAAGTAGAGTCTGTGCTTGAGGTGACGAATCAAGCGCAAAGTCCGATTCGATACGTGATGGATCCCATCGAGCAGTTGAATGCCTTCGAGTGGATCGACTCGAACGGACTGGACCTGCTCGGCATCTTCCACTCGCATCCCACGGGACCTGAAACTGTTTCGCCAACTGACATAGCCGAGGCCGCCTATGCAGTGGTATACGTCATACTTGCGCGCGCGGATAACGCGCACGCGTGGCGCGCCCGCGGCTTTTGGATAAAAGATAATACCTATAATGAAGTAACCTTGCAAATCATATAGGCAAGCAACCTTATTTCGTTTTTCGTGTTTTGATAAATACGTTTCGTCATTGCGAGCGTGCTCTTGTTCTTTACCCGACACTTGCACCGCACTGCGTTCCCTGGCACCGCCCGCCAGGGCAGGTGTGTTGCAGTGCAGGTGAGCAATCTCCAACATAAGACAGGAGATTGCACCGCATGCAAGCGCAGGTGTGACATAATTTACTGGAGGAATCTCAATGCAAATTGCATTCGACATGGGAATCATTCTGCTCGCGTATATTTTTGGTTCGGTCCCCTTTGGCTTGCTGATCGTTAAACTTAAGACGGGAAAAGATATCCGCGAAGTGGAAAGCGGACGCACAGGCGGTACGAATGCCATGCGCGCCGCGGGTTTCTGGGCAGGCTTCGCCACTGCCATGCTTGATATTTTAAAAGGCGCTGTAAGTGTATGGATCGCGCAATGGCTTACACCAGAAAGCCAGTGGGTGCATGTAGTTGCCCCTCTCGCCGCCATCCTTGGGCACAACCATTCCATTTTTCTTGCGGAACGTGATGAGAATGGGAAGTTGCGTTTACGCGGCGGAGCAGGCGGAGCGCCCTCTGTCGGCGGCGCCATGGGATTGTGGCCCGCCTCGATCTTGATCATTCTGCCTCTTGGCATGTTAACCTTTTTCAGCATCGGCATTGCGTCCATCACCACAATGGCTGTGGCTTTGTTCGCGATTATCGTCTTTGCCGTTCGCGCTTCACAGGGACTGATGCCCTGGATGGATGTTTGGTACGGCGTGGGCGCGGAGATTTTACTTATCTGGGCATTACGCCCCAATCTCAAGAAATTATTCGAGGGCAACGAACGCGTGGTGAAATACAGTTTGAATGGCTGGCTGAGAGCCAGGAAAGAGAAGAAGTTGAATGGTTGAGTAGTTCGATGGTTAGGTAGTTGCTTAGTTACGAAAAGAGGCTGTCTTTCAACAGTCTCTTTTTATTTTAGGCACGTCAGCATTGATCAATTTCGAGGTACTTGCTCTTATGCACCAGTAAGCTGGTAGATCTGTATAAGATTACCGCAGGTATCGTCGAATATCGCTATGATCGTCGTGCCCATGTTAGTAGGTTCCATCGTAAATTCAACATTGAGTTTTCTTAACCTGTCATACTCTTTTTGAATATCATCAACCTGGAATGCTGTGAAAGGTATCCCGTCCTTAACAAGAGCCTCTTTGAGCGCTTTCATAGCCGGGTAATTGGCGTTTGGTTCAAGAAGCAACTCGGTGCCGTTCTGTTCTTCGGGTGAGACCACGGTTATCCAGCGGGCGCCTTCTCCCAATGGGACATCGTGCTTTTTCACAAAACCCAAAACCTCTGTATAAAACTTCAAGGCTTTGTCATAGTCTTCTATGGACACGCTGGTCAGTGTGATTTTCATGTGAATTTATCCTTTTCTCAAAAGTTCGGTGGCTTTCCAACAATCGAGCTGACGAAACTCACTGGGGTTGAGTCCATACTGCTGTTTGAACGCCTTGCCGAAGGCGGCATGAGTGTCATAGCCTGCAGCGAGTGCCACTTCGGTAATGTTCACTGCGCCCATGCGCAGCTTTCGGCCAGCACGCTCCAGACGCACACGGCGGACATATGTTGAAATATTCTCGCCAATTTGATTGGTGAAAATGCGATGAAAATGGGGAACGGAGAAACCAGCCACATCCGCCAGCACTTCTCGATTGAGTGGTTCGCTAATGTGCTCGTGGATGTACTTCTTAACATCATCAAGACATTCATCGTAAGTTTGGATGTTGTGCATTTCAACCGTCATAAATGGGATTATAGTATACAGAACGCTTGGTCGCTATTCCGTGTGTATCATTTTAGGTGAATAATCCCGTCTTATCTGCCTGATAAGCAACCTGGATCGTGCCGTTAGGCATAAAATTCGATTTCAAATATCCAAGGGATTCTTTGCGGTCTTCGCCGCCCTCATCTGTTGACAATAACTGTTCGCAGTAGACCGCAATATCTTCAATGATCCGCTCATAACGATAATATGCGAGCGCAGACTGATTAATCTGTGTTTGACCGTAGCCTTCATAGAATAATATCTCTTCCTCCTGTGGAGTATGACCAGTGAATCCCTGCGCTCCACCAGGGTACATCAAGTCACGTTCTTTGGGGGCAAGGATGGGATTGTCCCAATCGACAATATAAAGCCTGTCATCTCCATTGATCAAGATGTTGCCGGCGTGGAGGTCAGAGTGGCAGACTGTAAAAGGCGGCGAATCAGTTTGCAGCTTAAGCGCGAGCCGTTCTGTCCGTTCGAGGAGATCAAATATCTCGCTGCGCTTCGTTTTCATAAATGCGGCCAATTCCACAGCGACGGAGTCAATAAAAGATTCATTATCACTAAAATTCAGGGATGCTTTTACCATTTCGCGCCATTGCGGCGAGTAGGTTTCTTTTCGGATTTGGTTTGTTATCGATGATGGGATTTCAGCGGTGTGAATTCTTTTGAGAGCCGCGCCGAACTCAAACCAATGACGGTTGGACATGTCGATGTCAAATCCATTGCGGCCTTCAATAAATGGATAAAGGATTATCTTAAAGGTCTCGAGGTTCGCCCATAGGCGATCTGTTTTGGTAACGAACGGGGGAATGATGTTCGGAATATTTTGTTCACAGAGGAATTTCGGCAATGTCAGAGCGGTTTCTTCAAAATTGCCCATTCGCAATTTCACAAAATAAGAAGTTCCATTTTCTGTGACAGCGCGATAGACAGCTGTATTCTGATCAGCCCCGAGCGGAAGAAAATCAAATTTGGAAACAGGCAGACTGAATTCATCCTGCAAGCAGGCGATTATCTTTTCGTCTTGAAGGTCGGGTTTTTCAAGCATGGACTTACGGTTTCTTTTCTTCGGTCTGATAGAGAAAATTTACTACTTTTTCGCTTTTCCCGCCTGTGGGACGATAAAACTCGATGGCGTGTTCATCTTCTTCATGAGCCATTACAAAGAATTCTTTGATCCCATTTTTATTGCAATATTCTTTCAAAGCCTGGATCAAATTTTTTCCAATCCCCATTCGTTGATACTCAGCATGAAACGCCATGTCGTACAGAAAGATCTCGGAATGATCCGAATGAACCATTGGAAGTTCGTAGGCAGTTAATCCGCCAACTACTTCGTTTTCAGAGATGGCCGTGATCGCAACAAAACCATTGTTATGAAGTAATTTTAATAAGTGTGAGTCATTTCCAATGGCAGGCTCTTCTTCAAATACTGCATTGAAAAGGTTGATGAGCGACTTGAACAGCGGCAAGTCTTCTTTTGTAAGCTGTTTGATTTGGGTGTGTTTCAAATGAGTTAACAAAAAGAACGTCCCGAAGGTTTTGTCGAGAAAATTTGGTCGTTTGTGCCAACCTTCGGGACGGTTTCAACTGAAATGAAACACACCCGTTTGATTTCAAATAACCTGACATTCTTCTTCATGGTTCATTTCCTTCAATACGTTGGGTGATTTCTCCCAGACTTAATTTAGCGGGGCTTCGAAGGGATCGGTCTGCGCGGCAGCCCGCAGCGTTGACACACCTTCAATTTGATTTGTATTGTATAGTCGCTCGGGCATTCACAATATTTCGTCCTGTCCACTGAGCGGTTTGCCGGGCGGCTTTCGATCCACTTCCCCTTAATATCCGTCTCTTGTTTCTTCTGACATTTTTTGCACCAACGACTCTTCCCCTCGCGGATATAAACCCATTTATGAAAACCAAATGTGCATCCGTTCATATTACCTTTCCTTTGGCGGATCGTCCGCCCAAAAAAAAATTTCGGCGGCGGCGATAACGGTGAGGCGACTCTATGGAAATGAGGCTTTACCCAAGTGTAATATAACTCGAATTTAAAAAGTTCAATTTGCGGGTTCGCGGGTTTGCGATTTTGATATTTATATTCTCTCGGCCATGATCATGCAAGTCTGTAACCCCATATCTCACAGAATTGTGCATAGGCAGAACTTACTCTAGTCCTATCGTCAGGTTATCCACCCGCCAACTTGATCGCCCCTCATTTCTTCGCCCATTTTGTTTTCGCCAGGAAAGAGATGATATTTATTACCAAACACTTTGCATCGCGACATCGTCCTGTGGGTGACATCACCAGCGCGGACATGGACTCGCTTCGAGAACAGGATTGCCTAACATTCAGAATATTTCTCAATCCTTGGCAACTGTTGCTCATCAGGGTCGGTGGTTGTGGTGCTATTAAAGTTCTAGCAATAGTCTATCATCGTAAAATCATTAAAACAAAAAGACGTTTTTGAAAATTATTAAGGCACCCAAATCGGAGACACATCATCGTTGGTGTTATTTGTTAAACGAAATTGATTTTGACCATTTATGTCAATTACAAATATTTCGTTATCGCCATCAATGTTTGACACATAAACAAACCAATTTCCATCGGGCGACCATGATTGAGAAAATTCATTTGTTGTATTAGCGGTTATTGGCCTGAGGTTACTTCCATCCACATTCATAACATAAATATCCCAATCACCCCCATCGCGATCTGTTTCGAACGATATTTTTTCTCCGTCTGGTGACCAACGTGGCCTGCCATCATATCCAGTATTGTCTGTGAGTTTTTCAAGGCTGGAACCATCTTTATCCATCACATAAATCTCACTGTCCTTATCACGGTCAGATGCAAATGCGATTTTTTGACCATCAGGAGACCAGGTAGGAACCCACTCAGATGCTGATGTTTTTGTGAGATTTTTAAGATTTGTTCCATCAGCATTTATTGTGTAGATATCAAAGACACAATTTATTGCTGGGAGTTTGCAATTTTCTACTACTGAAGCCACAATAAAATTTCCATCTGGAGACCAATCAGGGTAATCAACAGCTGTATTTTTCTCATTTAGTATCTTGCTAATGTTATTACCGAGCATGTCCACAGTATAGAGACTCCAGCCATTTTCTTGGTCAGATATAAAACCGATTTGGTTTGTGGCTGAAATATATGTCGGGGAAAAATCGTTTGCTGAATTATTAGTAAGTCGCAATATTCTGTTACTAGGAATCTCAATTGAAAAAAGTTCAAGGTTCCCAAACTGATCAGATTGATAAATTATTCTTCCTGTTGGGTATGTTTGAGAAGATTTCGGCAACAACTGAGAACATGCAAGACTTAAAAAAATTAGGACTAGCACCAAAATTTTAAGATAGTGTCCTTTTGCCATTTATCAATTCCTCATTAACACGACTTGTTGACAATCGCCAATCGCAAGTTGGTTGTATAACGCCCTATTCATAGATTATGTCCTTACTTCCCATACCTCTTTCGAATCTCTGGCAGAAAATAATCATCGAAGAAGCGATCCACATCGTATTCTGGTTTCCAGTTCCATTCGGCGCGGGCGAGGGAATCGTCCACGTCTTCGGGCCATGAATCCACGATGCCCTGTCTGCGTGGATTTGACTCGAAAGTTATCTTAGCATCCGGGAAAGCCTTCAACGCGCGCTGACGGAATTCTTCTGCTGTCAGTGCAAAGGCCGCGATGTTATACACATTATTGGACAGTTTCTCGCGCGGCACGTCCATCAGCATCAATAAGGACTTAATTGCATCGGGCATGGCCATGAAGGATATTTTCGTATCATCGCGCACGAAACATGAATACGATTTGCCCTGCGCCGCCGCGTGCAGCATCTCGGGGCCGTAGTCACTCGTCCCGCCGCTGGGCAATGTAAAAGCGCTGATCAGCCCGGGAAAACGGATCGCTCGAAAGTCCAACATGACCGGCGGATTTGCATCCAAATGTTTTTGGCCGAAATATTTTCCGTAATACATCCCCAGTTTTTCGCAATACAATTTATTGCATCCGTACATGGTGTGCGGCGTGTTCCAGTCATCTTCCTTGACCACACCCGCATTTTTCTTTGCTTCAATATCTGGCATTCCATATGCCGCAATGGAACTTGGAAATAAAAATTTCACAGCCTTGTGATATTTTTCAGAACGATAGGCCGCCAGCATCAACAATTGCATCGTGCCTTCCACGTTGATGCGATGCGCCTCCTCCGTTGCCACCTCAGCCTTTGAGGAAAGCGAGGCCGCGAGGTGAAAGATAATATCGAAATCATAATCATAAAAAGTCTTGATCTTATAAACCAGGTCCCCCTGCACATGTTCCGCCGAAAGTTCTTTTATTGAATCAGGCAGCGGCATAAAATCCGCGGTCACGATTCGATACCCGCCTCGCTTTGCCAGCCCCTGCACCAACGCCTGCCCGATCTCGCCGCACGCCCCAGTCACAAGCACTTGCTTCTCGCTCATGTTCGCTCCTTATATGCTAGAATGAAGTTCACGTTATTTTACGACACAATCCATGAAATCTTATTATCAAATACATACCCCGTCATTGCGAGGAGCGAATGAAATGAGCGACGAAGCAATCTCCCCATCGTGTTGGGGATTGCTCACCTGCACTGGCGTGCGGCGCAAGTGTCGTCTGGCTGCCGCCCTCCTCGCAATGACGATAATACTGACATCCTGCACCTCACTAGATTTATTGAACGCCACGCCGATTCCCGTTTTCTCGACTGAGACCCCGCTTCCCACTGCGACCATAGTCTGGTTCCCACCATCGGCAACTCCCAGCCCTCAGGCATTTTCCACCTACGCCCCCACCCCGGAGATGCGTCCCGGCCTAAGCACGATCCTGCTCACCGACGATTTCTCCGACCCATCTCTCTGGGACATTGCGGCTTCCGATCAGGCCAGCGCAGCCATTCAAAGCAACCAACTCACGCTGGCCGTACAAAGTGATGTTTATATGACCAGCTTGCGGCATGACCTGATCATCAGTGATTATTATGCAGAGATCACCGCCCGTCCAAACCTATGTAGAGGCCAAGACAGCTATGGGATATTAGTCCGCGCAAATGGAGGCGCGTATTATCGCTTTGCATTATCTTGTAACGGCACAGCGCACCTGGACAGATTAAGCAATGGAACAAAATTAAATATGGTAAAGCCGCTCGCCAGCGGTGACGTGCCTCCCGGAGCCCCGGGCGAAGTCCGCATTGGGATATGGGCCGTCGGCGCAGATATGCGCTTGTTCCTAAACGGACGTTATCAATTCAGCATCACCGATAAAAGTTATCCCATCGGGACCATTGGAGTCTTCGTCAACTCGGCCAGTGATACCCCGGCAATCGTATCTTTCTCCGATCTGGTTATTCAAGAAGTAGATTACATCTCACCGACAAGTACGCCGATACCTTAGCTTTAATAATGTCGTTGCGAGGCGGTGTTCTTCCGCCGAAGCAATCTCCCGCTATTAGGAGACTGCTTCGGCAGGAAGAACGAGAGCCCTCCTCGCAGCGACATAATAAATTTGGCTTGCTCAGTACAAGTTTTTGATTTACGATTAGCTCAATAAAGAATCCTTCGTGCTCCTTTGTGCCCTTGGTGGTAAAAACACATGCCAAAGAACAAACTCAATGACCTCGACCCAAAGACCTGGCTGAAGTTTCAAAAGTCATGGTTTATTCACAATCCCCCAAAACGCAAAAAAGATGCGCTTGTGCATCCCGCCAAATATCCTGAAACGATGGCGCAGGAATTCATTGAGTTCTTCACTAAACAAGGCGAGACCGTGCTCGACCCCATGGCAGGGACAGGCTCCACGCTCATCGCCGCTTTACGCTCAGGACGAAATTCCTACGGCATTGAGTTAAATCAAAAATATGCGGAGATCGCACAACAAATCATCGAAGAAGAACGAAACGTATTGGGAGATTCAATCTCCAATCTCAAATCTCAAATCATCCATGGGGACGCCTCACAAGCCATCAATTACAAATTACCAATTACAGATTACGTATTAACCTCGCCTCCCTACTGGGACATGCTTCACGCCAAAGGCGCAGAAAATCAAAAGAAACGCCGCGATGACGAGGAGTTGGACGTGGTCTATTCTGATGACCCAAATGATATGGGCAATATCCACGATTATGATGAGTTCGCGGAAAAGCTGGTCAATATTTATAAGGGATTAAAACCTTTACTCCGCGAAAAAGCCTATATCACGATCATTGTGAAGAATGTAAAAAAAGGCGGCAGGATCTATCCGCTGGCGTGGGACATCGCCCGCGAACTCGGCAAAACCTATACTTTGAAAGATGAAAAGATCTGGTTACAGGATAACCAGTCTCTGGCTCCGTACGGAATGGGCAGCGCCTGGGTGAGTAATACGTTTCATCATTATTGTTTGCAGTTTAGGAATGAATAAAAACAATCTGTTGGTCGAGTAGGCGGCGGTGGTTGAGTAGCGTTCTGTGCGTATCGAAACCCGCCGCCGTATCGAGACCAACGGGTCATATAAAAACTTTAACTTGGATTCTAACTGGTAGTCTCGATATGCTTTTCGACGAACGCGAAAAGCTACTCGACCACCAACTGACAACTGATTACTGAACACTGATAACTGACCCCTATGCTCACTCCTTCCGACCTCATCCACCTCCCCTACACTCCTGACCTGAACGAAGGTGGCATTGCGTATGCGCTTCGTTCGCTGCCTTATTCATTCGACCGCATTGGAAGTAAACCCTATGACCGAATCCGCCGTGTGGTTGCGGAGGTGGCTGTGGAGTTGGCGTTTCGCCGTTATCTTTCCCAACAGAATATTTCGTTTGATGTGATGAGTGCAGCGCCATTTACTGACCCCGATAAATACAATGTCTCCTTGGGCGGGCGTCGTTGTGATATCAAATCGTTTCTCATTTCACATCGCAGTCAAATCTCACAGATGCGGAATGATCCGTCTGTGCTGTTGAACGCGCCCGCGCTTGTGCCGTCTGATCAGCATGTCATGGACGGATATTCTGATAACGACCTATATCTATTTGTATTTCTATCGGGATTAATTGCGGCGTCACAAACTGATCTCAAGAGAGTCATCGAAACAAATCAGCCGCATTATCTGGTCCACGTAATGCCAAATCAGTGGCGCAAGCCGTCTCATTGGAATCCGCTGGGGCCGCTGGTCTTGAAATCTGAATCAGAGCAGAAACTGCTGGTCGAAGTCAGCGGGCAGGATGAAGGTCGAGGGTTTCTGACGCGGCTGGTTAATCTCCCAGCTGGCACGCGTGTAACGGTCAAAGATCCATTCTATTCTGTATCTGCTGTCCACATCAAAAATATGCCTTCGGCTCGTTTGGGAATCCATAGCTCCTCTTATAAAGAAGCGCATGTTATCTCGCCGCTGGAATGGGGAAATATTTGGGTCTATGGCATGGATATTTATCTGGCAGGCTTTATGTCTCGTGGAGAATTTCGTAAAAAGGCAAAAATGATCGCGCCAAATTCGCGCGTGTTTCAATACAGTCACACCAAAACAAAAAACCTGGCTGTGCCTGTTTCGGGGTTGATACCGCTGCACGATTTGTTCGCGCGTGTTCGTGAATGGGAAGCGCAACGAGAATGTAAGACCTGACATGTCTCCACGTAAGCCTTGCGGTCCGAGTCTCATGTTCATAATTGATTTGTTTCAAATTGAGACCTGTCGGGTCTCAATTTCATTTTTTGAGGTAATATTATGAATATAGAACATGGAATCTACAAAACAACATAAACCTGTTGCCCGATCCGCGCGAAAGCCGCACAGCGCGAATGCCTTTACCACAACGCTTGGAGTTGCAGTTCTGCTTGCGACGCTCTTTACCGCCTGGACTCCCAACAGCCTGTTCGCAAGCAACTTGCAGGAAAAACTTCGTTTGATCCTCACGCCTCAAGCGGGACCGAATACGCTGGTCACCACACCCCAGCCGCAGCTGCGCATCGGCATTGTCGCGGGACATAGCGGCAATGATTCGGGCGCGGTCTGCTATGACGAAAACGGGCAGGCAGACTTAACAGAAGCGGATGTGAATCTTGAGATCGCGGAAATGGTGCAGAAAAGCCTGGTTGCGCTGGGGTTTCAAGTGGACCTGCTCAACGAGTTTGACACACGCTTGAACGGCTTCCGTGCCGTGGCGCTGGTTTCCATTCACAACGATTCGTGTGAATATGTTAATGAAGAAGCCACCGGCTTCAAGGTAGCCTCTTCCCTTGAAACACGCGATGTGAACCGCGCGCAGCGCCTGACCGCCTGCCTCGTGGATCGATACGGACGCCTGACAGGATTAACTTTCCACGCGAGCAGTATTACGAGGGATATGACCGAGTATCACGCCTTCTCGGAAATCGATCCCAATACGATCACTGCCATCATTGAAACGGGATTTCTAAACCTTGACCGTGACATCCTTACCAACCAGACAGAACGCGTGGCAGACGGTGTAACGCAAGGAATTCTGTGTTTCATAAACAATGAAAGTGTCTTACCAACCCCCATACCCACTTTTGCGCCATGAACAAATTGCCCAAGCCAGCAAAACGAGGCCCGCTCTACCCGGCATTGTTCATCACTTTGCTTCTGGCGGTCATCGGCATCACGGCATGGACGGCGACATCGTCACCTGCGTTGAGCTTAAATAACGCTGTCACTCCAACTCACGCGCAATTCTTTGCAATGGCAGATATTGCAAAACCGACCTATACTGCGTTACCTACTTTAACTCCATTCCCAACTTCTTTTCCAACTGAATTACCCGCCAACACACCTGAGTCACTGGTATATACAGAGATCGTGGAACCCTCAACATCTGAATATGTCGCGCCGACAATTCAGAATGTTGATACGTCCCAGATTGTCGCGCCAGGTTATGGCGGGAACAAATACATCCTGGTTGACATCTCAGAACAGCATATGTATGTATATGAAGGCGAGGCCCTGGTCTATAGCTTTGTCTCATCCACCGGGATGAACAATGCCACAAGGGTTGGCACATTCAGCGTGCTGGATAAGATTCCCAACGCCTATGGCGCGACCTGGAATATCTGGATGCCAAACTGGCTCGGTATTTACTGGTCTGGAAGTTTGGAAAATGGGATCCACGCCCTGCCCATTCTGCCAAACGGCGCAACCTTATGGGCCGGCTATTTGGGAGTCCCAATTTCATATGGCTGCGTGGTGCTTGATACCTACGATGCCCAGGTGCTTTATGACTGGGCCGACGTAGGCACACCAGTTGAAATCAGATGGTAAAAGACGAATCTTTTTACGCGTCAAAGGTTTATAATTTAACTTGCATAGATTCTTCGTCCTGAGCGGAGCCGCACGTTTTTTGTGTGGCGTAGTCGAAGGATATGGTTTAAAATTAATTTATTTTCACGTCAAATTGTTCCTCGAAACCTGCCCTGAGCGTGTCGAAGGGAACACTCGTTACTCCGCTCACACTGTCCCGATTTTTTCGGGAGAACGATGATCTTTACCGAAGGTGACTTATGAATGATCGTTTTATTGAATCCCGGGAAGCGTTGACCTATGCCCGCGAGGCTTTGAAAAATGGGGAAAAAGAGGAAGCCCGCAGGTGGGCGGAGCGCGCCGCCAAACTTATGCCTCAAAGCGAAGACCCCTGGCTGGTTCTCACATCGGTTTCCGACCCGCATGAAAGCGTGGAGTATGCCCGCAAGGCTTTGGAGTTAAACCCGAATAGTTCGCGTGCAAAAAAGGCGATGGAATGGGCTTTAGCGAGGAGTGGGGACACGCAGCCGGGTAACGTCAACTCGAAGAACGGGAAGCAGGCTCAAGGCGCAGTCCGAAACGAGAGCGCGAAAAATCCGAAATCAAAAAGCAAGCTCCTTCCCATCCTATTGATCGTAATGGGATGCGGAGTCTTTATGTTTGCGGCATGGTCGGCTGTGACGTCGCCTGTGCTCGCATCGATCTTAAGTCTTTCATCTGCTCAGCCAACCCAATCCGCTCCAAGGCTTTCCTTTGCGCAGGTAAATATTGCCAAGCCGTCTTTGTCGCAGCCAATCGCACAGGTGAACCCGCCCACAGCGACGTTCACTGCAATCCCAATCCCTGCGGTGATTGAAGAAACACAACCGCAAGTTGCCGTGGTGATTCCAACCAATCCACCGCCGACACTTGAAGCCGTTGTTTTACCAACTGACACACCCTTTATTGGACCAGCCGCGCCGGAGGTGACGAGTGAACCCGGCATCGTGTCTGCGGAGATCGTTGCGGATACTCCCACGTCTGAATATGTGGCGCCGACGGCTGTGGCTAATGTTCATCCGCAAGGGACAGGAAACGGTGGAGCGCATTGGATCGACGTTGATCTGTCGCAGCAGCGTGTGTATGCCTATGAAGGCGATACGCTTGTAAATTCATTCGTTGTTTCAACCGGCACATGGCAAACGCCAACGGTGACGGGAAAATTTAAAGTCTGGATAAAGGTGCGTTCCCAGGCGATGTCTGGTCCCGGGTATTATTTGCCCGATGTTCCTTATGTAATGTATTTTTATAAGGATTACGGTTTGCATGGCACATACTGGCACAATAATTTTGGAACACCGATGAGTCATGGCTGCGTGAATCTCACCATCCCGGATGCGGAATGGCTGTATAACTTCTCTTCGGTTGGTACAGTGGTGAATGTGCATTATTAATTTCATGTCATTGCGAGGAGGGCGCTCTCCCCGACGTGGCAATCTCCTTATCTATGAATTCGAATAATTTATCACGACGAGATTTTTTGAAATTGAGCGGGTTGGGGCTGGCTGGTTTATTTGCGCCTCCGCTCAATTTTCTTTCTAATGACCCTTTTGAAGCGCAACAGGGGCGTGTGGTCACGCGCACGGTCTGGATGCTGGATCACCCAGCCGTCAAAGCAAACCCTTTAAAGATATGCCACCGCGATATGCTTTTGAACATTACCAACACAGCCATCAGCGACGATGAAACTTCACACAACCGCGTCTGGTACGAGATCGATAAAATTGGTTATGTATATTCGGGGAGTATCCAGCCTGTTCGCACGATCTTAACCAAACCCGTCCTGGATATTCCCAAAGAGGGCCTGCTTGCCGAAATAAGCGTGCCTTACACAGATGCCTTTGAATTGCCCGATAAAACATCCGAAGTTGCGTATCGCATGTACTACGAAACAACGCACTGGATCAAATCCGTCACCACAGCCGCCAATGGTCAGGTCTGGTATGAGGTGCGCGATGATAAATGGGACAAGTTGTATTACGCGCGCGCAGAGCATATCCGCATCATCTCAGCGGATGAACTAGCCCCGATCCACGCGGATGTGCCAAACGGCTC
The DNA here is from genome assembly GCA_038250295.1 of Anaerolineales bacterium. Taxonomy (GTDB): domain Bacteria; phylum Chloroflexota; class Anaerolineae; order Anaerolineales; family Villigracilaceae; genus Villigracilis. The sequence continues at coordinate 26,605 of JBBSCM010000001.1, read as the reverse complement.
CAAAAAAATACAAGTGCGGCTGGGCGAGCAATTGGTCATTGCTTATGAAAATAATTTGCCCGTCTTTGTATCTCCCGCTTCAACGGGCGGTATATTACGGGTTGGGACCTACACCACGCCAACGGGTTTGTTCACCACCTATTACAAACGCCCCTCGCGCCACATGTCCGCCGGAGATATCGCCTCAAACGGATTCGACCTGCCCGGTGTGCCGTGGGTGCAATACATAACCGAAAGTGGGATTTCATTCCACGGCACCTTCTGGCATAATGACTTCGGACGCCCGCGCTCACACGGCTGCATCAACCTTTCATCATCCGCCGCAAAATGGTTATACCGCTGGACATCTCCCCAGGTTGCCATGAACAAGGAATTTTCTCATGGAGCCATAGGCACCAGTGTGGAAATTGTAGTGTAAGAATATAGATGCGCTGGAACGTCCGCTACAAACAACTATGATAAATCATCAACTTTCCCGCCGCGACTTTTTAAAACTTTCCGCTTCCGGCGCGCTCGCGCTTGCCCTCTCCGAAATGGGCATTGACCGTGCTTTGGCCGCGCTCCCCGCCTCCCAGGGACGCATCACCTGGAGCGGCATTCCGCTCTATGATGCGCCTTCCTTCCAGGCAAATGAGTTGCATTTATTTGGAATTGACAAGGTTGTTGAGCTGAAAGCCGAAGTGGAAGGCGAACTCGGCTACGGCAACCCATTCAACAACAAATGGTATCAAGTGGATAATGGTTATGTCTACTCAGGCTGGCTTCAGCCGGTTGAAACGGTCTATCAAAAAGCAGTTTACAACGTTCCCGAAGCGGGTCTGCTCGGCGAGATCAGCGTGCCCATGAGTCTTACGTATTTGGGTCCATACGTATATGCAAAAAACGCGCATCGTTTATATTACGGAAGCACCCATTGGATCAAAAAAGTCGTTGTCACACGTGACGAGAAAAGTATTTGGTACGAGATATTTGACAACGTGCTTAAGAAATCTTTTTACGTCCCGACGTATAACATGCGCATCGTTCCACCCGAGGAACTGGCTCCGCTTTCTACAAACATTCCCAGCGCTGATAAACTCATCCACGTGGACCTTGCCTCGCAAATGGTGACAGCCTTTGAAGGGGATCAACTGGTATTTTCAGCGCGTTGTTCCAGCGGCCAAAAAGGGACCGATACACCAAAAGGCGATTTCAGCACATATCATAAAGGCCCGTCCATTCACATGACCAATGACCAGGGCGACGCCGTAATAAAAAATGTGTACAGTCTGGCCGGTGTGCCCTGGTGCTCGTTCTTTACAGGGTCGGGTCACGCTTTTCACGGCGCATACTGGCATAACGATTATGGCCGCCCTCGCAGTCACGGCTGCGTCAACCTTTCGTCAGCCGATGCAAAATGGATATATCTCTGGACCAGTCCCGTGGTCCCGCCTGATGAGGATTACCTGCACCTGCCCGGCCAGGGCACCAGAGTCCAGGTTGTATAATTCATAAAACCTCTTGCGTAAGTGTTTCGGAGTTCGGAAGTTCTACTTCCGAAACCGCAAAAATAAGACTTGGAAATGATTTGGGTGTGTTTCGTTTCAGTTGAAACCGTCCCGAAGGTTGGCACAAACGACCAAATTTTCTCGACAAAACCTTCGGGACGTTCTTTTTGAAACCGCAAAAGTAGAATTTTTGCACTCCAGCGAGTAATATCTTCTGACTTTTGCAAAAGATCCATATTAAAAGGAGAGAAAAAAAATGAATCCAGCTTTTCAACACAATCAATATTTGCTCAAACGACAGGTCTTTGCATTGGCGGGTAAATTCCGTTTCTATGCTCCAAGCGGACAACTTGTATTGTTCAGTCAGCAGAAAATGTTTAAGCTGCGCGAAGATATTCGTGTCTATTCCGATGAAAACAAAACGCAGGAAGTCTTGATGATCAAAGCCCGCCAGATCATGGATTTTTCTGCCGCGTTCGATGTAGTGGACAGCGCCAGCGGCCAAAAAGTTGGCGCGCTTCGCCGCAAGGGTCTGGCATCCATTTTGCGTGATGAATGGGATATTCTTGATGTGGGCGATAATGTCATCGGCAAGTTATTTGAAGACAGTATGGGGCTGGCATTGCTGCGCCGCTTCCTTACCGGGCTTATTCCACAAAACTACGATATCACCATCGGCACAGACCGCGTCGCCGATCTCAAACAGGCATTTAATCCGTTCGCTTATCAACTCACCGCAGATTTCAGCATGGACCTCAGCCAGCGCCTGGACCGCCGTATAGGGATTGCCGCCGCAATTCTTTTGGCAGCTGTTGAAGGAAGACAGAGTTAATTTTCAAACCGGGGTGCGTCGCACCTGATTCGACGGGAAAATACTAATCGTTGAGATTTTTTTGATTAATGGAAAAAATCCACCCGTCAGGTGCGACGCACTACACATTTCAAAAATTATGCCCAATCAACCTCTCTTTGCCGGACTTGTAATAGACGAATCAGGCAACCTCGCAGAATCGTCATTCATTGGAAACGAGCCATGTTACGTGGTGAATGATTCGGGATTCCGCCGCCACATCCCCGCTGAACAAGTAGACCGCGCTGTGCTCGCGCAAATGGCTGAAATGATGAAAGGCAGTGAAGACCTGCTTTCAGAACAAGCCGCAAAAATGATGGGACAGGATGATCCCTTTTCAAAAGCGATCATCGAACAACAACTTAAGAACATCGATAAACAATTCGACGCGCTCATGCAAACAGGTATCCCGGAAGACATGCGCGCCTATCTCGGCATGATGGGATTCAAAGTAATTATCAACTATCACGGCGAGATCATCCGCGTGGAACAACCCGGGTCATCATCAGGGGAGGATGAGTAAAAAATTCAAGAAGGCATTTCAGACGTATTCACAATTTCTCAACAACCCAGAAATGTGAAAGGCCAAAACTCTTTAGGGGTGTGGTTTCAAGGAATTGCAATATCGCGCGCAGGAATTTTCCGAACACGCCAAAACGCGCAATGATGTTATCGTATGCGCCGAAGATAACGGTGCGCTCAATGAACTTCACGGGCAGACCATTGAACAATTTTTGCAAGTCTCGTTTTGAATACACACGTACATGCGGGGCAAGTTTATTCCTCAGAAGACGTGGCAAATAATTCACGAACAATTTATTCCCAAAATAATATTTTCCCTGCCAAAATATTCCGTGCGTTTCAAAGGGATAACCGCGATTCGGGCAAAAGATGACAACACGACCACCGCGTTTTAATAAACGGATCATCTCACAGATGGCGGCGCGGTCATCCTGAACGTGTTCGATCACCTCGTGGCTGAGGATCAGGTCAAAGGTCGAGGAAGGAAACGGGATGAATTCACCTGCGGCATTGATGATCTCATCAGAATTGACTCTCGCTTCGACGGCCCGCTCCAAATCATATTCCAATCCGATCACATGTGACCCGAGGCTGGTCAACTTCTCAACATACATTCCCACCCCGCAGCCATTTTCAAGCACAAGACCGTTAATTCGTTTTTCTGCAGCCTGTACGATCATATCCAGGCGGCGTTGTTGGCCGGCACGCCAAACATAAGACGGTTCACCGCGCAATGCAGCTTTTTGCATATCTCTTTCAGTCATGTGGGAAAGATTATACCTTGCGCCTTCTCTGCCTCTATGCTAAAATTTTGAGCGGACGGAAAACCCCATAGAGACGACACCGAAAAGTGGGTAACCCCCACTTTTCTGCTTGTAATAATAGGAGCAATGGAGTAAGTGACATGCCAAAAAATGAATTTGCATTAGCCTTTAATGAAGTACTTGAAGAGAAACAACTTGCCAAGGATATCGTTGTTTCTGCAATTGAGTCCGCGATGGTCTCTGCCTATCGCCGCGCTGTCAGTGCGTCTACAGCACAGCATGTGGAGGCAAAACTCGACTCAGAAACAGGCATCGTCACAGTCTACGCTGAGAAGGAAGTGGTTGAAGACAGCGTTATTGACGACCGCACTGAAGTGCTGTTGGAAGTAGCGCGTAAGGTCAACCCCGAGGCCCAACTTGGCGACATGGTTGTTGTGGAAACCACCCCGGCAGACTTTGGCCGTGTGGCCGCACAGACCGCGCGTCAGGTAATCCAGCAGCGCATCCGTGAGGCCGAGCGTTCGAATCAAATGCAATATTTCGAGCGGCAGGTCGGCGAGATCGTTTCTGGTTTGGTACAAGCCACCAATGCGCAGGGCACGACCATCGGACTTGATATGAAGGCCGAAGGGGTCATGCCCAATAACCAAAAGATCCCCGGCGAAAGACTTAAATTACATGACCGCATTCGCGCCGTCGTGATGGAAGTAAAAGATGGCACACGCGGTCCGCAGATCGTGCTTTCGCGCGCGCATCGCAACTTCCTGCGCCGTTTGCTTGAGAATGAAGTCCCTGAAATTTATCACGGCATTGTTGAGATCCGCGCCATTTCACGCGAGCCGGGCGCACGCGCGAAGGTGGCCGTTTCTGCCACACAAGCCGGTATTGACCCCGTAGGCGCATGTGTGGGTATCAAAGGCGTCCGTATTCAAGCCATTGTAAAAGAACTACACGATGAAAAAATCGATATTATCCAATGGGACCAGGATCCCATTGTTTACATCTCCAAGGCCATCAGCCCGGCGCGCGTCAACGGCGTTTATCTCGCTGATAGCGAAGGCGCACGCACGGCAACGGTTGTCGTGGGTGAAGATCAACTCAGCCTCGCCATTGGCCGCGATGGACAGAATGCCCGTCTCGCCGCGAAACTCACCGGCTGGCGCATCGACATCAAGTCACTGAGTGAAGCTGCTGGCGATACTCTCAATAAATTACAGGGCAATGCGGAACTCATGGCAATACTGCCTGCCGCCGTGGAAGCTATTCCACAAATGCAGGAAATTCTTGCCAAGAAGGCTGAAGGCCGCCCAATTACGCCGGAAGAGTATACTGCCCTTGGTCAATTCGTGGACCGTGTTGAACGCCGTACGATTCAAATTAAAGAAGAAGCTGCGCGCGTGGAAGAAGAACGCACAACCGCAGCCCGCGCTGAAATCCCCGCTCTCGCATTCCAAATGCCGCTTGATCAAGCCGGTATCAAAGAGCACATCTTCAACATCCTCACTGAGGCCGGTTTTGAGACCGTTGGCAGTTTGATGTTCGCGGTCAAGACAGACGCGAACAAAGTCCTTGGGCTTGCAGGCATTGGCTCGAAGGCCATGCAAAACATTGAAGAATCCCTTGCCGCACTTACCTTCCCTGAGCCAGAGCCTGAACCTGTCAAGATGGAAGAGCCTGTTATCGCCGAGGCTGTTGCCGTGTTGGAACCTGTCACAGCGGAGGAAATACCTGTTCCGAATAAACAATCTGACGCGAAGAAAGATGCGAAGAAGGTTATCGAAGAGGAAGAAGAACATGCGAAGGATGGAGTCTCTCTGGATGAGTTATTCAAGATGAAGCCGGAGATATTCCAAACTGCGGCAACCACAGAAGAAGACGATAAGAAGAAGGACAAGAAAGGCAAGAAGAAAGGCGTCGAATTGGAATTCGATGAAAAACTTGGGGCGGTTGTTGGCCGTAAGAAACACAAGCGCGGCACCGACGATACCGGCAGTGATTGGGAATAACCCTTTCCCTTTGGGTATATTGAAGGTGACGAAGAAACCTGCCCGACGCGTAAAACACGTACCCCAACGGACCTGCGTGGGATGCCGCGAAGTTTTGCCAAAAAGGCAAATGGTGCGGATCGTACGCGCGGCTGAAGGGGTACGAGTAGACCCAACCGGCAAGCTAGCCGGGCGAGGCGCGTACTTGCACGATCAGCGTGAATGCTGGGTGAACGGACTGAGGGGAGCTTTGGCGCATGCGCTCAAAGCTGAATTGACCGCAGAGGACCGCGCTCGATTGGAAGAATTCATTATTACTTTGCCGCATCATGATGCAGCAGAGACCAACAAGCAAAGCCATGTGAACGAATAGCCACTCGCTCACAAGCCTCTCGTTGGAGAATTAATAAAGATGCGGACCTCGAAAGATGATCTCCGTAAACCAGAAGGAGATGGCCTATGAGTAGCAATGGTAATAAACTTGAATTGCCTGCCAGTATTGTGATACGTGACCTGGCGCTGAAGATCGAAAAAAGCCCGATTGACCTGATCAAAAAATTGATGACGAATGGTGTCATGGCAACCATCAATCAGACCGTTGATTTTGACACGGCTGCGATTGTGGTTGGAGAGTATGGATTCGAAGCCGTCCTTGAAGCAACAGAAGAAGTTACAAAAGAAGAAACCGGGGAAATACCCATCTGGCGTCAGATGATCGCGGGAGAAAATAATTCACTCCTAAAACCACGCCCTCCGGTAGTAACCATTCTGGGGCATGTTGATCACGGTAAGACCAGCCTGCTGGATGCCATCCGTCAGACGGAAGTTGCCGCAGGGGAAGCCGGCGGTATTACGCAGCACATCGGCGCTTATCAAGTTGAAAAGAAGGGACGCCTCATCACTTTTCTGGATACACCCGGTCACGCCGCATTTACGCAAATGCGCGCACGCGGAGCGCAAGGCGCAGATATCGTTGTGCTGGTCGTCGCTGCAGATGACGGCGTCATGCCGCAAACTCGCGAAGCCATTGCGCACGCCAAAGCTGCGCGCGTTCCTCTGATCGTGGCATTGAATAAAGTCGATAAAGCAAACGCCAACCCAGATCGTGTGAAACAGCAGCTTGCCGAGCTTGAACTCGTCCCTGATGATTGGGGCGGCAATACGATGGTTGTATCTGTCTCTGCAAGACAAAAGCAGGGCATCGATGATCTGCTCGAAGGTATTTTGCTTGTGGCCGACAGCAACGAGATCAAGGCCAACCCTGGCGGAAAAGTGATCGGCACAGTCATTGAAGCTGAGTTGGATAAATCCAAAGGCGTGCTGGCGACTTTGCTTGTTCAGAATGGAACTCTCGAAGCAGGCGATATTGTTGTAGCTGGAACCGCTTATGGAAAACTACGCGCGATTACAGATTACAAAGGCAAGCCGATTAAGAAAGCCGGTCCGTCCACGCCCGTAGCTGTTATGGGACTAAGCGGCATGCCCTCCGCTGGTGATATTTTCCAGGTAGTAGACTCTGAAAAAGAAGCGCGCAATATCGTATCGGAACGCACCGATGCGGCCAAGGCCCTTTCCCAAACCAAGAAAAAAGTTTCTCTGGAAGATCTGTTTGCCAACGTGCAGGCCGGCGAAGCCAAGGGACTCAACCTCATCATCAAGGCAGATGTACAAGGTTCACTTGACCCGATCGTTAACGAATTGAACAAGCTCGGTGAAGGCGAGATCGGCCTGCACATCCTTCATGCAGAAACGGGTAATATCGGCAACAATGACGTTATGCTTGCAGCCGCGTCAAAAGCGATTATCATCGGCTTTAACGTACAGGCTGATGTGGACGGCCGCCGCCTCGCTGAAAAAGAAGGCGTGGACATTCGCCTGTACGAAATCATTTATCGCATGACCGAAGACATTGAGAAGGCTCTCAATGGTATGCTTAAACCCAAGCTTGTTGAAAAAGTGCTTGGCCGCGCACAAGTGTTGGATGTGTTCACTGCTTCCAAGTTTGGTAAGGTTGCAGGCTGCAAAGTCACAGATGGCGAACTCAGGCGCGGTGCGCGCGTGCGGCTCCTCCGCGGCACAGATATGATCTACGAAGGCGACCTCTCATCGCTTCGTCATGAAAAAGAAGATGTCAAAGAAATTCGTCAGGGCTTTGAATGCGGCGTTGGCTTCAAAAGCTTTAATGACATTCAACCCGGCGATCAATTGGTTTGTTATATTGTAGAATAGTGTCGTCATTGCGAGGAGCGCCCTTGCACTTGGCGACGAAGCAATCTCCCTGAACATATTGGAGATTGCTTCGTCGGAAAGAACGCCCTCCTCGCAAAGACGGCAAGTGAGTTAATACCATGCCTTCAGGTGTTCGTTTACAACGCATTGCGGACCGCGTCCGCCAGGAACTTTCGGAGATGCTCATCCGCGAGATCAATGATCCGCGCCTAAAAGACATCTTCATCACCGACGTAAAGATAGACAAGGAACTCGCCTTTGCGGATGTCTACTTTTCAGCCATTGAGGGCGCCGGGCGTGCGCCCGAGATTCTCGCGGGACTTGAATCTGCTTCCGGTTTCCTCAGGCGGACACTCTCTTCAAGAGTGGAAGTACGCGCCTTTCCCAGATTGCGCTTCCACTGGGACCCCACGCCCGAAAATGCAGACCACATCGAAAAAGTTCTGGCAGGGTTAAGAGAAAAGAAATAAACTACGTCATTGCGAGGGCTGGTGGTTGAGTAGGGCGAATGCTCTTTTCGCCCGTATCGAAACCACCCGCCTGAAGCAATCTCCTTATAAATTGAGGATTGCTTCGTCGCACACCTGCCCTCCCACTCGCTCCGCTTCGGGGATTATAGTGGCGGGCGGTGCCAGGGAAGAACAAGAGCGCTTCTCGCAATGATATATAATTTCGGAGGATAACCATAAGTGGATAACCAACTCATAGGGGAAATAAAGAACAGATTGGATACAGCAAATAAAATCGTGATCGTTTCGCACGTCCGCCCGGATGGAGACGCGATCGGATCACTACTCGGGCTTGGTCTGGCCCTGCGCGATGCAGGTAAATCCGTGCAAATGATCCTCGTGGACGGTGTGCCTTCTTCGTTCAAACATCTTGACGGAAGCGAACTCATCAAAAAGGAACCCAACGGAGATCACGATACCTTTATCACCGTGGATTGCGCCGATTTCAAACGTGTGGGAAAAGCATTTGAGAATTTTGGCCAGCCCGATATCAATATTGATCATCATAAGACCAACGAAAAATTTGGAAAACTAAATCTGATTGAGGCCGAGGAGGTTGCCACTGCCGCCATCCTCACCACTCACCTGCCCGCCTGGGGATTAAAGATCACGAAACCAATCGCAGCCGCGTTATTAACGGGCATCATCACGGATACGCTCGGCTTCCGCACATCGAATATAACGCCAAATGCACTTCGTCAATCTGCAACGCTGATGGAAACCGGCGTGGATATGCCCGATATTTACATGCGCGCATTGGTAAAGAAAACCTTCCCTGCCGCGCGCTATTGGGGCGCAGGGCTCTCCAGCTTGCAAAGTAAGAATGGGATTGTGTGGGGCACTTTAACCGTCGCAGATCGCAAAGCAGCAGGCTATGGCGGCAACGACGATGCCGATCTGATCAACATGATCTCCGCAATTGATGGTAATAAGGTAGGTATGATTTTCGTCGAACAACGCGACAATCATGTTAAGATCTCGTGGCGCGCACTTGAGAGTGGAGTGGATGTGTCACAGGTAGCAAAACACTTCAAAGGCGGAGGTCATGCCGCAGCCGCAGGAGCAGATATCGAGGGCGGTCTGAGCGAAGTCCAAAAAGAAGTTCTCGCAAAAACACGCGAAATGTTAAATCTAAAGTAAATAATAGTTAGTTAATAAAAACCAGAGTCCTATTGCAAATTCAGCCAAGTATGTCATAATTAAAATGTGGAAAAAATTTAAGGAGGAATGAATTATGAATAGTCAGGATATAAAGAACGCCATATCTGGTGCTCTCGTCGTGGATAAGCCTGTAGGTATGACATCCCACGATGTCGTACAGGCCATCCGAAATGGGACTGGCTTGCGCCGAGCCGGTCACACTGGCACTCTCGACCCGCGCGCTTCTGGGGTACTCGTCATCCTGGTTGGCCCCGCCGTACGTCTAAGTGAATACGTCTCTGCTTCTGATAAACGGTATCAGGCTATTATCCGTTTGGGCGGCTCCACGGATACTTTCGATGCGGAAGGCATGGTAACCCCCACAAAAGACCCGGTGAATGTAACCGAAGCTGAATTTGAAGCGGCGCTTAAAACATTCATCGGCGAGATCGAACAGACTCCCCCGCCCTACTCGGCGGTAAAAGTGCAGGGACGTAAAGCCTACGAAATGGCGCGCGAGGGTGAACCAGTGGACCTTGCTCCGCGCAAGATCACTGTGCATCACCTTGAAGTCCTTGAATGGACTCCGCCCGAAGTGGTCATTGACGTGCATTGCTCGTCTGGCACCTATGTCCGCTCGCTCGCAAATGATCTCGGCGTAATGCTCGGCTGTGGCGCATACCTGGTCGGCTTGCGCCGCACAAAAAGTGGACGTTTCTCATTGCGCGATTCGGTGCCTCTGCGAAAATTGCAGGAAGCCTTCACAGCAGGCAATTGGTATCAATACCTGATTCCCGCCGCAGAAGCGCTTGGCGATTGGCCCGCAGTGGAACTCAACCCGGATGAAGTGGAAGGTGTTCGTCACGGACACCGCGTAAAGGTTGTCGGTGAACCCACAGAGACAAAAGTTCGCGGTGTAAGCACACAGGGCGAATTGGTCGCCCTCATGGAAATCACCATAAATGAAGACGGCTCCCGTGAATGGCAGCCAAAGAAAGTCTTCTTCACTTCAGATTAATTAATCCATCCCGTCATTGCGAGGGCGCACTTGCACTTTGCCCGACACTTGCGCCGCACGCCAGTGCAGGTGAGCAATCTCCATCATAGATGGAGATTGCTTCGGTGGGGAGAGCGCCCTCCTCGCAATGACGATAAGCCGCCGTCATGGCGGCTTTTTTTATACTATGCAGCATTATCATTCCCTTAAAGAAATTTCCACGAAAAATGCGTGGCTCACCATTGGCGTCTTTGACGGCGTTCATCGCGGGCATCGCGAGATCATTCGCAAGCTTACAGCAGACGCACATGCAGACAATGCCCCTGCGGTTTTATTAACCTTCGATCCTCACCCAGCCAGCGTGCTTACCGGGCGGGATATTAAATGTCTGACCACACCAGATGAACGAGCGGGAATACTTGCGACTCTGGACGTGGACATCGTCATCACCCAACGCTTCACACGTGACCTGTCAACTGCCACTGCTTTGGAGTATATGTCGCGCCTCAAGCAGACTCTTGACCTCAAACGCCTGCTCATTGGCTATGACTTCGCCCTCGGCAAAGGACGGGAAGGCAACGCCGCGCGCCTGACCGAAATTGGCGGGGAATTAAATTACACTGTTGAAGTGGTCAACGCGCTCAGTGACGAAAGCGGCGTGATTTCATCCACAGAAATTCGCAAACTCGTTGCCACCGGAAATGTAAGCGAAGCCGCAAAATTATTGGGATACAACTACACCATGAGCGGAGAGGTCATCCACGGCGCTGAACGCGGACGCAAGATCGGCTTCCCCACCGCCAACGTAAATCATCCTCAACAAAAAGTTACACCGCTCAACGGCATCTATGCCTGCTGGGCTCACCTTGGCGAAGAGAAATTCATGGCCGCCACCAACATTGGTCTCAACCCCACTTTCACGCCCGAAAGACAAGTTCCCAGCCTCGAAGCCTACCTGCTCGATTTTGACCGCGATATCTATGGGCAAGACTTGAAGCTCGAATTTGTTTCAAGAATCCGCGACGAGTTGAAGTTTGATTCCGTGGAAGCGTTAATCGAGAAAATACACGAGGATGTAAGTAAAACAAGAGCAATGTTGAGCAACGATAACCATAACGTTAAAAACATATTTGTCTAAGCGCAAAAAAATGACGGTTCTGGCAGTTTTTCCATAAATTAATCGGTACAATATGACTGATGTGATAAATAAATTCTTGTCCCATTAATAAGGAGAAAATATCATGGAAAGCCCTCAACAGCCGTCCCCCTTCCCGCAAAGCCAGCCGATCAACCCGCCGCCGCAGAAAAGCCGCCATACATCAGACGGCCCCGGCGTCTTTTACTACATTGCTGGCATCTCCCTTCTCAACTCGCTGCTTATCATTCTCAATATCGGCTTTTTTGGAAGTCTCGCCATCACCACGCTAATAAGCGGTATTGCATTGTATATTGCAGAATCAGTCAACGGCGGCACGATAACGAGTTTTATTATCAATGCCATCGCGTTTGCGATCAACGCCGTGATCGCGGGCATATTCGCAGGCTTCGGCTACCTTTCTGGCAAGGGACATGCCTGGGCTTATGTGGTCGGCATGATCGCTTATACCGTGGATGCTTTGATCATGATGTGGCTTGGAGAATGGATCGAGGTCCTCATCCACCTGTATGTGCTCTACCTGCTTTGGAAAGGCTGGAGCGGATTAAGAAAAATAAACGCCACGCTCGCAAGAGCAGAAACAACATCTCCCAGCGTGATGGATTAACTAAGCGACCTTACGCGTTTATCCACAGAGTCCGCAGAGATTTACAAGTTTTTTCTCAGGAATTTCCCCCCTGGCACCGCCCCGCCACTATAGTCCCCGAAGCGGAGCGAGTGGGAGGGCAGGTGTGTGACCTCTGTGGCAAACAAATAAATTGCGTAAGGAAATAACACTAATGAGAATTCGCTCCGGCATCATCCTGATCGAAGATAGCAAACTCGCACTCATCGAACGTCATCGCGCGGGACTGCATTACTTTGCCTTCCCCGGCGGCGGTGTTGACGAAGGCGAAACTCCGGAGCAAGCCGCCATCCGCGAGGCTGAGGAAGAACTGGGAATTCAGGTAAAGATCAAACAAAAAGTGGCGGATGTGCTTTTTGATGGGAATACCCAATGCTATTTTTTAGCTGAAAAACTCAGCGGAGAATTTGGCACAGGCACAGGTGAGGAATACGGTGAATTTGATCCTATGCACGGCACATATCTCCCACTTTGGATGCCGCTGGAAGATGTTAAGGACAAAAACGTTGTGCCGCGTGAACTGGCAATAATGGTCGTCCAATATTCAAAAGAAGGCTGGCCTATTCAGCCGGTGACGATTTTCGACGAAAAGAAATAGAAACGAGCGGGGTTATTTGATCCCTGCAATCAAAAAGGAACCTTTCCTCTCCCGCCTTCGTCAACCTTGTAACGCCGAATAAAATTCTAAAGGAGAAGATTATGAAAACACGTTTCACTGCACTCGTTGTATTTGTACTTTTGGGAATGATGGTTCTCAGCGCCTGCGGAGGCGCCCCAGCCGCCACACAAGTTTACGCGATCGAAGAACCCGCCATGATGGAAGCACCCCTCGCACAAAGCGCCGGGGGAGCGGATGCTTTTGCAAAAGAAGAATCCGCGCCGTCTTCTGACCTGGCCGTCGGCCCGCTTTATAACATAGGCTCCGAACCTGACAACGCCGCCTTTGCCGCATCTCACATGATCATCAAAAATGCGGATATCAAACTTCAGGTAGAAGACACCGATGTCGCCATTGACCGCGCCACGCAAGTCATTGGAGACATGGGAGGCTATATCATCAGTTCCCGCGTATGGTATCAACCCTGGTCTGACGGTGAGAATTACAAATATGCCACCATCACGGTTGGCATACCCGTTGACCAATTTGAACGCAGCCTCAGCCGCCTGCGCGGACTGGCCGTAAAGGTACTCGACGAAACTGCCACTGGCGAAGATGTATCCAATCAATTTGTCGACCTGCAATCACAAGTCACCAACCTCGAAGCCACGCGTGACCGTATCAAATCGTTCCTTGACGAAGCAAAAACGGTTGATGAAGCCCTGCGAATTAATGCGGAACTTGCCAACGTGGAAGCTCAGATCGAACAGATCAAGGGGCAGATGAACTATCTGCAGGATCGTTCCGCCTTCTCCACGATCACAATTAACTTTGAACCTGTTTTACCTGAAGAACTTACACCCACCCCCACGCCCTCGCCTACACCCAACGTCTGGAATCCCGATGACACCTTCAAGAATGCCAAAAAGACGGTGACTTTTGCGTATCAAGGCATTATAGATTTTCTCATCTGGGTACTTGTGGTGCTTGTTCCAATTTTCGCTCCGCCTGTACTGATCGTCTGGGCTTTGTTGAAATTCTTCACACGCAAATCAAAAAAGCCTTAACCATGATTGATTAACTGATGTCAACATCGTCCCGAAGGTTTGATTGATTGAACGAGGTCTTCAAGAAAACCTTCGGGACGTTCCGCATGAGGTGAATGAGAACTCACCTTACGCAGTTTTGCCTGCTCATATACTGTACCGCTACTGTACCGCGACATTTATGTCGCCTTTCACTCAAGAGCGTATTAGTCAGATAAAGGATGAACACCTGCCTGCCTACGGCGACCCACAAAACTCGCTCAAATTGAGTGGGCAAACAGGGGCAAAAGTGTTCAGCCTATTGCTGACCAATACACCTTTCACTCAAGAGCGACATTTATGTCGCCTTTCACTCAAGAGCGACATAAATGTCGCGGTACTTTTGTAGGATGAAACCGAATTGCGTAAGGTGAATGAGAGAAAAAAAACGGAGCGGCCTTTTGTAAAAGGCCGCTCCGTTCGTTTAGATCTTGATCCGCCACAAATCCATGAACTGGTCAAACCCTCGAATTTCACCCTGAAACCGAGTCAACGAATTGGGTGAGGCGTTCTTCTCAAGAAATTCGATCACTTCCGGATCGTTACGGATCGGCTCGGAGAGGATCACTTCGCCGCCCATGGAAAAGTTTGGCAAACGCGCGGTGATATTAACAGTGGAACCAAAATAATCAAGACGGTCATTCAAGTTGACGACAATACATGGGCCGTGATGAATACCGACCTTCAGAGATAAAGGCGGCTCGCCTCTGGCTGCAATTTGTTTCTGCACAACCCAGATCGCGCGCAAGGCATCGACAGGATGGCGAAACGCAGCCATGACGGCATCACCCATTGTTTTCACCAGGGAGCCGCCTTCCGCAGCTACGGCATTTTCCAATAGCTCAAAATGCTCCCTTACACGTCCGAAAGCAGGCGCATCGCCAATGTCGCGATAAAGTCTTGTGGAATTACGCAAGTCCGTGAACATCAAGGTGGTTGATCCCACGGATATTTCTTCGCCGGGTCGCAGCACTTCGCTTGAGAACAGATCGCGGAATACCTGCAGAGTTGTCACGTCTGCCGCTGTCGCCGCCTGATCTGACCAGGCTGTACGCTCCAGTTCAAAAGTCTGGGCTTGATCCGATTCATTGATCAGGCGAATGGTTGGCATCAGTCCCACTTCCGTCACACCTAATGGCCAGCCTCTGGTTCCGGCACGAAAGTCAATTTTCTGCGGACCGTTCGATGTGGCAAGTAATATCTGTGAACCTGGCGCTTCCGAAGCGCGCAAAGTATATCTGCCTTCATTGAGCATCGTGGTGAGCGGCAATTGCTCGCGCGGCGGAACGATCAGCGAGAAAGTGATATGCGGCTGTCGTTGCGGACTGCCCACACAAAACTCCACATTGGTCTCCACTGCCCGCACGGATGGGTTGGGCCGGAAGATCACCTCAACATTGTGGTCAAAATTCGTATTGAAATCGATCTGACAAGTCTTGCAATGCGCCGAGGAGGTGACATCCCCCAGACGTTCATGATCCTCGGCAACACCGCGGCATTCCGGGCAAAGCAAATCCCAATAGAGATCCAACATGCCGGCTCGCGTGGCGCGCAAAAATGCTTCCAGCACAGAACGGCGAGGCAGGCCCCATCCGTCTGCCAATGCGTACGGCCTCATGCGTTGGATGGAAAAATCATCAGCACGATGCAGAAAATCATAAAGACTATCAAGGATGACAGTATCCACACCTTGATCCTTTAAGCGCTCATTCAGCACCTTGAACTTGTTGTGGCCTGCCGAGGAAAGATTCCTCCCCCTGGCAACGGTCAACACCGAGCCGCCGCGCAAAGCGATGCGGTCATAAAGATCGAAGATTTCGCCAAATCGTTTCGGGCTGTAGATGCCAATCCCAAGTGGAATGGCCATCTCTCCTAAAATATTTGCGGATTTCACCGAGGTTTCATAGGTGATCCGTGTGCCCGAAGATTCAAGCCGCTCAAGGCGGCAATCTACACGCATTTCAGCAAACGGACCTTTTCTGTATCGGCGCAGGATGCCAAAACGATAAGGATATGTCCACTCGAAAGGTTCTTCCTCCCATTCCACACGATAGAAAGGAATTTTAAACCTAACCAACTTGACGCCATTTGAGATACCCAGCAACTCTATGGGAGGCAAACCGCTATCGTGATTGAAGCGATTCGTATCCGATACCAGCGGCCAGAGCGCCTCAGGAGAGGATTCAAGATCCCAGGTCCATGTGTAGTGAAATTCTTTTGCCATGTTGGGTTAGACAACCATAAACAGGATAATTTTACTCAACCATAATATTCAAAGCATTACAATGGAATGACGATACGTCCAACCCTTAACATGCCATTAACAGACAATTTTGCCTTTATGGTATATTCCCGTCAATGGCTGAAACAATTCTGATCGTCGAAGATGAAATTTCTTTACAGGAAACGCTTGCCTATAACCTGAAAAAAGAAGGTTATACGGTTGAAGCCGTTGGGGATGGACGTTCCGCGCTTGAATTTGCACGCAGGCTGCGGCCCGACCTGATCGTGTTGGATATCATGCTCCCTGAAATGGACGGCTTTGAAGTGGCGCGTATTCTCCGCAAGGAAATGTCTGCAGCCATTCTTATGCTTACAGCGCGTGATGATGAAATTGACCGTGTGGTGGGTCTCGAAGTCGGCGCGGATGATTACCTGACCAAACCCTTTTCCATGCGCGAGTTGATGGCGCGCGTGAAGTCGCAACTCAGGCGCGCGCGTTTGCTGCGCGAGGAAATGGGCAAGAGCAAGGATGCAGCCACCCCGCATGAAAAATTAACCTTTGAGAATCTCACCATTGATCTTACGCGCCGCGAAGTTCTGCTCAACGACAAACCGGTGCAGATCAAACCGAAAGAATACGAACTGCTGCTTTTCCTTGCCGAACACCGCCGCCAGATGCTTTCGCGCGAATTCATTCTTGAGCGCGTTTGGGGCTGGGACTTTATCGGAGATAGCCGCACCGTGGATGTGCATGTGCGCTGGCTGCGCCAAAAGATCGAGGCGGATTCTTCCAACCCCACACGTATCGTTACCGTGCGAGGCGGGGGATACAGGTTCGAGGGATAGGATGAATGCGTAATTCGTAATGAGTAATTTACGAATTACGAACTACTATGGATGAATTGCCTTTGTACCTCGCGATCATTTTTCTTGTCATTGCCGTGTGGTTTGCATGGCTCTATTACGATTTAAAAAAGAGCATGAATGAATATGCCCGCCTTGCGCGCATTTCGCCTGAAAGCCTCCCCACCGACATAAAAAAAATAGAAAATCTATCCAATGCCATTGCTTCGTTGAAGTCATCCTTTGATCTGCGGCTTTCAACAATGGCTTCTGAAAACGCGCGCCTTTCCACTGTCCTTGAACAAATGATCGACGGCGTCATCATCGCAGATGCAAACGGATTGATCCAATTTGCGAACCCAGCCGCAAAAAAACTCTTTGAAACATCCCACGCAATCGGGCATAGTGTTACCGAAGTGGTTCGCAATCATCAGCTCGTGGAGGCCTGGCGGCGCTGCCAGCAAACGCGCGAGATCCAAAGCGAAACTGTTGAGCTGCCCGCGCGTCGTCAATTTTTGCAGCTGGTTGCCATTCCCGATACCCACGCCAGCGGAAGCCTTCTGCTCGTGCAGGATCTGACACGCGTTCGCAGGCTTGAAACCGTGCGGCGGGACTTCATCTCAAACGTTTCGCATGAACTGCGGACCCCGCTTGCCTCTCTCAAAGCATTAACCGAGACGTTACAAAGCGGCGCTCTCGCCGACCCGGATGCTGGTCCGCGTTTCCTGGGCAGGATCAGCACTGAAGTGGATGCGCTCACACAAATGGCGCAGGAACTGCTTGACCTCTCGCGCATTGAATCAGGCCAGGTGGAATTGATGCTTGCGCCGCTTACGCCAAAGAGTTTGATCACTTCCGCTGCAGACCGCATGAAGATGCAAGCCGAACGCGCAGGCTTAAAATTATCCGTCAATTGCGAAGACGACCTGCCAAATATTCACGCAGATAAATCGCGTTTGGAGCAGGTGCTGGTGAATATTATTCACAACGCGGTTAAATTCACTAAGCCTGGAGGGGAAGTAAACGTCGAAGCAGTATCAGGTGAGGATGGAATCAGATTCGCTGTGCAGGATACAGGAGTCGGAATCCCAGCGGAGAGTCTGTCCCGTATCTTTGAGAGATTCTATCGCGTGGATAAATCCCGCACAGGTTCAGGCACGGGACTGGGATTGTCCATTTCAAAACATATTGTCGAAGCACACGGCGGGCGCATCTGGGCGGAAAGCGATGAAGGCCGCGGAAGCGTTTTCTATTTTGTAATTCCCCTTTTGACAACCTAGCTCATAAATTTTTCCTGCACATCAATAACATCTTTGCCTGCCTCAGGTGTGAGGCGCATGTACGTTCCGTCTGATTGCAGAATGCGCGCACGGGTATTGTCTTTAAAATATGTTTCCAAAACGTGCTGGCGTAAATATTTTATATGGCCCTTGTTTTCAACCGGAAAAACCACCTCAACACGGTGATTAAGATTGCGTGTCATAAGGTCTGCGCTTCCGAGATAGATCTCCTCCCTGCCGTCGTTCTGAAAATAGAATACGCGGCTGTGTTCAAGATAACGCCCAACGATACTAATGACGCGGATATTTTCGCTGACACCTTTTATAGCGGGGCGCAAACAGCACATACCGCGCACCAACAAATCCACCTGCACACCGGCTTGAGACGCTTTATATAAAAGTTGAATCATGTGCGGGTCGACCAGCGAGTTAAGTTTAAAAATCAAGCGCGCCTTGCGTCCCTGCCCCGCGTGTTCGATCTCACGCAGGATGAGTCCCTCCAGTTTTTTACGCAGGGTAACGGGAGCCACGAATAATTTACGGTATCCCTGTTTTGTGGAATAGCCCGTTAAATAATTGAAAAGATCGGTTGCATCCGCGCCCATGGCTTCATCACAAGTGAACATGCCGATATCCTCGTAAATCCGCGAAGTGAGCGCGTTGTAATTTCCCGTTGCAAGGTGCAAATATCTGCGAATGCCCTCACCCTCCTGGCGCACGACCATGGTCACTTTGCAATGGGTCTTCAAACCCACCAGGCCATAGACCACGTGCACGCCCACTTCTTCCAATGCGCGTGCCCAGCCTATATTTGATTCTTCATCGAAACGCGCTTTGAGTTCAACCAATACCGCCACCTGTTTGCCGCGCTCCGCCGCATCGAGTAGAGCTTCAACGACCGGGGCATTTGCGCCCACACGATACAGCGTTTGCTTGATCGCCAGTACCTGCGGATCACGCGCCGCTGCATTGATGAAATCAACCACCGGGTTGAAAGAATCATAGGGGTGGTGGAGCAGGATATTTTCGTTCCTGATCGCGTCGAAGATATCCGTTGCGGTTGTGGCATATCTAAGCGCTTTGGGAGTACGCTGCTTGTAAACTGCATCCTTTAGATCGTGCCGTTCCACATTGCTGTAAAGCTGCCATAATCCGCTCAAGCCAAGCGGACTATCCAAAACATAGACATCGTTTCGGGATACTTCCAAATTATCCACCAGTAATTCGCGAATATTCTCAGGCATGGACTCGTAAATAGCCACCTGCACCAACGAGCCAAATTTTCGTTTGCGGATATTCTGCTGCATGGTCTCGAGCAGATCGTCTGCTTCGAGTTCCTGAATTTCGATATCGGCATCGCGCACAATGCGGAAGGGATGCGCAGCGGTTACTTCCATACCGGGGAAGAGGTCATCGAGATTGGCGGCAATTACCTGTTCCAACCATACAAAATAATGCTGAAAAGGAATGGTGCCGTCTTTGCGGACCCCACCGGAAGAACGCTTGATAGGCAGAAGACGCGGCAGGGTGTCCGGCACTTTCAAGCGCGCAAATTTCTCGTTTCCTTTTTTGTCGTGGATCACAATGGCAAGGTTCAAACTTAAATTTGAAATATGCGGGAACGGATGTCCAGGGTCAAGCGCAAGCGGCGTGAGGACGGGGTAGATCAATTCCTTGAAATAAGTGTCCGCGCGTTCTTTTTGCAATTTGCTTAATTTATGATAATCAATGATGTGGATGCCTGTTTTATCCAGTTTGGGCAAAAGTTTCCGTTGATAAAATCTCTGGGCCTCGATCATTAACTCCTGAGACAATTTCCGAATTGCAGCAAGCTGATCCGGCGGAGTTGCCCCATCAGGCGAGACATCCATAATACGCGCTTCCACCATCTTGCGAATGCCAGATACCCGCACCATAAAAAACTCATCCATATTCGAGCCGAAGATGGCAAGGAACTTAATACGTTCGAGCAAAGGTTTGGATTCATCCCAGGCTTCCTCCAGCACGCGGCGTTGAAATTCCAGCAGACTCAACTCACGGTTAATATAAAGAGAGGGAGAGGTAAGGTCAATAGTTTCGGTCATAGGCTTATTTGTCACCAAGCTCAACCAGGATGCCCGGTGTAAGCAGCCATTCTATCGTAGCTTTGCGGGCATGATGAAGGTCATCGGCGGAGAGACTGCAAACGCCGCCTTTTTTCAAGGTCATATCCACGCCCGCATTTTCAGAAACAAGCAAGCCGATCAGATGGGTTAATTGCGGCTCATGCCCAACCAATGCAATGCCATCCACTTTGTATTTCTCGTTCATTTCCGCGATCAACAGGTCGGGGTCACCCATTGGAACGAGGTTCTCGCTAAGCTCAACATTCTTTTTCATTTTGAAAACATCCGCGAGAATTTCCGCCGTTTCTTTTGCGCGGGCGTAGGGGCTGGATAGGATCAAATCAATACCCACGCCCAGGGAGCGCAGACCTTTCGCGATCTGCCTCATTTTCTTTTTGCCTTTATCTGTGAGCGGACGCTGGCTGTCATCCTCGTATTCTGGTGTGCCTTCCTCCACTGCAATGGCATGGCGAATAATGTATAAGTTCATGTTTTATTTCTCCTGGGGAAAAGGTTGATCTGGCGCAGCGCGCCAAAAAGTAACGATCTCGCCTTTGTCTTCGATATAACGCGATAAGGCAATGGCGTGGCGTTCTTTATAATACGAGCGGGCAGGTTCGGGGGCATAGGATTCAGGTGCAAGTTCGTCAAAATCTGAAAGTTGCCGCAAAGCTACTTCCATGTCTTGAATGTCGCCCATGGCGGCTTGATAATCATGCAATTTTTTTAGATAATCATTGGGCAAATTCTCAAATAACGGGTGGATGGCTTCGAGCATGTAACGGAATTTCTTGAAGGCTATTCTGAGCCGATGGATCGTGGCTGGTTGACTCGGGTCAACCAGAGTATATCGCTGATTGGCAATTGCATAAGCCTCGTCAACTGCTGAAAATATTACCATCTCAGGATCAGCCTGATTGAACGCTTCGATTGTTTTATTTAATTTCTCAATGCGCCTGGAAAGATTTGCGGTTTTTAAAGATTTTATCTCCTTACGGGTCGAGCGCAGCAATTGCTTTTCCTTATGTCGTAAATATTCCTGAAAAGGTTGAAGCACGGAAGTTTCATGAATTACTTCCGACAGGTCGGCGAGTAATGCCTGTGCATCACGCAAGTCATCGAGGTTATCGAGTTGGTCCTTCAAAATACGCCGTGTTTTTTGAATTTTGGGGTCTTGTATGACCACGCGTAAAAGATCGAGGGAAGAAAGCAAGCGGCGCGCTGCCACGCGGAAATCATGAACCGCTTCCTCCGAAAACTCCCTGCGGCAGGTCTTTAGTTCGGCCTTATAGCTGGCCCAGCGTGTGTTCAGAGAATCCAGTAAAAGGGTTTGTGCATTCATATATTATTCCGTGATTTCAAGCTTCACACCAAACACATCCTGAAAAAGCTTCTGGCGCTTTTCAAGCGTCCATCGCTCCAGCATGAGGTCGCCTTCTCCCTGCAGTTTTAGTTTCCAGATGTTTTTCTGCCGCTCGAGCTGTACATCTTTCACGCGTCCCGTGTGACTCACATCCAGGCCGTCTGCAAGGCGCATCAGCGCAGAGAGTTTTATGACCACCAGGCGTTCCTTCGGTGTCAACGTTCGAAAACTTTCATCCTCAGTGGATGGTGTTGACTTCCGATGATACAGCATAATATTGGCAATGATGTTTTGCTTGGCTTCGGGTAAACCGATCAGCGGGCTGGCTTTCAGAATATAAAAGCCATGTTTGTCATGATCCACTGTATTGATAAAATGGCCGATGTCATGCAATAACGCGCCAATTTCCAGCAGCAGTTTGTTTTCTTCATCCAGGCTGTGTAAAGCACACGACTGGTCAAACAATCTTCCTGCGTGATGAGCGACCAACTTCGCATGTTCCGCATCAAATTGATATTTCTCACCAAGGCGCAGGGCGGAAGTCCACACTTGTTCACGCGGCGAAACACGTGCGCTTTCCTGCAGGTGATAAGCCATGTCCCAGAGCACGCCATCCTTCAATCCAACATTTGGGATGACCACTTCCTTGATCTTGGCTTCATGCGCGATCATTTGCAGGACGATGCATGCAGGCAGGATGACGTCTGCACGATCTGGTTTTAGCTTGAATTTTCGCATCCTGTCTTCGACCTTCATCCTGCTCAGTGTTTCGACGAGTTTATCCAGCTCTTCAAGAGTGATGGCACGGTCACTATCGCGTTTGAAAAGTTTCTGGCGTAAATTACCCATCTCCTCGATATTTCCCCCCGTCCCGACGCAAATGTTTATTTTTTTGGAGCCAAGCTCACGGTCAATGCGATGACGCGCGGCTTCCGCATAAGCGCGCACCAGTTTATGAAAGGCGGGACCGGAGTTCTTTTCACTGGTCAGTTTTTTGAGCAAACGCACCGTCCCCATATTATAACTTTCGGTGGAGATGATGTTTCCGTTTAGTGAAAGGGTTACTTCCACGCTGCCGCCCCCGATATCGATCAATAATGCGTGTTTGTTTTTCAAGTCCACAGAATGGGATACGCCCAGATGGATCAACCGCGCTTCCTCCTCCCCGCTGATCACCTCGATTTCAATACCTGTGGTGCGTGCAATTCGGTCGATCAAAAGACCGCTGTTGGTCAGCTCACGCATCGCGCTCGTGGCGACAGAGCGCACTTTTTCCACTTTATGATCATCCATGATCTTGCGAAAGCGGGTAAAGGCATCCACGGCTTGTTGTGACGTCTCTTCGCTGACAAAGCCTGTGGTAAAGGCATCCTGCCCCAAACGCACCGGCAGGCGCAGGTTTTCCACCACTTCAATTTTCCCATCAAAAACCATCCGTCCGACCATCATACGCATGGCGTTGGAGCCGACATCAATTGCTGCAATCGTTTGCATAGTCCTGCTCTTACTGTGGGTGATGCAGGTTGGAAAATGCCGTGTCGTTCAATTCTCCCGTTTCTATATAAACGGTGCGCTCACAAATATTAGTCACACGGTCAGCGGCACGCTCCAAATTATGCGCCACCCAAAGCAGATAGTTGACGCGTTCCATATGATGTGCGCCGTGAATCACATAATCCATCAATTCAGAATAGAGCTTGTTGTACATTGAGTCAATAATATCATCATCAGAGATAATGCGGATGGCGGAGGGCACATTGATATGGAGAAAAGCTGTCATGGCACGGTGGAGCATATCAGATGTTTTGATCCCCATCTCGTAGGTGGCGTTTAAAAAGCGCGGAACGCTGGTGCCTTCGGATTGTAAATTAATCCGCGCGATCGTTTTGGCATAATCGCCGATCCTCTCCAATTCGGTACAGATATTAAGCGCGGAGGCCAGGAAGCGCAGGTCAAATAAAACAGGCGCCTGGGTGGCAATCGTAACGATGATCTGCCCCTCCAGGTCGAATCGTTTCGCATTGACCTGCCTATCGTTATCGTAAACAACCTGCGATTTCTCCATATCGTGGTCTTTTAGGGCAGAAACTGATTCAACCAGGGCAGTTTCCACCATACTGCTCAGGAGCAGCAGGTCGTCGCGAATAATCTGGAGTTCATAGTCAAAGTTTGTGCGCGGCATTTTTTTCTCTTCGAGGGGATGGCGTCTTTATAAGATAGTCCATCGAAGTTAACGCACCCAAAAGGTATTGTTAACAATAAGTAAAGGATGCCTGGGCACCTGGAATTAAACAATACCTTAATACCTCGTTATGGGCGGCTTAATACATGCTGATTAAACTCAATCAAAAACGGAGTAACGCATGGGCAACATCCTTTTTATTTGCGGGTCCCTGAACCAAACCACCCAGATGCACGCAATCGCTCTTAATTTAATCAAGGAGCATAACTGTTATTTCACACCCTATTATGGGGATGGGATCATAAACTTTTTAGCCAAAATAGGCTGGCTGGATTTCACAGTTTTGGGCGGACGCCACAAACGTGAAACTGATAAATTTCTTTCCCGCACCCACCTGAATGTTGACCTTCGAGGAGAAGCCCGGTCGTACGACCTGGTCATTACTTGTAGTGATTTATTGGTGCAGAAGAATATCCGCGGTAAACGCCTTGTTCTGGTACAGGAAGGGATCACAGAGCCTGAGGGGATCATGTATCACCTCGTCAAATGGCTGAAGCTGCCACGCTATCTAGCGAACACCTCCACAAATGGTTTATCTAGTGAATACGATGTTTTTTGCGTGGCATCCGAGGGATATGCAGATTTATTCATCCGCAAGGGCGTGCGTGAGGAAAAAATAGCTGTAACCGGGATTCCAAACTTCGACAACCTGAGAGGCGCGCAAAATAACAATTTTCCATTCCACGATTACCTGCTGGCAGCAACCTCTCCCCTGCGCGAAACCTTCCGTCACGATGACCGCCGAACTTTCATTCGTAAGTGCAGTGCAATCGCTGGAGAGAGGAATCTGATCTTCAAACTGCATCCATTGGAAAATACTAAAAGGGCAATGCGGGAGATTCATGAGAATGCGCCCGCTGCCATCGTCTATGCCCATGGAGATATTAATCAAATGATCGCGAATGCTGAGGTGGTCATTACCCAGCAATCCACCTGCACATTTACAGCAATTGCATTGGGGAAGGAAGTTCACACCAACCTGAATATTGATGAATTGAAACGATTGATGCCCATTCAAAATGGAGGCACCTCCGCAGGGCATATTGCACAGATCTGTGAACGCATCCTGCTTACCCCCATGGAATTATTACAGACCATGCGCAAGGGAACCCGCACACGGCTTAAAAGAGGACAAGCAGATGCATTCTAATGCTTGCATATTTGTTTACCAGTTGTTAACTGATTCTTAAGTCCAAAATAAATACTTTGATGTATCATGGAAATATAGAAATGGAGAGCGCATGGAAACAATTTTAACTTCAGTGATTTTTGTATCTATGGTTGTTATCTTCGGTGTGGACGCGACCCGCAAACGCCGCGACTTTCTAAAGAAACACAAACGCGCTTAATTCATTTTCTTCTCCTCCTCTTTGCCTCCCTGAGGCAGCTACCCGCCTGATTAGCGGGTAGTTTTTTGTTAACCCAACCCATACAATTCCTTAAAACCATCTTCACAACCTCTTAATAGCCGAAGGGTAAACTCATCTCAGAAGCCTTCCAACTTCACAGACGTTGACAAGTTTGAAACTTTTTCATTGCAACCTGTCAAAATAGTAACAACAAAAAACAACAGACTCCAAGGAAGGAGAACATTATGGGACTTGCAGATTTACATTTACACACAATCCATAGCTATGACGGCACGGCTTCCCTGCCTGCCGTTTTGAGCCGCGCCAAACAACTGGGGCTGGATGTCATCGCCATTACCGATCACGATGAGATCGCAGGCGCGTTGAAAGCAATGGAAATCGCTTCCATCTACGGGGTGGAAGTGATCCCCGGAATTGAGATCACCACCGCTGACGGTGACCTGCTGGCCTTCTTCATCACAGAAAAAGTGGATGCTGGCCTTTCGTTGATCGAAACAGTTTTGAGAGTGCGCGAACTCGGCGGCGTTTGCATTGCTCCGCATCCGATGGCGGGCGGAATGGGAATGAAGAGCTTGAGCGCGCGCACTATTTTGAAGGCGCTGCGCGATCCGCTTGTAGCTGAAACATTGCTTGGCATTGAAACATATAATGCCACCGCGCTGGATAGGGTGAGTAATCATTACGCGCGCATTCTGGCCAATCAATTGGATATTGCCCAGGTAGGAAATAGTGACGCGCACGTTGTGGATGCAATCGGCCTGGGCGCAACTGAATTTGAAGGCAGCCATGCAGCAGATCTATTGATCGCTTTGAAGAACGGTACAACCAAAGTCCGCAGGCAGAAAGAGTGGAGCATGTTCAAAATATTGGGGAGCTGGGCGGTAAATTACATTGGCAGTGTTTTTATACGATTGGACATAACCACACAGTAAAACAGGAGGCTAATATGTTTCTATTTTTCATAGCAGTATATCTTGTCATTGCCGTGCCAACCATCATGTTGTTCTGGGCGTTGATGGTTGTGGCAAAATGGAATGACATAGAAAGTGGATATGATCCTTTGGAAGATCGTACTTCATCTTTTGAAAAATCATAAATAAAGTAACATGGAAATAAAATGACTAAAAATATTTTAGTAACAAACGATGACGGCGTACTTGCGCCCGGACTTTTGGCCCTGGCGCAGGAAATGCGTAACCTCGGTAAAGTGACGATCCTCGCGCCTGACCGCA